>CAJGCX010000024.1 GCA_904501895.1 Clostridiaceae bacterium
CATTTCTTAAAAAGCTTTATGGTGAGAAATAATGGAAAAGCATTTGCTTGGCAGATTTGGTGAGGTTATTGCTTCACGGTATTTAAGATGTCACGGATATGATGTTGTATGTGCTCACTATAACTGTAGATTAGGTGAAATTGATATTGTGGCAGAGGATAGAAAATTTATTTCATTTGTTGAGGTTAAAACTCGAAGTGAAAATATGAAATATTCTCCTGCAGATGCTGTTGATTACTTTAAAAGAAATAAGATTATTGCAGCATCACAGCTGTACCTTAAGGAACATCATATTGATAAACAACCTCGTTTTGATATTATTGAGGTGTATTTCCAAGGTGATGAGCCTGTGAAAATTAATCACATTGAGGGTGCATTTGACGGAAAAGGTCAATAAAAGATGTTGAAAATATATAATTAATATGATAAAATACCACACGAAAAGGATGTGTTTTAAATGTTTTATACAAGTACAAGAGATAAATCTGTTCGCGTAACTGCTGCAGAGGCTATCGCAAAAGGCATTTCATCAGAAGGAGGACTTTTCGTTCCTACAGAAATTCCTGCAATTTCTCCTGAATTCATTGAAAAGCTTGTTCCTATGACATATATTGAAAGAGCAAAGGAAGTGCTTCGTCTTTATCTTACTGATTTTACAGAAGACGAGCTTTCAATGTGTGTTGAGGGTGCTTATAAGGCTGGTAAATTCAGCTCAGATAAGGTTGCTCCTTTATACAAGTTAAGTGACACAGCTAATGTTCTTGAACTTTGGAGAGGCCCTACATGTGCATTCAAGGATATGGCACTTCAGCTTTTACCATACCTTCTTACTGTTTCAGCAGGTAAGACAGTTAAGGATACAGAAATTGTTATCCTTGTTGCTACTTCAGGTGATACTGGTAAAGCAGCACTTGAAGGCTTTGCTGATGTTCCTAACACAAAAATTCTTGTTTTCTATCCTGTCGACGGTGTTAGCCCAATGCAGAAGCTTCAGATGACAACACAGGAAGGCTCTAACGTAAGCGTTTGTGCTATTGAAGGTAACTTTGACGATGCACAAAGTGGCGTTAAGAAGATTTTCACTGATAAGGATATTGAAAAGAAGTTTAAGGAAAACGGTCTTGCTTTCTCATCTGCAAACTCAATTAACTGGGGACGTCTTGTACCACAGATTGTTTACTATGTATCAGCATACTGTGATATGCTTCAGAATGGTGAACTTAAGAACGGTGAAGAAATGAACGTTGTTGTTCCTACAGGTAACTTTGGTAATATTCTTGCTGCTTATTATGCTAAGAGAATGGGCATTCCTGTAAAAACACTTATCTGCGCTTCAAATGCTAATAATGTTCTTACAGATTTCCTTACAAGTGGTACTTATGATAAGAACAGAGCTTTCTTCTGCACAACATCACCATCAATGGATATTCTTATTTCAAGTAACCTTGAAAGACTTCTTTTCCACCTTTGCGGTGAAGATGATGTTCAGGTGGCAGAATGGATGACATCTCTTAATAACGATGGTAAATATACTGTTTCAGCCGATGTTGCTGATAAGGTTAAGTCATTATTTGCAGCAGGTTGCTGTGATGATGCACAGACAAAGGAAACTATCGGTAAGGTATTCCAAGATAAGAATTATCTCTGCGATACACATACAGCAGTTGCAGTTAAGGTTTATGACGATTATGTAGTAAATACAGGGGATAAGACTCCTACTGTTATCGCTTCAACCGCTAACCCATATAAGTTCTCTGCAAGTGTTCTTGCTGCTATTACAGATGAAATTAAGGCGGATAACGAATTTGATATGGTTGATGAGCTTTTCGCTAAGTCAAATGAGCCTGTTCCACAGCAGCTTGCAACTCTTAAGGGTAAGGAACCACGCTTTACTAGAGTGAGCAAGAAAGAGGATATGAAGCAGGTTGTATTTGATATGTTAGGCATATAAAAACATAATAATTTTTGCGGAAACCGGTAGATTGACTTAAGGTTTCCGCAATTTTTAATACTTACATATTGTCCTTCATTTTAAATGTTGCACATCTTGTGTCGTCGCAACAGCAAGCGTTGTGTGTGCCGACTTTAATACCTTCTGCAGTGCAGTTCATATTGCCATCGTTGTATGTGCAATGACAAGCATCGCAAGTGATCTTTTTGTTCTTTTCCATTTCTAATAGCCTCCTTTCAATTCTATTTTTTGAAGAAGGCTTATAATTATTCATAGGAGAATTTTCTTTATGTCCGTTTACACAATTGGTGATACTCATTTATCTTTTTCTGTTGACAAGCCCATGGATATTTTCAAGGGCTGGGATGACTATGCCCAAAGACTTGAAAATAATTGGCAACGAGTTATTGAGGAGGATGATACAGTTATAATCAATGGTGATATTTCGTGGGCAATGAGCCTTGAGGAAGCAGAAAAGGATTTTGAATTTCTCAATAATTTAAAAGGTACTAAAATCATCTCAAAAGGTAATCATGACTATTGGTGGAATACTGTTACAAAAATGGAAAAATTCTGTAAGGAAAAGGGATTTGATACCATAAAATTCCTTCACAACAACGCATATCGTATAGGGGATATTTCTGTTGCCGGTACCCGTGGTTGGTTTTTTGATGCAGAAAGTGAAAATATTGATAAGGTTATGGCTCGTGAATGTGCAAGGCTTCAACGCTCAATTGATGAAGCTAAAAAGCTTGGGGGAGAGGTTGTAGTATTCCTTCATTATCCTCCAATCAATATTTTGCGTGATTGTGAGCCTATATTAAAGGTGCTTATTGATAATGAAATTACAAGATGCTATTACGGACATCTTCACGGCGGAGCAATTAAGGGTGCTTTTAATGGTGAAAAATATGGAATAAAATTTCATCTAAATTCTGCAGATTACCTTGATTTTTGCCCTTTATTTATCAATAAATGATATTTTTATAGAAAATTACTATTATTTTTACGAAAAATAAAGAAAAAACTTAAGGAAAATATTGTAATTATTTTTTTTGTATGATATAATATCGTGAATATTGGGATAAAATATAAAGATATTCAGGAGGAATATTTAATGTTAAAGTCAACAAACAATGTAGAAAAGAACGTTTTCGAACTCGAAATCGCTATTGATGGTGAAAAGTTTGAGGCTGCTATTCAGAAGGCATATCTCAAGCAGAGAAAAGACATCATGATTAAGGGATTCAGAAAAGGTAAGGCTCCAAGAGCTTTCATCGAAAAGATGTATGGTGAGGGCGTGTTCTATGAGGATGCTCTTGAACTCGTTTATCCTGAAGCAGTAAGCGAAGCAATCATCGAATCAAAGCTCGATGTTGTTGGTGCTCCTTATGACCTTGAAGTACCTGAAATCGGTAAAGATGGTGTTGTATTAAAGCTTAAGGTTGCTGTTAAGCCTGAAGTTAAGCTTGGTGAATATAAGGGTCTTAAGGCTACAAAGCCTTCTTGTAAGGTTGCTGCTGACGAAGTTAAGGCTGAGCTTGCTAAGATGCAGGAACAGAACTCAAGAATGGTTAGCGTTGAAAAGAGAGCAGTTAAGAATAATGATACAGCAGTTATCGATTTTGAAGGCTTCGTTGATGGCGTAGCATTTGATGGCGGTAAGGCTGAAAAATATGAGCTTGTAATCGGCAGTGGTTCATTCATTCCTGGCTTTGAAGACCAGATTATCGGTCACAAAATTGGTGAAGAATTTGATGTAAATGTTACATTCCCTGCAGAATATCAGGAAAATCTTGCATCAAAGGATGCTGTTTTCAAGATTAAGCTTCACGAAATCAAGGTTAAGGAGCTTCCTGCACTTGATGATGAGTTTGCAAAGGACGTTAGTGAATTTGATACTCTTGATGAGCTTAAGAAGAGCGTTAAGGCACAGCTTGAAGAAAATAAGAAGGCTGATGCTGACAATAAGGTAGTTAACGACCTCCTTGAAGAAGTTGTTAAGGGTATGGAAGTTGAAATTCCTGCTGTTATGATTGAAGCAGAAATCGATAATATTGTTGATAATTTCAATTACAGACTTCAGTCACAGGGTCTTGACCTTAATACATACCTTTCATATACAGGTATGGAAATGGCTGCTTTCAGAGAAGGCTATAAGGAAAATGCAGAAGCTCAGGTAAAGCTCAGCCTCGCTATTGAAGCAATCGTTAAGGCTGAAAACATTGAAGCTACTGATGATGAAGTTAATGCTGAATATGAAAACCTTGCAAAGACATATAATATGGATGTTGAGGCAGTTAAAAAGGCAATTCCTGCTGAATCTCTTGCTGGTGACATTAAGTCAAAGAAGGCAATTGACCTCGTTAAAAACAGTGCAAAGGTAACTGAAGAAAAAGCAGCAAAGAAGACAGCTGAAAAGAAAGATGCTGAAGAAAAACCGGCTAAAAAGCCAGCTGCAAAGAAAACAACAAAGAAAGCAGCAGATGCTGAATAAAATTAGTGTTTAAGTGTTGAAGAATTGTCCAATACTCAAAAGGACAATTCTTTAATGCTTTTCTATAGAATTTGATTGGAGGTAATATTATGGCACTTGTACCATACGTTGTTGAACAGACAAACAGAGGGGAAAGACAGTACGATATTTTTTCAAGACTTTTAAATGACAGAATTATCGTTTTGTCTGATGAGGTAAATGATGCAACTGCATCTTTGGTTGTAGCACAGTTACTTTATCTTGAGGGACAGGATAGCGAAAAAGATATTAGCCTTTATATTAACAGTCCGGGTGGCTCAGTTTCTGCAGGACTTGCAATTTATGATACAATGCAGTACATCAAATGTGATGTTTCTACAATTTGTATGGGTATGGCTGCAAGTATGGGTGCATTTTTGCTCTCATCAGGTGCAAAGGGTAAGAGATTTGCACTTCCTAACAGCGAAATTATGATTCACCAGCCATTAGGTGGTGCTCAGGGTCAGGCATCTGATATTAAGATTGCTGCTGAGCATATTCTCAGAACTCGTGAAAAGCTTAACAAAATCCTTGCAGAAAATACAGGTAAACCAATTGAACAGATTGCTCTTGATACTGAGCGTGACAATTGGCTTTCAGCACAGGAAGCAATGGATTACGGTATCGTTGATAAGGTTTTCTATAAGAGATAATAGGAGTCATTATGGCAAGAGATAACGATAAAGAAAGAAATGTCAGATGTTCCTTTTGTGGTAAAACACAGGAGCAGGTTGATAAGCTTATAGCAGGTCCCGGTGTATATATCTGCGATGAATGTATTGAACTTTGTATGGGTATCATCGATGATGGCGAAATGCGTGGTCACAATAAACCGGGTAAAAAAGTAAAACTTGAAGAAAAAGAGCTTCCAAAACCACAGGAAATCAAAGCAAAGCTTGATGAATATGTTGTTGGTCAGGAAGAGGCTAAAAAAGCTTTGAGCGTCTCGGTTTATAATCATTATAAAAGAATATATTATGGCTCTGATGACGGCGTTGAAATTCAAAAGAGTAATGTTGTGCTTTTAGGTCCTACAGGTGTTGGTAAAACAGTACTTGCACAGACTCTTGCAAAGATTATTGATGTTCCGTTTGCTATTGCAGATGCTACAACTCTTACTGAAGCAGGTTATGTTGGTGAAGATGTAGAAAACATTCTTTTAAGACTTATTCAGGCAGCAGATTTTGATATTGAAAAAGCAGAATGTGGCATTATTTACGTTGATGAAATTGATAAGATTGCACGTAAGAGTGAAAATCCTTCAATTACTCGTGATGTAAGTGGTGAAGGCGTTCAGCAGGCTCTTCTTAAAATCCTTGAAGGAACTGTTTCAAATGTTCCTCCACAGGGTGGCAGAAAGCATCCTCAACAGGAATTTATTCAGATTGATACATCAAATATCCTCTTTATCTGTGGTGGCGCTTTTGACGGTATTGAAAAAATTGTTGAAAAGCGTGCAGGTAATTCAGGTCTTGGTTTTGGTGCTGAAATCAAGAATAAGGCACAATTCCAGGAGGAAGATGTATATTCAAAGGTTATTGCACAGGACCTTGTTAAATTCGGTCTTATTCCTGAACTTGTAGGTCGTGTTCCTGTTATAACTGCATTAAAGCAGCTTTCAAAGGAAGATTTAATCAGAATTCTTTCAGAGCCTAAAAATGCACTTCTCAAGCAGTTTAAGGCATTATTCAATATGGATAATGTTGAGCTTGAATTTACTGATGATGCTCTTATTGCTATCGCAGAAAAGACAATTGAGAAGAAAACAGGTGCTCGTGGTCTTCGTGGAATTATGGAAAATACACTTATGAATATAATGTATGAAACACCATCTGACCACACAATTTCAAAGATAATTATCACAAAAGATTGTGTTGACGGAAATGGTTCTCCTGAAATTATTCGTGATGATTCAAGAAAGCCTAATGTTCTCACATCAAAATTGTTTAATAAATCAAACTCAAAAAAAGTAATATAAACCTTTAAGCCACGGTTTACCGTGGCTTGTCATTTAGGGTGATACATATATGAAAACAAAAATTAAATCAACAATTCTCTTGTTTTTAACAGCTATGATATGGGGCTTTGCCTTTGTTGCTCAAAAAGTAGGTGCTGAATTTGTAGGAGCATTTACCTTTAATGGTGTTCGCTTTATGCTTGGTACAATTTCATTAATACCTGTAATTTTGCTTTTTGAAAGAGAAAAACTTGATAAGGAAAAGATAAAAAGAATTCTTGTTCCTGGTGTTATTGCAGGTACGGTACTTTTTATTGCATCAACCCTACAGCAATATGGTGTTGAAATTACGGGTAGTGCAGGTAAAGCAGGATTTCTTACAGGACTTTATACTGTATTAGTACCATTAATCAGATTTGTAATGGGTAAAAAAACAAGCATATTTACTTTATTTGGTGCTGTTTTTGCTGTTGTCGGCTTGTTTTTCCTTTGTATGACCGGTAATGAATTCACATTTGGAATTGGTGATGTTGTCCTTATTATCGGTGCATTCTTCTGGGCAGGACATATTCTCGTTGTTGATAAGTATGTAAACGATATCAGTCCTTTAAAATTTAGCTTAGTTCAATTTTTAGTTTGTGGTGTTTTAAGCCTTGCATTTGCATTCATACTTGAAGATATTGAATTATCTGCTATCAAGAGTGCGGGGATTCCTATCCTTTACGGCGGAATTATGTCAGTAGGTGTTGCTTATACATGTCAGATTTTAGGACAAAGAGACGCTGACCCTACATTTGCATCAATTGTTTTCTCAACTGAATCAGTTTTTAGTGCAATCGGTGGTGCTATTCTTCTTAATGAAATAATGAGTGGCAGAGGGTATTTAGGTTGTGTTTTAATTTTCATAGGTATTGTTCTTTCACAGTTAAGCCCTGCAGAAATCAAGAGTAAACTTAAAAAGAACAGGTGACATAATTATTACATTTAATTTTAATTATTGACTTTATTGCAACAATTAAGTAAAATGTGCTTAGTTATAAAACTTGGAGGCTGTTTTATGAATATATTACAAAAAGCCCAAAGAACAATTATATTTTTAATTAAATCGTTAATGTATATCTTGCTTATTGCGACATTTTTTGTTGTTTTCAGCACAGAGTATTCATGGCTTCTTCATTTATCACGTACAACGGGTGTTACTTTTGTTACATTCTGTGTTCTTGAGGTTTCACTTGTGTCTATCTATGGCGGATATGCTATCGGCAGACTAAAAAGCAAGCCTATTGTAACATCTCTTTCATTGGCAACAATCGTTACTGACCTTGTTACTCATTTACAACTTTGTATTATGAACGTTAACGAGAATAACAATGAATATTTTGTATATGAATCTCCTGATTTGCTTATTCTTGTAATGCTTATTCAGTTGGGTATTATTTTCCTTTTCACTTATGCAGGACAAGCTGTGTATTTTGGAATTAATAAGCCAGAAAGATGCTGTGTAATTACAAATTCGGAAATGGCACTTAATACTGTTATGCCTAAGATTACAAGATATAAAAAGCAGTATAACGTGACTGATATGATTCATTTTACTTCACCGAATGCTTTTGATATTATGAGCAAATGTGATACAGTATTTATATATGAAATTCCTACAAAGCAAAAGATTCTTTTCACGGAATATTGTTATGCAAATAATAAAAACGTTTACACAAGCTTTGAAATTTCAGATATTATGCTTATGGGTGGTAAGTCAATTTTCCTTGACGATAAACCAATGGTATCTGCGGTTATTCGTGACCTTACATTAGAACAACGTTTTATGAAGCGTGCAATGGATATTGCAATTTCTCTTGTTGGTATTATTCTTACAGGCCCTATTATGCTTATTTCCGCTATTCTTATTAAGGCTGAGGATGGTGGTAAAATTCTATTCCGTCAGAAGCGTGCAACAAAAGGCGGTGAGCTTTTTGATGTATACAAATTCCGCACTATGACTGAGGTTGATACTGTAAACGAGTCAGCAAAGAATAATGATAAGCGAATTACTAAAGTCGGTAAATATTTAAGAAAATTCAGAGTCGATGAATTACCGCAGTTTTTCAATATCCTTAAGGGTGATATGAGCGTTGTTGGTCCTCGTCCTGAAATGATTGAAAATGTAAGTAAATATACCGCTGAATTGCCTGAATTTTCATACAGATTAAAGGTTAAAGGTGGACTTACAGGCTACGCACAGATTGTAGGTAAATATAACACCTCTCCTAAGGATAAGCTGGTTCTTGACCTTATGTATATTGAAAAATACAGTTTGTGGCTTGACATAAAGCTTATTATGCAAACTATAACTGTTTTGTTCAAAGCAGATGACAGTACTGAGGGCTTTGGTAAAACAGAAAAGAAATACGAATTCACAGAATAATAAAATTGAAACCTTGCAGGGTAACTTGTAAGGTTTTGTTTATTTTGTTATTGTTAATATTATTTATTTGTGTTATACTATACGAAATACTTTAGAATAATGGTGTATTATGAGCAATAATAAAGGACTTTTTCCTGAAGATACTAAAACGAATAACAGACTTAAACCATTTATAATAACTTTTGCAGTTTTTATTTTGGTTTTATCAGTCTGTTCTATCTTCCTTTTTATGTATTCTTTGGATTTTGATATCAATAATCTTGTTGAATCAACAACAGAGGTTGAGGAAACTACAACAGAAGTAACACAGCCTGTGTATTCTATTGATTCCTTAACAGGTGATTCTAACATTTTGTTTATCGTTACAGATTCTGAAAACAAGGTTAAGTCAGCTTTTTGCACTCTTATAAATTTTGATAATAAGACTTTTAATGTTAAACAGCTTAATGGCGATTCTCAGTATCTGTATGGTGAAAAATATAAAAGTATAAATGGCATATTTCAGGATTCTCAGGAAAATGGTCTTGCAGAATTTTTTACCGAAAAATATAATATAAATGTTGATAAATATGTTGTGTTTAAATTATCAGATTTAAGAAGATTCTTAGCTCTGTTTAACGGAGTTACTGTTAATGTTGCAGAAGATGTTAACTATAAATCAAATGATTATAATCTTGAACTTTCAAAGGGTAAACAAGAAATTTCAGGTGAGAAAGCATTAAACTATTTCTTAATTTGTGATAATGCAGAAAGAGAAAATGTAATTTGTGATGTTATTGTATCAATTTTAACTGAAGAGCATATTGGAAACGCTGAAAAGTTATTTAAGAATTTTGCTAACCTTTCAAAAACTGATATTTCAGTTATGGATTTTTATAACTCGCTTGAGGTGGTTGAAACATATTGCTATGCTGATGATAAATTTTTACCACAGCCATATTCAAACGGTGATAAGTCATGAAAAAGTTTTTAATAAAACTATTGCTGATTGTACTTATTGTTTCTCTTTCAGGTCCCATAACTGAAAAAGTAAATATTTATATTGAAGAAAAGAAAATTGAGGAAAGCAAGCCTACTCAGAAGGAGAGACTCCAGTTTGTAGAGCTTTTGAACGATAACACGTATTATTATTTCAATGGTCTTAATGATAAAGAAAAAGAAGCATACATCACTATGTATTCTTCGTTTATGAATTTTGATGAAGCTTTTGTTATGGAAATAAACGGAGAGTCCCTGAAAACTGTTTTTACTGCAGTTTTATATGACAATCCTCATATTTTCTGGGTAGATAATGAGTATCAATATCTTGAAAATGAAAAATCTGTTTCGTTTACACCTAATTATCGTAACACTCCTGCAGAGGCACAAGTGATTTCAACTCAGTTAAATGAAAAAATCAGTAATATTATTTTTGAAGCAGATAAGCTTAATATTGATTATGAAAAAGAGTTGTATATTCACGATTATGTTTGTAACAATACGGTTTATGATGAAAATATAAGTCCTGGTAGTGGTGACTCAGCCCATGATTCATTATTGTATGGAAGTGCAATTTGTGAGGGCTATTCAAGGGCTATACAAATCCTGCTTGATGCAGTTGATATTGATAATTACCTTGTAGTGGGCGAAGGAAAGTCAGAAGGTACAACAGAGCCACATATGTGGAATGTTGTCGAAATCGATAACCAGAATTATTACCTTGATGCAACATGGGATGATTCAGGCGTTGATGATACAATAGTTTACTTTTACTTTAATGTCAATGAAGAAATGATAAGTGACGACCACTTTAATATTGAACCTTCAAATAATAATTGTGATTCTGATAGTGCTTATTATTATGCTGTTAATGGTTCTTATATTAAAGAGTTCAAGAGTTATTCAGCACACGCTAATCGTAGCGCTAGTGTATTGAGAAAAGGTGAAAATAAGGTTGAATTTATATTTAAATATTCAACTGTTTATAAAAAAGCAATTGAATATATTGAAGAGGATAAAGGCTTTTTTGATTATGTTTACGCTGCTGTAAAGAGTAGTGGAAGACGTATAAACCCTTACAAAATTAGTTATTATACAATTGATGACCGAAATTACTTGTGTATCGTTTTCGGGTGATAAAAGAGGAATGATAAAATGGATAAACAGAGAATACAAAATGCTTTTCGTGAAATTTTGTTAGCAATAGGTGAGGACCCTGACAGAGAAGGTCTTGTTGAAACTCCAAAAAGAGTTGCAAATATGTATGAAGAGATTTTCTCGGGTCTTACTGAGAATCCTGAAAAGCATCTTAAAATGTTCCGTGAAGGTCAGAGTGATGAAATAGTTGTCGTTCGTGATATTCCGATGTATTCTATGTGTGAGCATCACTTTTTACCTTTCGTTGGTAAGGCACATATTGCATATATTCCTAATGATGAAGGTCTTGTAATCGGTCTTTCAAAGCTTGCACGAATCGTTAATAGCTATGCAAGACGTCCACAGTTGCAGGAAAGATTGACTGCACAGATTGCTGATTTTATTCAGAAGGAAATGGACCCAAAGGGTGTTGCAGTTGTTGTTGAGGCTGAGCATCTTTGTATGACTATGCGTGGAATTAAAGCAGCAGGGTCACAGACACAGACATCTGCACTTCGTGGAATTATGAGAAAGGATGCAAGAACAAGAGCCGAGGTTATGACTCTTCTTGGATTAAAATGATATTTTCAGGTAAAAGCTTTAATTTTGAATTAGGTAAAAAGACGTATGTAATGGGTATCCTCAATGTTACGGGTGACTCCTTTTTTGACGGTGGACTTTATAATTCACCTGAAAAAGCAGTTGAACATTCGAAAAAGATGCTTGAATACGGTGCAGATATTATTGATATTGGTGCTCATTCAACACGTCCCGGACATAATGTTCTTACACCACAGGAAGAGCTCGAAATAATAAAACAATACTTGCCATTACTTGCAGACGAAACAAATGCTGTAATTTCTGTTGATACATTTTACCCATTGGTTGCAGAATATGCAATTCTGAATGGTGCATCAATTATCAATGATGTAAGTGGTGAATTTAATCCTCAGATGGCAAAGCTCGTTAAGGAATATAACTGCGGTTGGATTATAATGCACACAGGTGGTGGAGATGCATCAACTGTTGTTGATTATCCTGACGGTGTTACTAAAGATGTTTCAGAATTCTTTAATGAAATGCTGAATAGTTGCGAAGCCTATGGTATCAATAAAAATCAACTTGCATTTGATATGGGAATCGGTTTCGGTAAATCCTATGAGGATAACCTTGAACTTATTAAAAATATTAAGGATATTAAAATTTGTGATGTTGCATTGCTTACTGCACTTTCTTCAAAAAGAGTTGTTGCAGCTGCTACTGAATCAACAAAGGAAGATTTGCTTTTTGGCACGATTGCTGCAAATTCCCTTGCAATACAGGGTGGTACAGATATTGTAAGAGTGCATAATGTACGTGAAAATGTACTTGCTGCAAAAATGTGCGATGAAGTTTTAAGGAGAAAAAATGGATAAAATTATTGTAAAAGACTTAAAATTATTCTGTTATCACGGTGTTAATCCTGAAGAAAAGATTGACGGACAGAATTTTGTTTTCGATATTGAGGCAGGTGTAGATTTGTCAATGCCTTGTAAGACCGATAACGTTGACGATACTGTAAGCTACGCTAAAATAATTAAAAGTGTCCGTAGAGTAGCGCAGAGTGAAAAGGATGATTTGCTTGAAAGAGTTGCTCAAAGAGTTGCTGATGAGCTTTTCCTTGAGTTTGATAAAATCAATTCTTTGGTTATTACTCTTAAAAAGCCTGAAGCACCTATTAAAGCAGATTTTGATTATGTTGCAGTTACAATCGAGAGGACAAGAGTATGAAAGCATATCTTGGAATCGGCACAAACATAGGTGACAGAATGAAAAATCTTCATGACTCAATTGATGCCCTGAATTTACTTCCTATGACTTCTGTTACAGATGTTTCAAATATTTATGAAACAGACCCTGTGGGATATGATAATCAGGACGATTTCCTTAATGTTGTTGTAGAAGTTGAAACTGAACTTAATGCAGATAATCTTTTAGGAGCTGCACTTGGTATTGAGTCAGGATTAGGCAGAATAAGAACCATTAAAAATGGACCTCGTATTATAGATATTGACTTATTGCTTTATGGTGACGAAACAAAAAATACTAAATCACTCATTTTACCTCATCCAAGAATGATGGAAAGAAATTTTGTTCTTAAGCCATTACTTGACTTGGATTTTAAGTGCTCATTATTAAGCAGAGAAAAGGCAGAAGACCTTTTAACCGAGGATGGCGTTAGATTCTTCTGTTCAAAGGATAAATTATCAATTAGCAAATAGAATTCTGGTGTGTTATGAATTATATAATTATGGATTTGGAGTGGAATAATTCTTTCAATAAAGCCACTCAGAAATTTATGAATGAAATAATTGAAATAGGTGCAGTGAAGCTTGATGAAAATCTTAATCAGGTTGATACATTTTCTGAACTCATTAAGCCGGTAGTTTCAAAAAAGCTTCGTTCAAGAATTAAAACATTAACTAATATTTCTAATGAGGATGTAAAGACAGGACAACCATTTTCAAAGGTTATAAATGACTTTGAGGAGTGGATAGGTGAGGATGCTGTAATAATGTCATGGGGCGATACTGATATTCGTACGCTTCTTTCAAATTACAAGTGGTTTATGAAAAAGAACAGCCTTGATTTTATAAAGAAATATGCAGATTTACAGAAATATTGCCAGTGCTTTATAAATATGGAAAATGTTCAGCAGGCAGGCCTTTCTTATGCTGCAGAATGCCTTGAAATTGACCCTGACTCATTTCCACATCATAGAGCACTTGATGATAGCCTTTTGAGTGCAGAGTGCTTTAAAAAGGTGTTTAATGAAGAAAAGCTTCAAGAATTCATTAAAAATTGTGACTACGATTTTTATGCACGACTTCTTTTCCATCCGTACGTTATTAAAAATAAAAATGACCCATTGATTGATAAAAATCTCTTCAACTGCTTCTGTGAAATTTGTGGTGGTAAGGTGCAGACAGTTAAAAAGTGGAAATTTATGAATCAGTCATTCCGTGGTATTTTTTATTGTGAAAACTGTGATAGAGAATTTCGTGTGAATTTAAGAGTAAAGAAATTCTATGATTACATAGATATTAAACGAAACTGTAATGAAATAATTCGTACAACAGAATCAAACAACGAAACAGCAGAAGAATAAAAAAACACGGACAGAAGATTTCTGTCCGTGTTTTTCTGTAAATTAAACTATTTAGCTTTAATTTGTGTTTTAATGATATGTGTAATTGCTCTTGCTCCATTTGTAACGTATTTGCCAAGATTACCTGAAAGACCTGTCAGTACAGGATTTTTTAAATCTTTTTCGTTAATTCCGTCAGCGTTGCTTTCGTGTAATAAGATATTATCATTTAAAAATGGTCCAACAAAATGGCTTTTGTCAGCAGTAATCAAGGCACCATCAGCAAAAGCACAGATTTCACTCTTTTCATTATCTGAAAGACTGTTTCCTGACATTGGGTACAGGCCGAAAATAGCAGTTTCCTGACTTCCGTTATATGAAGGCGCAATACTCTTACCTTGTGCTGCAACAAGAGTGTATGTATCAAGAATCTGGTCATTTGCTCTGCCATGATGATGTCTTTGATTTCCGTAATATGTACCGAACGGATTCATTTTTACAGTTTTATCTTTTTCAAGACGCATCGGACAGTGAGCCATAGATGAAAGTACTTGTCGCGCATTTGCAACAATGATTCCGCAGTCTTCATCATAAAGTCCCACAAATCCACCGGTTAATTGATGATTGAATGAATCGATGTGGTCATTTTTAGAGTCACATTCAGGGAAGGATTGTGTTCTGAAAGACGAAATATCATCCATAAAATTACGTTTGATAACAGAGATATCACCCTTAAGCTTTGGTGTAATCTGAAAAGGAACAGTTTCCTTCCAACTCATATCACTATATCTTCCAAGTGCAGAATTTTCAGTTGAAATTGATGTTGTTTCAGCAGTGTATGGGTATGAAACGGTAGTACGAACAAATATAGCATCTGAAAATGAGGTTTTAAAGAAATCAAAAGTATATTTGCCTGATGATATCTCTTTTGGTAAATGAATTTCACCTTGTATTCGCACACCTTCACCATTACCTGCAACAGATAAAGGACAGACATTTGTGTTCTTGAAATTATATTTCTTTCCGTTATATGTAATATATGATTGTATAAAATCATAATCACCTATTTTTTTGCCATCAACTTGTGCAAATGAAATCTGACCGTTTGTTGAAAATATAAGTGACATTCGAGATGTTTCAAGAAGATTCTTAAATGAAACAGTTTCTTTTTTACCATCAAAACCAAATTTCAACTCGTATTTATCACATAGCTTTTTAAATTTCAGCATCAAGAATGCAGATTTGTTTTCATCATCAGTTGGTACAGCAACATATGATTCAAGTCCGTCTGATTCCACTGTCAAGCAAGACATATCATCAATATCTTTTTTGATTTCAATCTGAACACATTGTAATAACGAATTTGTTATATTGTGAATTGTGATTTTTTCAGTTTCAGGCATTGCAGAAATTTCATCATTAATCACCTTATCGCTTAATTCAAGTGCAGTTTTTTCTCTTTGGATATTAAGTACAGGAGTTGCAAGTCCAAAATGTGTTGTTGATAAAAGAAGAACTCGGTTTTTAAATGATGGAGAAAGCATATCACGCTCACTTGTAACTTTAGACATAGCTCTTGCTCGTTCAATTCGAGTCCATATTTTTCTGTTAAATGGCTTTTCTGACCAGGAAGCATAACCTGTGAAGTTTCCGTCAGCAGTGTCGTGAGTAAAATCAATTTTGCCTATTGGATTGTGTGTCTTTATGTAATTACCTGGAGTGTCAAATACAACATAAGGTAAATCGGCAACTTCTTTTACAAGACCGTGAATGCCATCAGTATTGGCAACTTTTCCTGTGAATTTTCCTAAATCAATTGTTTCCCAGAAAATAGCGTCTGCATCCATATTGATAAAAAGGAATAAGTCATTATTGATTTCACCTGATTCCTGCTTTTTACGAAGGTCTTTTACCCATGCACGAAGACAACCTGCATCACAAACATCAGAGTTTGAGTATGTTGGGATTATAGTTATACTTTCACCGTTGTATGTGTATGTAAGAGGATTAAAAGCTTCTTCATCAGAAAGCTTCGGGACAATAGTTCTGAATGCATCAAAAGGAACACAACTGTAATAAAGACAAAGAGCCTTAATGCCTAACTTGTTGTACAAAGATGCCTGTGATGGTGTGAACATAACTTCTTGTGGACGAACAAGTTTTTCACAAGTACCAAAAATATTCTCAAGTCCGCTACCATCCTCATTAGTGATTGCAAGATTGATGCTTTCGCAGAATTCATCTTCAGTCATAGCTGATAAAGCACCATTATTATAGCCCATTATAATATTTTCATCACCATATTTGAGGACTCTTTCTTTCATTTTTTCAATTATGTCAGGTGCATATTCAGGAAGAATCTTCTGTAATGAAAAGAAGTTTTCAGTATCCCAAGTACCTTTTACTGGGATTCCTTGTTCGTTAAATTCTGTAAGTGTATCAAGAATTTTTCTGATTATTCTGATGTCAGAACCAAATCCTAAATTATCATTGGTATCACCACGATATGAGTGATAACAGTTAACATGAAATCCGTAAGCTATATGAATCTTATTTTCAAGCATTAGTATTTTCTCCTTATACCAATTTTTTCTATAATATCACATAAAATTTGTTTGTACAATAATATAATAATTAAAACATATTGTATTGTCTTATATTTGTATTAATTTTCTTATAACCCCTTGAAAAATCTGTCGTATAAGTATAAAATAATATGTAATCAGTAGAGTGGGGGTATGTACCCAACGTAAACCTACTATTTAGGAGGACTTGTTATGAATTTAAGAAGTGAAAATGTATTAAGAGGTGTTGAAAGAGCACCTAACAGAAGCCTTTTCTATGCAATGGGCTATACAAAGGAAGAACTTGAAAGACCGTTGATTGCTGTTGTGTCTGCACACAGTGAAATTGTTCCTGGTCACGCTCATCTTGATAAAATTACTGAGGCTGTAAAAGCTGGTGTTCGTATGGCAGGTGGTACTCCTGTTATGGTTCCTGCAATTGGAGTTTGTGACGGTATTGCTATGGGTCACGTTGGTATGAAGTATTCACTTGCATCACGTGAACTTATTGCTGACAGCGTTGAAACAATGATTATGGCGCACGGCTTTGACGGTGCTGTTCTTGTTCCAAACTGCGATAAGATTGTACCTGGTATGATTATGGCTGCAGTTCGTCTTAATATCCCTGCAGTTGTTTGTTCAGGTGGACCTATGATGTCAGGTCTTATTGACGGTGTTGAAACATCTCTTTCAAAAATGTTTGAAGCAGTTGGTTCAAGAAAAGCAAACATTATTGATGATAACAAGCTCCTTGAATTTGAAGAAAATGTTTGTCCGGGTTGTGGCTCTTGTTCAGGTATGTACACAGCAAACTCAATGAATTGCCTTGCAGAAGCAGTTGGTATTGCTCTTCCGGGTAACGGTACAATCCCTGCTGTACATAGTGGTCGTATTCAGCTTGCAAAGCATGCAGGTATGGCAATTATGAACCTTGTTGAAAAGGA
>CAJGCX010000025.1 GCA_904501895.1 Clostridiaceae bacterium
TAACCTTTTTATCTTCGTGGAAACGGTTTGAGAAAAATTCAGGAACAGTAATTGCATCACCGCTAATTGCTGAATAATTACGAAGTCTTTTTGCAACAATAAGCCAGTTTAAGTATGTACCAACTGCAAGGCCGATTGCGGTCCATGCAGCATCAGCCACACCACACCAATAAGCAACACCAGGGAGACCCATAAGGAGCCATCCGCTCATATCTGATGCTTCAGCACTCATAGCTGCAACCCAAGGTCCTAAACTTCTACCACCTAAGAAATAGTTTTCTGCATTTTTGTTTGCTCTACGTGCAAAGAATACGCCGATGCCGATAACAACAAGCATATACCCTGCCATAGCGAGAAATATCTTCATCTGTTCTGACATTTCATTCATCCTTCCTTTAATAGAATATTAATATTACTCCATTTTATAAATATACCATTGTATTATAATAAAAAAAAAGTGATTTGTAAAGCATTAAACTCTACAAATCACCATAATTTTACATATTTATGTTTTTTATTCTTTCCACTCGTGGATAACTGATGGATTTTCGAAAATTTCATCAAGTCTGTTCATGAATGGAAGAATGTCACCGTAGTCAAGAGCCTTGTGGTCAAATGCGATAGTAAGAGGAAGAATCTGTCGAACTTCGATTGTGTCGTTGCCGTTTTCATCTGTTACAACAGTTGCCTTCTTCTGAATAGCATTAACTGCAATTGCAGTAACCTGAGGTGGAATAATCTCAAGAAGGAAGCACATACCCTTCTGGTTACGATGGATTGAACCAAGGTTAGAAATTGTAACTGTACCCTGTTCAATATCCTTCTTTGTAAGTCTGTCGTGTTCAGGAATTGAATAATACTTCTTTTTCTCTTCACCCTTAAGAGTCTTTACCTTATGCTTACCTGTCTTTGAACCGATAAGTCGATAAATAGCCTGTAAAACCTTACCTTTTTTAAGTCCCTTGATAGTGTTATCCATAGAAACTTCAAACATAGCTTCGTCCATATTTGTATTTTCCATACGACGCATTGTGTCGTTGATAACCTCTGTCATCTTTGTAAGAGACTTATTTTCCATGTGACGAAGATTAACAGTCATCATTCTGCCATCAGGAAGCATTGCCGGCATTGAAACATTAACACGGTCGTGGTATAAAAGCTTACCACGAACAAGCTTACGTTCAAAAATAAGGTGACAGTTCATTTTAGGTGCTGCCATAAGACCTTCACAGATAATCTTCATAACAACTGTGTTGATTGAGATTTTCTTGGACTTATCTGTGCAACCTTCGTTAAGTTTCTTATACTCTTTCAAAAATTCAGTAACATCAACTTCATAACCAACAACAGCATGAGGAATTGTTTCCCAGCTTTCTGCAGTCATGTTTGATACAATCTTTCTTGCAATACCAAATCGTTCTTTCTTATAAACGCCCATTTTAATTCATCTCCTTAATATTTCTCATTAAATCTTCTTTCAAATTCTTCACTGAGTTCATCTCTGAAATCAGGGTGTGCAATTGCAATAAGTGCTCTTGCTCTTTCTCGCATAGTCTTGCCCTTAAGCTGAGCAATACCAAATTCAGTAACAATATAATTTACATCATTTCGGGTTGTTGTAACCGCTGAATAATCAGTAATCTTTGGCACAATCTTTGAGATGGTGTCACCCTTTGCAGTTGACGGCATTGCGATAATTGAACGGCCACCCTTACTCATAGTAGCACCACGAACAAAGTCCACCTGACCACCAACACCTGAAAACTGATTAAGACCGATTGTATCAGACACAACTTGTCCCATAAGGTCAACCTGTAAACAGGAGTTAACAGAAACTACATTATCATTCTGTGCAATAATCACAGGATTGTTTACGTAATCCATCGGTACCATTTCAACATCACGGTTTTTGTCAAGGTGATCAAAAAGCTTTTTTGTACCGAAGGCAAAGCCTAAAATAGTCTTGCCATTATCTATATTCTTCTTTGTATTATTGATAACGCCACTCTTAATAAGGTCAACAACACCGTCACCAACCATTTCAGAATGAAGTCCCAAATCCTTTTTATCCTTTAATTCCTCACAGATAGCGTTAGGAATACCACCGATACCAAGCTGAATACAGTCACCGTCGTTGATAAGTGATGCACAGTGCTTACCGATTTTCACTTCTACCTCAGTAAGTGGTGGTGCAGGCACTTCAGGAATAGGCTCATCACATTCTACAAAGTATGTAAATTCTGAAACATGCTTTCTTGTAGCACCGTAAGTATAAGGCATATTCTTATTTACCTGTGCAATTTTAACCTCACAATGAGCAAGCGTTGTTTCAATGTAGTCACAGTTTGTGCCAAGCGAAACATAACCCTCCTCATCAGGTGGAGCTACAGACATTACTGTAACACGAGGCTTAATATAATCTCTTAAAACAGATGGTGTTTCGGATAAATAGCAGGATGTATAATCAGCAACACCTGCTGCAATCGCCTTACGGTTTGTGCCGGAAGCAAAAAAGGAATTGTATCTGAAATGACCTCTTACCTCCTCATCAACCCAAGGTGTTTCTCCTAAAAGGAGCATATTTATAACTTCAACATTGTTGTAATTTTTATAATTTTCACGCATTGCACGTACAATACATCTTGGCTCACTACAGCCAAAAGCCATAACAACCTTATCATTGTCGTGAATACTTTTAATCGCTTCTTCTGCAGTAACTAATTTTTTGTTATATTCTTCTCTCCAGCTCATAGGACTCCTTTCGACTCGTTTATATACATAATCGCTTCAATGTGTTCACAAAATCGCACATTTTCACATTTGGATTATATAAAAAAATCAATAAAAAGTCAATAAAAACAAAGGTGCGTTTCGAAAAATTTACAATATTGTCATAACTTTGTAAAAACTGTGAAACAAACTGTTTATTTTATCTAAATAAAGTTACTGTTTGTGTTGATTTTTATATGCATTATATTGTATTATATATACATATAAACAAAAGGGAGTGGAAAACTTATGAATTACATTGGCAAAAAGGAAAAAGTCAACTTTATGGCAGGTCTTGCAGGACAGAATGTGGTTTACTGCTTTATCGGTGCTTCATTCTTTCAGTATTTCCTGACAGACATTGCACAATTCCCTGCAGCAGTTGTTGGCGTGCTTCTTATTCTTATGAAGGTATGGGACGGAATTAACGACCCGATTATCGGTTCAATTGTTGACCGTCATCGTTTTAAAAACGGAGAAAAGCTCCGACCATTGCTTAAATACACACCTGTTCCTGTTGGTGTTTTCACAGTTCTTATTTTCGTTGTATTCTCAACTGCTGAAAATCTTCTCTGGCTTCGTGTTGGCTATTTTGTTATTATGTACCTTTGTTGGGACATTACATACACAATGCAGGACGTTGCAATCTGGGGTATGACAGCAGTTGTTACTCCAAATTCAGATGAGCGTGACAAATTTGTTCAGTTAGCAAGAACAGTTGGTTCAATCTTCTTTGGTGTTGCCGGTGCTGTAATTCCTATGGTTATGGAAATCGTTGCAAAGCAATCAGGCAACTCACTTGCTCTTATGACAGTATTGTTTGCTGCTATCTTCGGTCTCGGTGGCGCATTACTCAGTGCTAAATGCTACAGTGCACAGGAAAGAGTACGTCTTGTTGAACCTGAAAATCAGCAGACATCAATTTTCGAGTGCTTTAAGCTTCTTTTCCAGAACAAGATGCTTATGCTTGTAACTCTTTCAAACCTTTTTGGGGCACTTGCTTTCGGTAATAATCTTATAACTTATTTCTTCAAATACAAGCTTCCTGAAATATCAATCGGTGGCTTCGTATTAGGTCCACTTACTCTCACAACTGTTTTCGGTGCTCTTACTACTGCTCCTGCTTTCCTTGGTATGCTTATGGCTGACAAGCTTAAGGAAAAATTCAAGGGCTACAGAAACCTCCTTATTTTCATTCAGGTTTGCACATTAGTAGGTAGAGTTGTAGCGTGGATTATCGGCTTTGAAGGTAAAAACATTATCTGGACTATTCTTATTCTTGCTATTTGCTCATTCCCTGGTGGTGCTGCAAGTATTGCACAGACATCTCTCTTCTGTGACAGCGTTGACTATATGGAATGGAAAACAGGTAAACGTACAGAGGGTGTTACATTTGCAATGCAGACCTTCTTCACAAAGATTTCAAGTGGTATCACAGGTGCTCTCGGTACATTTGCTCTCGGTGCTCTCGGTTATGTGGCAGTTGAAGATGTTCCTGATGCAGTTTATCTCGGAACACAAAGTGAAGCATTTGAAACATGGATTTGGCCTATCGTAATGCTCACTCCTGCTATTGCAGCACTCCTTTATATGATTCCGCTTCTTTTCATTAAATACACTCCTGAACAGAAGGCACAGGTTGAAAAGGAATTGGCTGAACGCAGAGCAAAGGCAGAAGCAACTGTTTCTGAATAAAGAAAGGAAATAAAAATGAAGAAGATTATCAGTATTATATGTGCTTGTGTACTTATTTTCACAGCATTTTCAATAACAGCTCTTGGAGCTGACACAAGCTATAAGCCTTACGAGGAAAGTCAGTATTTCACCTACGGTGATTACGACATTCATTACAGAGTTATCCCTGCAAAGGGTGAAGCAAAGGGCAGAATTATGATGCTTCACGGTTTTATGTGCTCAACCTACGCTTGGCGTAATATGGCTAAGGAAATGACAGCAAAGGGCTACGAATGTGTCCTTGCTGACCTTCCTAATTTCGGTTACAGCACACGAGAAACTGAGGATATGGAAATCATCGACCGTGAAATCCTCATTACAGAGCTTATGAAGAGCATTGCTCCAATGAATGAATGGATTCTTGCAGGTCATTCAATGGGTGGTGGTGTTGCAGTAAATATTGCAATCGAAAACCCTGTAAAAGCGCTTCTCCTCTATTGTCCTGCGCCACAGAGTGAATTCCCTGTGGAAATGAAGGAAATCGTTCAGTCAGGTGTTATGAAGGGTACAATGAACTTATTCTTCAAATATGGTACAGAAATTGACCCACTTGTGAAAATGGTTATTTTTATGGCAACTCTTGATTGCGCATTTTCAAAGGATTACGATGTAAATGGTGTTACAGACGCAGTTCAGTATGACGGATTTGGTGCAGGAATGTGCGAAATGATGTACAATGTTAGACCAACTGATTTGGCTAATGCTGACAAAATCAAGTGTCCTGTGCTTCTCGTTCAGGCGTCAGGCGATTTAATCCTCAATTCACAGATGAAGAGCCAGATGAATTCAGCATTCCCAAATGCCACAGCATATAACGTCGATGGTGGCGGACATCAGTGCATCGAAAACCGTGCAAACGAAATCGCAACAGTAACAGAAAATTTCCTCAACGAGAATTTATACGCGATAATATAAAATAAGGAGCAATATATTTATGTTTCCATTAGTTAAAACAATTTCTGCAATCCTTGCTTTTGTTATGATGATGCTTCCTTTCGGAAATAAACCAATAGAACAAAAGTGTAAGACTGAATTCACAGGCACATTCATTCAGTCATGGATGACCTCGTCCTGGAATGACGAAAGATGGATAGAAGAAGTTGAAAACATGAAAAAAGCAGGTATTGAGTATCTTGTGCTTCAATGCCTTGCTGACAGAGGTTATGAGGAAAACGGTGGTCAGTGGAGTGTTTATTATGATACAGATGCTGACTCTCTTAAAGATGCTACATACGGTGGAGATTGTCTTGAACCTGCACTGAAATATTGTCAGGATGCAGGAATTAAGGTCTTTGTAGGTCTTGCAATGTTTGATGATTTTTGGAATGAAGCCGGAATGGGCTCAACATATCAGGATGTTTGTCACGTTGCAGGTGATATGATAGAGGATATTTACAGCAAATATGGTGAAAAGTATAAAAACAGCCTTTACGGTTGGTATTTTACACCTGAAATCAGCAATGGACTCCTTTGTCAAGTAAGCCTTAACAATCTTGTAAAGGGCATTAATCACATAATTGACAGAATCAATGAGGTTGACGAAACAAAACCACTTCTTATGAGTCCTTTCTATTCAGAATACCTTTCAACAGGACCTGTTGCTTCTCTTTCAAGCTATGTAAAATTCTTTAATATGGTCAAATTCCGTGACGGTGATATTTTTGCTCCACAGGATGCAATCGGTGCAAAGTGGACTAAAATGGAAAATCTTGAAAGAACATGGAAGCTATACAAGACTGCTATTGATACATGTGATGCTGATATAAAGCTTTGGGCTAACTGTGAAAACTTTGATGGTGCTATCACAAGCGAAACTCTTGGTGGTGTTCTTTCTCCGAAAATCACGGAAAACACCTCAAATGTAACTGCAACTCTTGACGTGTTTGTTAAACAGATGGAAATCGCATCAAAATATGCAGAAAACATTATTACATTCTCATACAATCACTATTACAGCCCATCACATGTAAACCCTGCATTTATTAATGCATATTATGATTATGTAAAAAATGGTTATGTACTTGAAAACGAAGCACCACAGACTCCTGAAAACATAACTATGATACAGAATGAAAATGGTATTGAACTTTCTTGGGACGAGGCTGTTGACAACTTTGGTATCGCATATTATCGTCTTGAAAAGGACGGAAAATTCCTTGCGAGAATTGATAAATTCTACGGATATGAGGATAATTATTTTATAGATGCAAATGGCGATATGAATAGTGCATATACCATTGAAGCAGTTGACGTTTCAGGAAACACCACAGGCAAAATAGCAATTAACTGAATAAATGAACATAATTAAAGGAGCATTTGCCAATGGCATTTGCTCCTCATTTTTATTTATTACACACTCCGCAGTATTCATATCCCTGCTGAACGAAATATTTTATATCCTTACCCTTTACAACCTGCTTATTCTTTTCATTCATACCTGTTGCACCTGAGCAATCAGGCAAATGAATCTTCTTGGACGAGGTATTAAGCACATATTCGGCATTTTTATCCACATTCACATCTTCATTTTCAACTGATTTCTCATCAAGCCTGTTTTCACCTGTGGCATAATCAATCACAACGCCTGGCTGAACATTGTAGCAATAGACATTGAAGCAGATTCCTTCACCGTCATCCTCTACTGACCACGCCTCCATCTGCACACCATTTGCAACGAGATTATCACCATCAAATATAGGCGTTACTCGATAAAGCACGTGGTTTTCAGTTTCCTTTACATAGTCAGCAATCATATTTTCAAAAGGCAACATACCCTGTGTGTTCATATAACGTGTACCTGTAATCAGATTGCGTGTATTTGCATTTTCACCTGTAAGCTGATGACCGATAAGATGACAACGGTTATAAAGGTATCTTCCGTCAACAAAATCGTATTTTGATGTCACCCAGCCTGTAGGCTTCACCATACCGATATCCCCTCTTTTTTCAGTTGGCATAATTTCAACACCAACACAGGCAAAGGTCACACCACAACGACCGAGATTATCAAGGTCTGCATATTCCTCAAAAGCTTCGGTTGTATAATCAGCCTCTGTGAATGAAGGTTGATTATCATTGATAGCAACATAAGGACTACCTGAATATTCAGGAATATCATCAAGGGAAACTGTCACATTTGTTTTCGTTGATTCCGTTACTACGTCATCAAATTCAGGCAAAACATCACCATTAAATAGTGAACCACCAAATTTACCTAACGCAAGAACTACAACAAGCAATATACATATTAATGATAAGACTTTTTTGTTCATAACTTTATCTCCTATAAATTTCTCTTGTGATTTTTTCGTGTGATGAGCCTTCAAAATCAACAGTTTCCATTAAGCTCCAATTTTCAAGCTGAATGTTGAAATATGTATCAGCAGGATAAATTCTGTTCCATTTATACACTATAATTTCATCAACAACCTCTTCATTTACAGTAAAATCCTCTGCAAAGCAATATCCGTCACCCACTTCAGCAGGATTATCAACTATTTCAACTGAATATTCAGGAAAAAGCTTTGCTGAAAATTTAGTTATGTAAAGTTTTTCGCCTTTACAAAGCTCGAGTACGTTTTCAACAAGCACTCTGTCACGGCTCTGACGACGATTATTAAACATCATACCATTACTGTCATCAAGACAAACTATAAGCTTCATTTTTATCACCCAAAATGATTTTATCACACATACAGTTTGCTTTCAATACTAATTGTTGACATTCAGTCTGTTTTATGGTAGGATTTTTTTGGTGATAAATATGAAAAAATACGCATCAATATACGTTGAAATCTCAAATATCTGCAATTTGAAATGCTCATTCTGTCCAGGTACAACACGAAAACCAAAACGAATGAATATTCAGGAATTTCAATTTGTTCTTAACAAAATAAGACCATATACTGACTTCCTTACATTTCATATTCTTGGTGAGCCACTTTGTCACCCTGACTTTGAAGCATTTTTGAAAATCGCCGAAGAAATGAGATTCATGGTTAAGATTGTAACAAACGGTACCTTGATAAGTAAAAATAAAGACGCTTTGTTAAATTCAAAATCACACTATATAACCTATATATCATTACACTCTTTTGAAGCAAATAATAACAATATTTCATTTGAAAAATATCTTAACGATTGTTTTGAATATGCAAAATCTGCTGAAAACAAGAAAATCATTGTTCTAAGACTCTGGAACAACGGTGGCAAAGATAGTTTGAATAATGAAATTTTAGCAAAACTCGAAAATTATTTCCCAAAACCTTGGGCTGAAGAAGGTAATGGCATAAAAATAGCAAACAAAATATATGTTGAATATGGCGACAAGTTTGATTGGCCGACACTCGAAAGCGATGACATCAATGAAAAGATTTTCTGCCCAGGCCTTCGCACTGCGATAGGAATTTTAGCCGATGGTACAGTTGTTCCTTGTTGCCTTGATAACAATGGCACAATAAATCTTGGAAATATTTTTGAAGATGATTTAGAAAAAATCATAAACTCAGAAAGAGCACAAAATATCTATAATGGATTTTCAAGTCGAAGCGCCTGTGAAGAACTTTGTAAGAGATGTAGCTTTGTAAGAAAATTCTAAAAATATAACAGCCCAACTTGTGGATTGTTATCGTGATTACTTTGTCTAAAACCCTCTTGGGTTCCATTCATAAAATTCAAATTTGCAAAATAAAAAAGCATCGCAGTTGCGATGCTTTTTCGTGGTGACCCGGACGGGAATCGAACCCGTGTTACCGCCGTGAAAGGGCGGTGTCTTAACCGCTTGACCACCGGGCCATTTTCAGGGACTTGTTCAGTCCCTTGGTAGCGGCAACGGGACTTGAACCTGTGACCTTCCGGGTATGAACCGGACGCTCTAGCCAACTAAGCTATGCCGCCATAGATGCCGTACTCTTGCGACGGCTTTGTTATTATAATATAAGTCTCATGTTTTGTCAACACTTTTTTGCAAATATTTTTATTTTTTTTGATTTTTGTTTGCAACACATAAAAAGGCAAGTGAAGTGTGTCAAACAAATTGGAGGTTATGGGGACGTTTTTAATTGTGCGCGTAGGGGCAGAACTCCTGTTCTGTCCGCAATTCTACACGCAACTACAACGGACAGACGGGGACGTCTGTCCCTACGCGATGTCTCCGATAAATTATAATTTGAAATCTGTTTTTCTTTACAAACCATTTTTTATATGATACAATTATTCTGTTAATCTATATATTTATGAGGTGAAATAAATGAATCTCAAAGAAACAAGAAATTGGGTGTGTGACGAGCTTAAAAGCGTTGCTGATTTCTGGCTTCAGAACGGTATGGACAAGGTTCACGGAGGCGTTTACACTTGCATTGACAAGGACGGTAAGGTCTTTTCAACGGACAAGAGTGTCTGGATGCAGGGCAGATGTGGTTGGACCTTTGCACACCTTTGTCATGTTTATGGTGTAAAACAGGAATGGCTTGACGCAAGCAAAAGCTGTATTGACTTTCTTGAAAATTATTGCGTAAATAAAAATGCTGACGGCAGATTATACTTTACTGTTACGGAAGACGGTAAGCCACTTCGTCAGAGAAGATATTGCTATTCAGAAGCATTTTATTGTATTGCTAATGCTGAATATTACGGCATTACAGGTGAAAAAGAGCATCTTGAACGTGCAAGACGTGCTTATGATATGTATTGGAATCTTAATCACGGTATGGCTGACCCAACAGGACTTGGTCCTAAGACCGAGCCTGAAACACGTACAGGTCGTGCACTTGGTGTTCCAATGATTATTCTCAATGTTACATCAGTTATGCTTCGTGTTGACCCTGAAAACGCTGACCTTTACAACAAACGTGCTGACGAATGTGTTGAGGACATTTTCAAATATCACGTTAAAAAGGATTTGGGCTGTACTCTTGAGTCCGTTGCGCTTGACGGTACACCAAGACTTAATGTTACTGAAGGCAGAGTAGTAAATCCTGGTCACGATATTGAATGTAGCTGGTTCCTTATGGAAAGAGCTAATCAGACAGGTGATAAAGAGCTTCACGCTAAGGCTGTTGAGATTTTCGATATGGCATTTGAGAAGGGTTGGGACAAGGAATTCGGTGGTATTCTTTACTTCTTTGACTGCCTTGGCAACCCACCTGAAGCTTATGAACACGATATGAAGCTCTGGTGGCCACATAATGAAGCACTTATTGCTGCTCTTATGATTTACAGAGATACAAATGATGAAAAGTATCTTGATATTTTCAATCAGCTTGTTGAATATACAAAGGACAAATTTACAGTAGCACCTTGTGGCGAGTGGTACGGTTATCTTCGTCGTGACGGTAATCCTACACTTCCTGCTTGTATTGGTTCTACATTCAAGGGTCCTTTCCACGTGCCACGTTGTCTTATTATGCTTGACAAAATGTTAGAGGAAATTGAAGAAAGAGGTTGATTAAAATGAGTCTTGAAAAATATAAGGGTATAATCCCTGCATTCTATGCATGTTATGATGAAAATGGTGAAATTTCAGTTGATGGTACAAAATCATTAGTTGAATTTCTTATTGAAAAAGGTGTTAACGGTCTTTATGTTGGTGGTTCATCAGGTGAATGCATTTACCACAGCGTTGAGGACAGAAAAAAGACACTTGAAGCAGTTATGGAAGCAAACAAGGGCAGAATCACAATTATTGCTCACGTTGCTTGTAACAATACAAAGGATAGCTGCGAGCTTGCACGTCACGCTGAAAGCCTTGGTGTAGATGCTATTGCTACAATCCCACCAATTTACTTTAAGCTTAATGAAACAGCAATTGCAAAATATTGGAACGATATTTCTGCTGCTGCACCAAATACAGATTATGTTATTTACAACATTCCTCAGCTTGCAGGTGTTTCACTTACATTAAGCCTTTTTGATGAAATGCTCAAAAACCCAAGAGTTATTGGTGTTAAGAACTCATCAATGCCAATTCAGGATATTCAGATGTTCCGTCGTCAGGCAAAGATGAACAATCGCGATGTTATTATTTTCAATGGTCCTGATGAGCAGTTTGTGGGTGGCCGTATGATTGGTGCCCAAGGTGGTATCGGTGGTACATACGGTGTTATGCCTGAACTTTTCGTTAAGCTTAACGAAATGATTAACACAGGTGATGTTAAAGAAGCTTATGCTTTACAGGATGACATCAACGAGGTAATCTACACAATGTGCAGTACAAAGGGTAATATGTACGCTACTGCAAAGGCTGCACTTAAGAAGAGAGCAGGACTTGAGCTCGGTGGTGTTAGAGAACCACTCCTTAACCTTGCTGAGGGTGACGAGGTAATTGTCGACAAGGTAGTTGACCTTGTTGAAACAGCCGTTGCAAAATGGGTTAAATAAAAATTAATATATAACGAAAGAACTCCCTACGGGGAGTTTTTTGTTGAGTAAATTATAATTTGTCGCTCTCTTTGGTGACGTGTTTACGCCTCCCTCTGACGAGGGAGGCATTACAATCGCAACGCAGTTCCTCCATTTTGCACTTTGCGCTTTGCATTTTGCACTCTCCGACAAACTCCAATTTGCAAAACAAAAAGGGCGATTCGTGAATCGCCCCTACAATTTTACTTGATTGTCATATCATTATATAACACTTTACAAATTGAATTATTTATGTTCCATTAATGTAACCATAACAGCCTTCTGAGCATGGAGTCTGTTTTCTGCTTCGTCGAAGATTTCGTCAGCATGTGATTCGAATACTTCTTCTGTAATTTCTTCGCCACGGTGTGCAGGAAGACAATGCTGTACCATACAACCTGGGTTTGCTGCTGCAAGAGTCTTATTGTTAATCTGATAAATCCCACCGAATACCTGCTTACGGTATCCTGCTTCTTCTTCCTGTCCCATTGATGCCCAAACGTCTGTGAAGATTACGTCAGCACCTGCAGATGCTTCAACTGGGTCACGATAAAGACCGAAATGACCGTTATCCTTTGCAAACTCAAGAACTCTCTTATCAGGGTCAAAGCCTTCAGGACAAGCAACTGTCACCTCCATACCCATTTTAAGACCACCAACGATAAGTGAGTTTGCCATATTATTACCGTCACCGATATAAGTCATTTTAAGACCGTCAAGGTGACCCTTATGCTCACGGACTGTCATAAGGTCAGCAAGTACCTGACAAGGATGACAGAAGTCAGTAAGACCATTAATTATTGGAATAGAGCCATACTTTGCAAGGTTTTCAACCTCACTCTGCTCGAAAGTTCTAATCATAATACCGTCAAGGTAACGAGAAAGCACACGAGCAGTATCCTGAATTGGCTCACCACGTCCAATCTGAAGGTCACGGTTTGAAAGGAAAAGAGCCTGACCACCAAGCTGATACATACCTGTTTCAAAAGAAACGCGAGTACGTGTTGAAGATTTCTGAAAAATCATACCGAGAGTCTGACCTGCAAGTCTGTGATGTTTAATGCCATTTTTATTTTCATATTTCAACTGGTCAGCAAGATTAAGAATTTCTGTAATCTCTTCAGTTGAAAGAGCAAGCATACTTAAAAGATGTTTCATAATTTATCTCCTTTTATTCACAAAGATATTTTGAAAGAATTTCTATACCCTTGTCGATTTCCTCTTTTGTAATAACAAGTGGTGGTAACATTCGAAGTTTTGTTTTAGCTGTAAGAATCAAAAGTCCGTTTTCACAGCATTTTTTTGCGATTTCACCTGCATTTTTAGTCTTAAGCTCAATACCAAGCATTAAACCAAGACCTGTAACAGATTTTACCTCATCTATATCTGCAAGCTTTTCTCTTATATACTCACCTTTTGCAGTGATTTCATTTAAGAACTCGTCAGTAAGATTATTAAGGATATATTTTGCACCTGCACAAGCTACAGGATTACCACCGAATGTTGTACCGTGAGTACCTGCTGTCAAAACCTCAGCACACTTTTCAGCACAAAGACAAGCACCCATTGGAAGACCGTTGCCGATTCCCTTTGCACTTGTTATTACATCAGGAGAAATTCCAGCGTGTTCATATGCGAAAAGCTTACCTGTTCGACCCATACCGGTCTGAACTTCGTCGATTATTAAAAGAATATCCTTTTCCTTGCAGATTTTTTCAACTGCCTTAAGGTATTCAAAATCAGTAGGTACAACGCCACCCTCACCCTGAACAATCTCAAGGATAACTGCACAGACAGTATCGTCAGCCATTTCTGTAAACTGCTCAATATTGCCTGACTCAGCGTACATAAAGCCACCTACAAATGGGTCAAAGAACTTGTGATAATGGTCCTGACCTGTTGCTGTGATTGTAGCCATTGTTCTACCGTGGAATGAATTTACAAGAGTAATTATATTGTAACGATTTTCACCGTATTTGTCAAAGCTGTATTTTCTTGCAAGCTTAATTGCACATTCATTTGCCTCAGCACCTGAATTACAGAAAAGAACACGGCTGAAGCCTGATTTTGCAGTAATCATCTCTGCGTATTCAGCAACAGTAGAGTTGTAATAAAGATTTGATGTGTGCTGAACTTTTTTAAGCTGTTCAGTAACAGCATTAATCCAACCCTCATTATTGTATCCAAGTGAATTTACACCAATACCTGAACCGAAGTCGATAACCTCATTACTTTCACTGTCAATAAATGTTGCACCGTTACCACTTTCAATTGAAATAGGAAAATGTGCATAAGTTGGCATTAAACTATTGTCTGCCTGAGTTTTAATATTTTCTAAAGTCATTTTCTTCACCAATTATAAAAACATAGTTCCTATACCGGAATCTGTAAGCATTTCAATAAGAATTGAGTGTGGAATTCTTCCGTCAATAATATGTGTACGCTTAACACCACGACGTACAGCCTCAACACAGCAGTCAATCTTAGGAATCATACCACCCTTGATAATACCCTGACTCTTAAGCTGTGGCACTTCACTTGCATTAACAACGTGAATAAGTGTGCTTTCATCGTCCTTATCTCTTAAAAGACCACGGATATCTGTCATAAGAAGAAGCTTTTCTGCACCTAATGCTGCTGCGATTTTTGCTGCTGCAGTATCGGCGTTAATATTGTAAACCTCACCATTTTCACCGCCACCTACTGTTGAAATAACAGGAATATAGTGCTGGTCAAGAATTCCGTGAATAAGAGTTGTGTCAATATCAATAATATCTCCAACAAAGCCGATGTCCTTTTCAACCTTCTGTGCCTTAATCATACCGTCATCAAGACCGCAGATACCAATAGCGTGACCACCGTGATGGTGAAGAAGATGAACAAGTCTTTTATTTACCTTACCTGCAAGGACCATCTGAACAACATCAATTGTTTCCTCATCTGTATAACGAAGTCCGTCAACAAACTTTGATTCCTTACCGATTTTATTAAGCATATCGTTAATTTCAGGTCCACCACCGTGAACGAGAACAACATTAACGCCAACTGAACGAAGAAGAACAATGTCAGTCATAACTGCATCCTGTAAATCCTCGTTTATCATAGCGTTGCCACCGTATTTGATAACAACAGTTTTATTGTGATAGTGCTGAATATACGGAAGCGCCTGTACAAGCACCTCACTGCGGTCAGCATGAGTAAGCTTTGAAATGTCCATAATTATCCTCCGGATAAAACTAAGTTTGCCTTACGGCAAGTGAAGTTGCCACAGCAGTGAAGTTACACAAAATTGTGTAATGCAAACTTAACTTCACTTCTCCAAGAAAAACTTCACTCATCTAAGAACTTCACTAAATTTTATGTTCTATAATCACCGTTAATTTTAACATATTCATAAGTAAGGTCGCAACCGTATGCTGTTGCATTAAATTCACCATCATTAAGAGAAACGATAATATAAACCTCATCTTCAACAAGAACTTGTTTTGCAATTTCTTCTGAGAATTCGATTCCTGCGCCATCCTTACAAACAGCTACTTCTCCACCCTTTGACTTGAATGAAACATCCACCTTATTTACGTCAATATCTACACCTGCATAACCGAGTGCACAGAGAATTCGTCCCCAGTTAGCGTCTGCACCAAACATTGCAGCCTTTACAAGTGAAGAGCAGATAACACTCTTTGCACAAACCTTCGCAATTTCCTTTGATTTAGCGCCACTTACCTGACATTCAACAAGCTTTGTAGCACCCTCACCATCTTTTGCCATAAGCTTTACAAGCTTTTCGCAGATTGAATTAAGAGCAGAAACGAATACGAAATAATCGTCGTTTTCACAGTCAATTCTGTCGTTTTCACAAAGTCCTGATGCCAATACTGCAACTGTGTCATTTGTTGAAGTGTCACCGTCAACTGAAAGCATATTGAAGCTATCCTTCACAACCTCAAGAAGTGCTTTTTTGAGCATCTCACTTGAAATATTAGCATCAGTTGTGATAAATCCAAGCATTGTTGCCATATTAGGATGAATCATACCGCTACCCTTTGAGATAGCACCGATTTTACATTCCTTGCCACCGAGTGTAAATGAAACTGCAAATTCCTTTTTTACAGTATCAGTTGTCATAATAGCCTGAGCAGCGTTATCAGAGCCATCCTCACTAAGCTCATTTACAAGCTGTGCCATACCCTTTTCGATAGGCTCAATGTCAATTGGCTGACCGATAACACCTGTTGAAGCAACAACAAAGTCTGTACCCTTAAGTCCTGTTGCCTTTGCAACGATTTCACACATAGCCTCTGCCTTTTCAACACCATCAGCGTTACATGTATTTGCAATACCACTGTTACAGATTACACCATAAGCCTTACCGTCAGCTATGTTGTTACGAGTAACTGTAATAGGTGCGCCATAAACTAAATTCTGTGTGTAAACTGCAGCTGCATCACATTCCTTTTCACAAAGAATAAGTGCTAAATCTTTTTTTGTTTTATTCTTACGAATTCCACAGTGAATACCACTTGCCTTAAATCCTTTAGGAGCAGTAACACCACCATTAATAAATTCCATATTATTCACCTTTTCGGTGGAAGCAAGCCCCCACCCTACTATATATTTAATTGAAACTCTGGGTTAATTCCCATTTTTACATTCAAGCATTGAACTGCGGCACCGGAAGCTCCTTTGCCAAGATTATCATATCTTGCGATAAGGAGAATTCTGTCCTCATTACCACAAACTGTAACCTCCATTGAGTCCAATTCACCCATTTTGTTACCTGCGATAAATCCGTTTTCGTCCATGCTTTCTTTATATTTAACAATATCTGAATTGTATTTTTCTTTATAAAGCGCCTTAATATCCTCTGCAGTTTTGCCATTCTTCAAATCCTTTTTGAAAAGTGGAACTGTCATAACCATACCACAGTAATAGTCACAGATGTATGGTGAGAAAATCGGCTCATTCTGAAGTCCTGAAATAATCTTCATTTCCTTTAAGTGCTTATGTTGTTGAGTAAGAGCATATTCACGAGGAGCATCAAGAAGAGTATCACGATTTTCATCTTCATACTGTGCAATACCATTTTTACCTGCACCACTGTAGCCTGACATAGCATGACAAGCAATGCAGATGTCACTATCAACAATACCTGCATCAACAAGAGGCTTAACGAGTGCTATAAAACCACTTGCATAGCACCCCGGAACTGCAATTCTCTTTGAATTTTTTAGTTTATCTTCAAATTCTTCCGATAATTCAGGAAATCCGTATGCCCATCCTTCATTTGTTCTATGTGCAGTTGATGTATCGATTACGATTGTGTTGTCGTTATCTATAAGGTTAACCGCTTCGATA
>CAJGCX010000026.1 GCA_904501895.1 Clostridiaceae bacterium
ATAATATTATATTCCAAAAGTTACAATTCTGTCAATATTATTGAAATCAAAAATAACATTACTTTCAACAAATTTGTCCTTAAAAATGTGGATTATAGCCTTACTTTGCTCCTCGCCACATTCAAAAGCCATAAAACCATTCTTTTTCACCTTATCACGCCAACGTTCAGCCAGACAACGGTAAAACACAAGTCCGTCTTCCCCTCCGTCAAGGGCAGTTGAAGGCTCAAACAAAACCTCTTTCTGTAATGTGGCTATTTCATCAGAATTGATATATGGTGGATTAGATAAAATCAAATCTGCCTCAGGGAAAAGTGACAAATCAACTGTAAACAAATCATCAAATATTACAGTTACATTTTCAAGTCCTGAATCAACCTTGTTTTTCAATAAATACCTTAAAGCATTTCTTTCTTTTTCAAGAAGATATACTTTAGCATCAGGTCTGTGCTTTGCTACTGATAGACCTACACATCCTGACCCTGAGCATAAATCAAAAACAACAGGATTAGGAATATTTTTAAGCTTTTCCAAAGCGAAATCAACAAGCATTTCAGTTTCAGGTCGTGGAATAAGCACTCCCTCACCTACTGAAAATGTCATATCGTAGAAATCCCATTTACCGAGAATATATTGAAGTGGCTCACCATTTTTTCTTCTTGAAACAGCATCATTAATTTTTGCAACCTGACTATCATCGGCTATGATTTCACTTAAATATATCTGCTCTTTAGTATAGCCTAAAATATCTTCAAAAAGACAAAGTGCCTCAAATGAATTATCCTCAGTAAACGCTAATTGTTCAACACAATATGAATATAATTCCTTTAAAATCATTTTATCATATCATCCTCAGGATTATCAGTTAAAACAGCCTTAATTGACTCAATAGCAACCTCAATAATATCGTCAGTTGGCTCAACAGTAGTGATTCTCTGCATTAAAAGTCCAGGATATGAAAGGATTTTAACGAGGAAGTTTTCGTGCTTTCCTGCGTATTTGATAAATTCATAGCCAACACCCATAATTACAGGTAAAATAGCGATTTTAATAAGCATCCAGAGAATTTTATTGATTGATGCAAGCTGTGGGAAAATTACAACAAGAGAAAATGACACAGCCATACTTAAAATAAGCATAACAAACATAAATGCTGTGCCGCATCTTGGGTGAAGTCTTGACTGCTTTTTAACATTTTCAACTGTTAATTCAAGACCATTTTCATAACAGAAAATTGTTTTATGCTCTGCACCATGATACATAAAAACTCGTCTTATCATATCCATCTTTGAGCAAAGGTACATATAGAGAATGAAGATTGCAATTCTCATAATTCCTTCAATTAATGGATGATATTTTGAAATATCAGCACCCTTAAGAAGATATGTGTCAAACAAGTCAACAGCTTCAATAGGAAGATAAAGGAAAATAAGCATTGAAAGTACAACACCTAATACAGATGAAATAGCAGTAATAACACCCATCATCTTTTCACCCATATGGTCGTTGAGCCACTTATCAAGCTTTGACATATCCTCTTCCTTTTCTTCCTCTGTCATAGCCTTATCAGCAGATTTCATAAGATATTTATAACCAGTAATCATAGAATCTGCAAAAGCAAAAACACCACGAATAACAGGGATTTTGAAAATTAGCTTTTTACCCTGATTTGTGTTTTCTTCTAATTCAGTTTCAATTGTTCCGTCAGGTAAACGAACAGACATTGCAGTACCCTTAGGACCCTTCATCATAATACCTTCAATAAGTGCTTGTCCACCAATTGAAGTCTTGTGCTGATTTTTACTCAATTTAATTACTCCTTACTTTAAGTCAGGTAAAATAATCGAAACAGTAGTACCCTTACCGACTGTGCTTTCAACAACCATTTCACCGTTATGCATTTTAATTATTTCATCAGTAACTGCAAGACCTATTCCACTGCCTCGCACACTATTATTTGCCTTATAAAACTTTTCCTTGATTCTTGGTAAATCAAATCTCGAAATACCACAACCATTATCAATAACTTTAATAACAACTTTATAATCAATTACATCAAGTGTTACTTTAACAAATCCATTTTCCTTATTATATTTAAAAGCATTGTCAATAACATTAACAAAAGCCTGTTTAATTCTGTTTTTATCACCATTAATAATTATTGCTTCATCAGGAATCTCAGTAATAAGCTGAATATTTTCACGAATTGAACGATTATCAAATGCCATGATAACCTCTTTTAATTCAGTAACTATATCCATTTCTGAAACTCTTAGGGAAAATCTACCACTTTCCATACGTGAGAAATCAAGTAATTCCTCAACAAGACCGGATAAACGCTCTGTTTCATTTACAATAACATCAATGCCCTTATCCACTAACTCACTGTCATCAGATGAAGAACGGATTGTTTCGCCCCAACCCTTGATAGCAGTAAGAGGTGTTCTTAATTCGTGAGAAACAGTTGAAATAAATTCATTCTTGGTTCTTTCCGTTTCACCAATTTCATAAGCCATATTGTTAATTGTTTTGCTGAGTGCACCTATTTCGTCATTATATTTATGCTTTTCAATAGATACAGTAAAGTCACCCTTTGCCATTTTGGAGGCTCTGTCATTGATTTTCTGCACAGGTATAATAATAGTCCTCACAAAGAAAACACCTGTAATACCAACATACATAATAATAAGCAGACCAAGAAAAGTAATGAGAACGAAAATTAAAATTAACTGTCTGTCAACTTCCTCAAGGGAAATAATATAACGGATTGCACCTGAAACACCTTGAGTATTTCTAGGAAGCACGTATGTCAGCGCCATAACCTTTTCATTATTTGATGTTTCACCTATCCATTCACCAATACCGTCTTCATTTGTTAAAGCGTAGTCATAGTCAGGATAACTTTCATCCTTAACAGAAAAGCCTGATGTAGAAGCCACAACATTACCATTTCTGTCAATAACCCATGCCTCCATAATATCCTTGTCCTGAAAGTCGTTGACAAAATCGTTTGCCATATCATTAAAAATCTCATCGTAAACATAAGTATCGGACTCAAAATATGTCATAACAAGTGAATTAGCACGGGATTCAAGATTTGTTTTAACAATATTATAGTGGTTATTTTTGATAATAAAACAAGCAGCAACAGCGATTGCAATGGTAATCGCTATAGTTGTACCAAAGATATAAAAAATCCATCTTTTGACAATACTGCGTCTCAATTATCACACCACCTTATACTATCCATTTATAACCAACGCCCCACACAGTTGCAAGAAATCTTGGACGTGTTGGGTCTTCTTCAATTTTATTTCTTATTCTGTGAATATTTACGTCAACAATCTTATCATCACCAAAGAAGGATTCGCCCCATACACCCTTGAGAATATCACTTCTTTTAAATGCAACATTAGGATTATTAAAGAAAAATTCAATAATCTGAAATTCGATTTGTGTAAGCTCAATCATTTCATCATTTTTAGTAAATGTATGACTTCTTGTATCAAGAACAAAATCCTTATGTCTTATAATATGGGTGTTATCAGCGTTAGCCTCAGTAACATTAGACATTGAAACTCGTCTGTAAATAGCATCAACACGAGCCATCAATTCTGATGGTGAAAATGGTTTTGTAACATAATCATCAGCACCAATCATAAGACCTGTGATTTTATCCATTTCCTGTGTTTTTGCAGTAAGCATTATAATACCGACTCTGTTACTTTTGCTTCTTATGTGCTTGCACACCTCAAATCCGTCAACCAAAGGCATCATAATATCAAGAATAACAACATCAATTTTGTCAACATTTTCGTTGAATTTTTGAATTGCTTCCTCACCGTTTGTAGCCTCAATAACCTCGTAACCGCTACGACGAAGATTAATGACCACAAAATCTCGGATAGAAGCTTCATCCTCAGCAATTAAAACGTATTTCATAATAATTTCCTCTCTATTCTATAAAACAAAAAAATAATCACTAATATATTGTTTATATGTATCGTAATTATCAGCTTTGAAAATTAAAAATGCATACACATAAGTGTCATTTTTATAAAGTATTTCATAATTAAAGCTGTTTTCCTCCCACTGAGGAAGTGTAAAAATTCTGAAAGAGAAAAGTGCATTTTCAACATTTCCTCTTGAATCGATGGAATAGAAGGTATAGTTCAGATTATCTTCATCATACTTTACAGCCACTGTACCGATATATTCTTCAGGAATAAACGCAACGTAACCTACCTTCAAATCAATCAAAGTTTTATATTTAACCTTAATCTGATTATCCTTAAATTCTGACCAGATTGCATAGCTTAATGGAGATGATTTTCCGTTGGTAATTTTTTCAGAAAACGGAAGAGCATCTATTGACGGAATTTCAACAGACCCGTCTTCACCAATATCCATACATAAAGCAATACTATTTCTTAATGTAGATGGAGTAGCTCTTAAATTATCAGCATACAACGGTAGTGTAACATTAAAATTATCTTCATTAATTTCGATTATTTCTGTTACAACATCACTTTCATTAACTGAACCATCAACAAAAATTCTTGAATAACTGTTTCTTCCGTTAACTGTTCTGTCACTTACAATATTGATAATATCAAGCATATCTGAAATAACAGTTGTCTTGTCATAGTTAACAGTAAAATCCCTGTTATAACTTAAAATTCTCATTGAGGTCATATTTTCAATATTAGAGATATTATTATTAAAAAGTACAACCTCGGAAACCTTATCATTATTCAAATCCTTAATAAAAAGATTAGAATACACTTCCTCACCGACAATATTTATTTCTTCTCCGTCATAGGAGTAAATTTTTAATGAATGAGATGAATTAAGTTTTAAAGTTACATCAAGATATTCATTATCATTATGTGTATCTGACCAGGATATAAAAACTTCATTACACCCGTCACCGTTTATGTCAGCAAAATCAAGCTCATCAATATGGTTACTGTAAGTTATAATTTTTGAAACAGAAATCCAATTATCTTCATTATATTTAAAAATTTCTGCAATAACATTATTTCCCAATGAAGGTATAGAATAGAGAATAATCGCTTCATCAGAGCCATTATTATCAATATCATAAAGAATATAGGAAGATTTATATTTTCCGTTAATAGGGAATTTTAAAACAAAGCTGTCATATTCAGAAACAGAGTTTTTAAAAGCCTCCTGAAGCATTTTATCAGTACCGCTAAGCTCAGGTGGTCTTATAAGCTTATCAACAGAAAGCAACACACTTTCACAAGAGGTAAATGACAGACAGATAACAACTGCTAATATCAATGCAAATATTCTTTTCACTGTCTATCACCTCTTTTTTTACTAATTTGCCTTTACAATAACGCTTAAATTATATGTACCAACTGCCCAACAAGGCTGTTCACCCATTACGCTTACGTGTCCCGGTATTGAAGTAACACTTTCTGAAAGCTCAAGCTCAGTTGTGTCAACTATAATAGTTAAATCGTCAGCAGTTACATTTTCAATGTCCGATTCAAGTCCAACCAGCTTTACAGTAATATTTTTATCCTGATTTATAGCCACTTCAAAATCATCTCTTGTGTGGTTGATAGTAAAGTTTGAGAAAGGAACACTTATAGTCCTTGATACCATTTGAGAAGCATCAATTTTAACCGTAAATTTTGTAACATCAGCATCAGTTACCTTATATGCAGAATTAATCTGATTAAGCTCAAAATTGAAAGTATTAACACTACCTGAAATATCAGAAAAATCAACAGTACCAACAACAAATTCAGTTACTGTATCGAGCATATCAACAGGCACTGCAACCTTCACACTTGAAGGATAAATCGTATATTCAAGTGGATTCTTAATAAAATATGACGGAGCGTTTCTGAAATCGATTACAGTAGGTAAAACAACCTCTTTAAGTACAGGAACAGTAACTGTAATATCACTCTCTGCAGTTTCCATTTTTATATATTCAGGAGTAGAACCGTCATTTGTAACTACTTTAAATACAGGGTCAAAGGTTGTTGTTTTATCAAGTGTCTTTTCAATATTAATTACAGCATCAATGCTTGTAATCTTATTAACTTCAGTTGCAGGACCACTGATAAGAACAGTATTCTTAGAAAGAACAGTATCACCTACAATACATCCATCAGGAACAAATGATTTAAGGTCAGTTTCGATTTTTCCGTCAATAGGAAGTTCAACCTCCTTGTATGTATCAAAATAAACCTCAATATAATTTGAAGAATATGATGTGATTTCATATTCGGAGTTTGATTCCTTCTGAGAAACCTTTAACTGAAGTGTTTTAACACCTGAGCTGTCAACGTAATTTGTATTAGCAGTAACAACAATGTCATCAGCATTAAGAGAAGATGTAACATACTTTTTACCCTTAACTGTAACATCGATTGTAAATTCGGAATTACCGAAAACCTCAAGCCCAAGCTGTTGCGGAACGCTGTTTTCGAGATTAATCTGTACAGGAACGTCAGAAATTACACGCTGTATTTCAGGGCTTTTTTCAATTGCAACCCACATCCATAAAACTAATGAAACAACAAAAGAAATTGCAAGAATAAATCTATTATCCTTAAGAAGCTCTGAAAATGATATTCTCTTTTTATTTGAATTATTATTTTGACTCATTTTTATTACCTCTTAAAATCTTCTTAAACTTATTATCCTTGTCATTTTCCTTAACAAATTCACTTGTGAGGATTTCTCGTAAATCACCTGCTGAAATATTGCGCTGAAGTGTACCACGTTGAGCAATCGAAATCATACCTGTTTCTTCTGATACAACAACTACAACAGCGTCAGTATTTTCTGTCATACCAACTGCAGCTCTGTGACGAGTACCAAGCTCACTGCTTAAATTATTACGAGCAGTAAGTGGAAGAATACATCCTGCAGAAACAACTCTACCTTCCTTAATAAGGACTGCACCGTCGTGCATAGGTGCTTTTGGGAAGAAAATGTTAGAAATCAATTCAGGCGTAACTGTTGCATCAAGTGAAGTACCTGTCTTTGCAATATCACCAAGCGTATTATCCTTTTCAAAAACAATCAATGCACCAATCTGTTTATCACTCATATCACTACAAGCTCTTGAAACAGCATTAATTGATGATTTAATTGATTCCTGAATTTTAGTTTCATCACGATTTTTAAAATTCAGGAAATTAAAAGTCGAAACAGACCTGCTACCCACATTTTCAAGCACATTACGGATTTCAGGTGAGAAGATAATTACAAGAATGATAAGCAAATTGCCGAATAAAAGGCTTAAAAGATATTTGCTTACCTCCATATTAAGAAGTGACACAAACAAATATCCTATAGCCAATATAAATACACCTTTAACAAGCTGAAATGCTCTTCTGTCTCTGATAAATTTAATTGCGCTATAAATTACAAATGTAACGAGGATAATATCTAATACATCCCCAATTGAATTAAAAGAAAAAATTGCTCTTTTAACCTGTTCAAAAATGTCACCTATCTGTTCAAACATAATTATCTCACTCTTTTCACATAAAATAATACAATATACTGTAAAAAATCTGTTAATAAACCGTTAATGGCATAAATTTACACATATTCACAATATATTGTATCACAACTTATTTTATTTTGCAAATTTTCTTAAAGAATTTATTAAAAAATCTATATGATTTTTTTCAGTATTGATTGATGGCGAAATTCTTACTGTACCTGTGCTTATTGTATTTATAGTTTTATGAGCCAATGGTGCACAATGAAGCCCTGCTCTTACTGCAATTTCATTTTCAGAAAGATACTCTGCAACCTCTTCACTGTGCACATTCTTCACATTAAATGAAAGTATTGGAGCGTATTTTCTTTTGTTATCAAGCAAATCTGTATAAAGCTTAATTTTCTTGTTATTTTCAAGATGATATTGAAGATATTTCAGTAGCTTCATTTCATGATTATATATATTCTCAATCTTTGTTTTTTTGATAAAATCAATGGCTTTTGACAAAGCAATTATACCCACTATATTTTGTGTACCGCTTTCAAATCTGTCTGGCAAATCATCAGGCTGTAAAAGACTTTCTGAATTACTCCCTGTACCACCTTCAATTATTGTATCTAAAAGCAAATCGTTGTTAATAATCAACAATCCAACACCAGACAAGCCATATAATCCCTTATGACCTGAGCAACAGATAATATCGATATTCTTATTTCTTAAATCAAGTGGAATTACTCCTGCAAGCTGTGAATAATCAAGTATAAACAACAGATTATGCTTATGTGCAAGTGCAGCCAAGGCTTTATATGGTGGAATTATCCCGAAAACATTTGATGCACCTGTACAGATAATTGCAACAGTATTTTCATTTATGCAATTTTCGAAATTCCTTAATGTTTTATACAAATCATTGCTTACCTTTGCAATACTGTAATTACAAATCCCCTTTTGCTTCAAGGCTTCTAACGGTCTTACAACTGCATTATGCTCAAAGTTAGATATTATAAAATGACTATTCTTTTTAGCAATTCCTTTTATTGCCATATTAAGTGCTGTTGTGCAATTATATGTGAATATCACCTTTTCAGGTGCAGAAGCATGAAAGAAATCAGCCACATTTTTTCTTGACAAATAAATCTGCTCACTTGTATCGATTGCCATTTTATATGACCCACGACCTGAATTTGCACCATATTTTTTTATAATTTCTTCTATATTTTCCATTATACATTGAGGCTTTGGATAAGACGTTGCACTGTTATCAAGATAAATCATAAATATACAATTCCAATATATTTAATTTTATTGATTTTGATTAAATTTATATATTTATCCATATTTCCGTAAACCGTCAGACTGTATCCACAGCCCTCACCTTTTTTAGGGTTCGGATTTTTTCTTATACTTACTCTTCCTCCGTTTTGCTCAATAATTTCTTTAGCTTTAAAGGCATATGTGACGGAGGAAAACTTTATATTTACTCTGTTCACTTTCATCACCCATTACATATTATGAAAAAGCAAAAAAAGTGATAAAAAAATCGCCAGAACGAATCTGACGATTAAAAGTTAAATAAATTTAATTTTATCTTTTTCTTCTATAAGGCATACACAGTGTGCTGAAATTCCCTCTTTAGCACCTGTAAAGCCAAGCTTTTCTTCAGTTGTTGCCTTAACACTGACATAATCAACACTGACACCCAACGCAAGAGCAATATTGCTTCTCATTTCATCAATGAATGGAGCAAGCTTCGGAGCCTGAGCAATAACTGTTGCATCAATGTTATTCACCTTAAAGCCCTTTAATTTAATAAGCTCAACAACTCTTTTAAGGAGCAGAAGGCTGTCAGCACCCTTATATTTCTCATCAGTATCAGGAAAATGCTTTCCGATATCACCTAATGCACAAGCACCTAAAAGTGAGTCAGAAATAGCGTGAAGAAGCACATCTGCATCAGAATGACCTAAAAGACCGATTCCGTTATTTTCGATTTCAACGCCACCTAAAATAAGCTTTCTGCCCTCAACTAATTTATGAACATCATATCCGTGACCAATTCTAAGCATATGTATCTCTCCTTTTATTAAGGTAATTCAATGCTAATTCAACATCCTCAGGTGTTGTGATTTTAATATTTTCATAATCACCATCAACGAATTTTACAGTTTTACCGAATGCTTCAATGAGCATACAGTCATCAGTAAAATCCTTACTGTTTTCAACTGTGTTAACTGCATTAAGATAAAGTGATTTATTAAAAATCTGTGGTGTCTGAATAAAACGAAGATATGCTCTGTCAGGTGTTGCAACAATTGTGTCATTGTCATCAACCTGCTTAACAGTATCCTTTACTTTAACACCTGTTGCAGCAGCGCCAAACTGAAAAGCCTTAAATAGTGTGTCAGAAATCAATTTTTCAGTAACAAGAGGTCTTGCGCCATCGTGAATAGCGACAAAATCCGCCTTTTCCTTTGTTGCAACAACACCGTTATAAACGCTTAATTGTCTTGTTTCCCCACCCTTAACAACTCTTGAAACCTTTTTAAAGCCATACTGTGAAACAATATTTTTAATTTCTTCAATATCACATTCACGGGTAACAACAACAATTTCATCAATTAAATCTGACTTTTCAAACACACTTATTGTATGAGCAATAACAGGAATATCATTGATTTCAAGAAATTGTTTGTTAATTCCACCCATTCGTGATGAATTACCTGCCGAAACAATAACGGCAGAAACAAAATTATTCATTTTTACCGTATTGTCTGACATAATTTTCTCCTTATACTAATGCTTCAACTGCAGCAAGCTTTGCACAAAGGCAGAATACTTCCATTGCCTTTCCTAAATCCTCAACTGATGGGAATGTTGGAGCAATTCTAATATTTTTATCTTCAGGGTCAACACCATAAGGATATGTTGCACCTACTGTTGTGAGAACAAGTCCTGCATTCTTGCAGAGCTCACCAATTCTCTTTGCACTACAACCGATTGTGTTATAACTTATAAAGTAACCACCCTTTGCTTTTACCCATTCACCGATACCTAAAGGAGCAATTTCCTTATCAAGCATCTCGAGTACAAGGTTAAACTTAGGTGCGATAATAGCAGCGTGCTTATCCATATGAGCCTTGATTCCGTCAACATTCTTGAAATACTTAACGTGACGAAGCTGATTTAATTTATCATAGCTGATTGTCTGGAAATTAAGTCTCTTCTTAATTTCAGCAATATTGTTGTCAGATGCTGCAATTGCAGAAACACCTGCACCTGGGAATGAAATCTTTGCAGTAGATGTAAATTCAACGAAATAATCCTCACTACCAAATTCCTTACAAGCATCAAAAATGTTCATAAGGGCGTCAGGAGTGTCAGTTAATTCGTGGATAATATATGCATTGTCCCAGATTACTCTGAAATCCTTTGCAGCAGGCTTTAATGAAGCAAGACCCTTAACAACCTCATTGCTATATGTTACGCCGTTTGGATTTGAGTACTTAGGAACACAGAACATGCCCTTAACCATTGGGTCTTTAACAAGCTCCTTGATTTTTTCAACATCAGGACCGTCATTTGTCATTTCAACTGAAATCATTTCAATACCGAAAAATTCAGTAATTGCAAAGTGTCTGTCATAGCCAGGAACATTACAGATAAACTTAACCTTGCCCTGCTTGCTCCATGGTTCACAACCACCAACACCCATAAACATACACTGATTAAGGTAGTCGTACATAAGATTAAGACTTGATGAACCACCGATAATAATATTCTTTGCATCAACTGAAAGAAGCTCTGCAAAAAGCTCCTTACATTCAGGAATACCATCAAGTACACCATAGTTACGACAATCGAAACCGTTTGCACCCTTGCAATCTTCAGCAGTTGTCATTGCGCTTAACATATCAATTGACAAATCAAGCTGGTCAGCACCAGGCTTACCACGAGACATATCAAGTGAAAGTCCCATATTCTTAACTTCATCATATTTAGCACTTAACTCATCCTTAAGAGTTAAAAGCTGTTCTTTACTCATTTCCTTTAAAAGCATTGGATAAACCTCCGAAAGTATAATTCGATTTAATATTTTATATTAAAAACATCAATTTTGCAAGTGAATATTGAAAAAACTGCATTTTATTCAAATATATTTTAAAATCAACCTCATATTTGAATAATTTGACAACAATTTTTTCATTTAAATATTCTTTCAATATAAAAGTAGGGGTCGATGCCCTCATCGACCCGCATAAATTATAATATAATGATTATTTCTTCTTTACTAATAAAGCAGGTAAAATAATAGGCTCTTTACCTTCTATTTTCTTAATCTGCTCCAATAATAATTCTTTCAGATAACTTCTGATATTTTCATATTCCTTTGATTTAATGAGATTATTCTTCTGTGCTTTGTCAACACGATTATCATATAAATAATCTTCAAAATAAACGCCTGAATTTTTTGACATTGGCAATGGTGAAGAAACAGAATATGTGAAATGCTTTGTTCTTATTGCTCTGCCACACTGTGTTTCACTAATCTGAATGTAAGCACATTCATTTTCAATGTCACTCTGAATTGCTGTGCCCTGATATGTATCAGGAATAGGGATTCCTGCAAATGACAAAATCGTAGGTGGTAAATCAACAAGACTTATAATTCTCTTATCCCTAATACCCTTTTCAATATTAGCACCCTTAATTACAAGAGGAGTATGAATTGAGCTGTCGTGACAGCTACGCTTATATTCCATATTTCTTGTCTTGAAATGGCATCCGTGGTCAGATGTATAAATAATAGTGGTATTATCGTAAATACCCTTATCCTTTAAACATTTAATAAGTCTGCCTAAATTATCATCGAGACTTTCAATTGCAGCAAGATAATCAGGATATTGCTCCTTATAATTACCTTTGAAATTAGTCAAATCCTCAGGAATTTCATAATTCTTATATTTTTCAATCTTTTCCTTAGGACCTTCAAATCGATTATGGTCATTCTGATGATGAGGCTCAAGCTGAGAAATAAACATAAAAAATGGCTTGTCACTATTGTAATTATCTATATATTCAAGAGCAAAATCATTAATTCTGTCAGCACGATAGCCTTTAAAATCAATCTTATTACCGTTTTCATCAAACACAAAACCGTCGTATCCGTGAGAAGTAAACTCAAGAATATCAGAGCCTCTGAAATACTTATATCCCCACAAACGCTCCGTTGGAATTGCAGTCTTTTCACATTTAATATTCTTTCCACCGTTTTTGCCTGATGCTAAATGAAGCTTACCGATATAAGCAGTTTCATATCCGTTTTCATTAAAGTAATCAGCAAGTGACTTTGTGTCATCTCTCAATGGAATACCGTTTATATGACAGCCACATTCCGTTGGATAAACACCTGTCTGTAACGATGCTCTTGCAGGACCACAAACAGGCTGACAGGTGTAGCAATTCTCAAAAAATGCACCTTCTTCAGCCAATTCCATAAGATTAGGCATAATCTCATTATTTGCTGTGTCATATCTCTGCTGGTCTGAAAAATAGAAAATAATATTTTGCTTCATAATCATTCTCCAAATATATTTATGAATATACTATATCATATTTATAAATTTTTACAATATTAAATTGGAAGTCATCGGGGAGTTACATTCCTCTTGAGGAGAAGCCTCAATATAAATTATAATTTAAATTTTATTTCCCACTCAATTATTGAAATGAATCAACTATTATGATAAAATACCTTGAAATAATTTAAAGGAGTATTTTTATGAATATTTTAAAATTAAATCCTGTTTTTAAAGATTATCTCTGGGGTGGTACAAAGCTCCGTGATGAATATGGCTTCGAATCTGACCTGACTAAGCTCGCTGAAGGCTGGATGCTTTCATGTCACAAGGATGGTGAAAACACAATTCAGAATGGTGAATTTGCAGGCAAAACATTAACTGAGATTGTAAAATCCAATCCTGACTTTTTAGGTGAAAATGGTAAGAAATTCGAGTATTTCCCAATTCTTATCAAGCTTATTGACGCTAAAAACGATTTATCTGTACAGGTGCATCCTGATAACGAATATGCTATGAGAGTTGAAAAGGAATACGGAAAAACAGAATGCTGGTATGTTCTCGATTGTGATGAGGGTGCTGAGCTTATTTATGGCTTTAACCGTGAAATTACAAGTGAAGAATTCAAAGAAAAAATTGCTGACAACACATTCCTTGAAACAGTTAATAAGGTAAAGGTTAAAAAGGGTGATTTGTTCTTTATTGAAGCAGGAACACTTCACGCTATCGGTAGTGGTATCCTCCTTGCAGAAATTCAGCAGAATTCAAACACTACATACAGAGTCTACGACTATGGTCGTGTTGGTGCTGACGGAAAGCCAAGAGAATTACACGTTGAAAAGGCAGTCGACGTTACAAACTGTGTTCCACCAACTCGTTCAACTGACCCTGAGGGTGAATTAATAAAATACGATAATTATTCAACTCAGTTACTTACTGAATGTGAATTATTCAGTGTTAAAAAAGTTACTGTTACAGACTTTTTTGACGGAGTTGCTGATGAAAAATCATTCGTATCAGTTTTAGTAACTGACGGTAATGGCACAATTGATGGAATGGAAATTAAAAAGGGTGACAGTCTTTTCATTCCTGCAAATTACGGTGCATTTACAATTAAGGGAAATATAGAAACAATAATCACAAGGGTATAATATGAAGCAAAGGACATTTACAGGAACAAAAATCGCTTGTTATACAGGCTATATAGTACAGGGAATTGTCAATAATATTGCTCCCCTTTTATTCGTTATTTTCAGCGATAAATTCAACATAACACTCGATAAGCTTGCACTTTTAATTACAATCAATTTTGCAACACAGCTTATTGTTGATACAGTATCAATTAAGTTTGTTGATATTATCGGCTTTAAGCCATTGGCGATTATTTCGCAGGCCATTGCATTTATTGGTCTTTCCTGCCTTGGAATATTACCTAATATTTTAGATAATGCTTATGTAGGAATTGTAATTGCAATTGTGCTTTCTGCAATCGGTAGTGGCATTACAGAAGTAATTATCAGCCCTATTGTTGAGTCAATTCCCGGTGAAAAGAAAACTGCAGAAATGAGTCTTTTACATTCATTTTACTGTTGGGGTCAGGTCTTTGTTGTTTTCCTTACAACAATAATGATTAAAGTATTTGGTAATGATTTATGGTATATTGCACCTGTTTTATGGGCAATTATCCCACTTGTTAACACAATTAATTTTATATCAGTACCAATTGCACCAAACTTAACTGAAGAAGAAAAAACTCCATTCTTCAAAATGCTGTTTTCTAAGCAGTTCATTTTACTTATTGTAATTATGATTTGTTCTGGTGCTTCTGAAATCGGAATGTCACAATGGTCATCATATTTCGCTGAAGCAGGACTTAAGGTTTCAAAAATGACGGGAGATTTGTTAGGTCCTTGTCTTTTTGCAATTCTTATGGGTACAGGAAGAATGATTTTTGGCTTCTTAGGTGAAAAGATTAATCTTAAAACTGCCCTCACTTGTTCAGCAGGGCTTTGTGCATTCTGTTACCTTGGTACTTGCTTTATAGATAATCCTGTTATATCACTTTTAATTTGTGCATTTACAGGAATTACAGTAAGCATTATGTGGCCTGCTTCCTTAAGCCTTGCAGCAAAGCTTTTCCCTAAGGGTGGTGGCTCAATGTACAGCGTTCTCGCTCTTTCAGGTGACACAGGCTGTACTTTAGGTCCTTGGGTTATAAGCTATGTTTCAATTCAATTTGCACAAGGTGTTTCATCTGCAGAGTCACTGAAAACAGGACTTGGCTTCGGTGCATTTTTCCCTATACTCATGATAATTGCAATATCATTTTTAAGCCTTAAGAAAAACGGTATTGACAATAAGAAACACAGTGATATAATTAAGTCATAAAATATATTAAATATTAGTTGTCTTCAGGGCGGAGTGAAATTCTCCACCGGTGGTAAAAGTCCACGAGCATTTGCTGATTAGGTGTAATTCCTAAACCGACGGTATAGTCCGGATGAAAGAAGATGCAACATTTTGTTACATTTCCCCTGCTGATTGCAGGGGATTTTCTGTTTGACAGCTAATGAATGAAAGGAAGATTATTATGTCAAACAAACGAAATCAAAAAATCTTTAAATTAACTGTTGCAGGTCTTATGACTGCTATTGCAATTGTAATTTATATGGTTTTTCCAGAGCTTAACATTGTTCCAGGTGTAAGTCATTTAAAAGTTGATTTATCTGACTTCCCTGCTATTCTTACAGGCGTAATTTTAGGACCTGTTCAAGGTGTTTTAATTGAGGTAGTTAAGAATATTATTCACCTTACAAGAACAACAACTGTGGGAATCGGTGAAATAATGAACATCATTCTCGGTAGTAGTATGATTTTATCAATGTGGGGATTTATCAACATCTTCAAAAAGGTTTTTAAAGAAAACAAAATCACATTCAAAACTTATATTCTTGCATCTGCTATTACAATAGTTGTTGCAATTATCGTGGGATGGCTTGCAAATATGATTTTCACACCTATTTTTTATAAAGTTATGGGATTTCCACTTGTAAGTGAAACATATTGGGCAGGTGTATGGGGCTCAACTACTCTCAATTCAATTAAGGCACTTTTCAATATTGTTCCATTTTTCCCAATTTATTTAGTATTGGAAAAAGCGATAAAAAAATATACAATATAGTTGACATTACAAGATAATGTGATACAATATATAAGAACTGAATATTTCCCTTATGCAGAGTGGTGGAGGGTCTGGCCCTATGAAGCCCG
>CAJGCX010000027.1 GCA_904501895.1 Clostridiaceae bacterium
ATACATCTGATGAACACGAATGGTTCCAGAAGGCTCTTGCAGGTGACAAGAAATATCAGGATTATTACATATTCAGAAAAGGTAAGGGTGACGGAATCCCACCTAACAACTGGTCATCAGTTTTCTCTGGTAGTGCCTGGAATTACTATCCTGAGCTTGACCAGTGGGCAATGCACATTTTCTCTACAAAGCAGATGGACTTGAACTGGGAAAATCCTGAAATGAGAAAAGAAATTGCTGAAATGGTTTGTTGGTGGCTTGAAAAGGGTGTTGACGGCTTCAGAATGGACGTTATTAACCTTATTTCAAAGGCAGAAGGGCTTCCTGACGGTAATGCACTCGTTGGTGAATTTATCGGCTACGGTGGTGAATATTACTTCTGGGGACCACATCTTCACGAATACCTTCACGAATTGAACGAAAATTCATTCAAGAAATTCCCTGACTCATTCTGTGTTGGTGAAACAGGTGGCATCGGTGTTGAAATGGCAAAATATCTCGTTGACGATTCCCGTGAGGAAATCAGAGAAACATTCCTTTTCGACCAGCTTGAGCCACGTGGTAAGCAGAGATGGGATGACTATAAATATGACCTTAAGTATTTAAAGGAAATGTTTACAAAGTATCAGCTTTCTCTTTACGGCTCATCATGGCCAACACTCGTTATCGAAAATCACGATAATCCTCGAATGGTTTCAAAGACAAATCCTGACCGTAAGTTCAGAAAGCCACTTTCAAAGCTTATCGGTGCAATGCTCCTTACAGGTCGTGGCACACCATATATCTTCCAGGGTGAAGAGCTTGGTATGATGAACTGTGAGTTCAATGATATGAGCGAATTCCGTGACGTTGAGTCAATCAATAAGTATGCAGAGCTTATTGAAAAGGGCAAGACTCATGATGAGGCTTGGGCAGTTATTATGGCAGGTAGCCGTGACCACTCAAGAACACCTATCTGCTGGGATGACAGCGAAAATGCAGGCTTTACAACAGGTACACCTTGGATTCGTGTAAACGGTGATTATAAGGAATGTAATGTAAAGGCTCAGCTTGAGGATAAAACAAGCCCATTCAATTACTATAAGGCACTTATGACACTCCGTAAGGAAAATAAAGCAACTCTCGTTTACGGTGATTTTAAGCCACTTAAGACAAATGATAAAACATTCTGCTTCTACAGAGAAAGCAATGAGGGTATGTTCTATATTGAAATGAACCTTACAGAAGAAATTGTAAAACGCCCAAGAAATGCAGAAGGCACTTGTGTGCTTTCAAACTATCCTGCTGGGGCCGATAAGCTCCGTGCATACGAAGTAAATATCTACAAAGTAAAATAAAAATTATAGTAGGGCGGGGTCTTGACCCCGCCTTACTTTTATAAATAAAAATTCAATTCAAAAATTCTTCATTTCTCATATTGACAATTCGGAAATCATAATATATAATAATAAGGCTGTTAAAACAGTTATGCTGGTGTGGCGAAATCGGCAGACGCAAGGGACTTAAAATCCCTCGGTAGCAATACCGTACCGGTTCAAGTCCGGTCACCAGCACCAAAAGCTCAAATTCTTAGGGATTTGGGCTTTTATTTTTTTCTTTTACTGAAATATTAAATTATAAATTGTCGCTGTATTAATTCGTCGAGACCGCCGACCCCTACGCAATCTGTTCGATAACCTCCAACTTAAATAAATATTGAAATTGCATATATATTCTGTTACAATATTATAAAATTAAAAATTAAAGGAATTTTGTTATGAAGACATACAATCTCAACGGACAATGGAATATGACACGTGTTGCATCAGGGGAACAATATAATGTTACTGTTCCTTCTGACAACTATACACAATTATTGGAACTTGGAGTTATTCCTGACCCTTATTATAAGGACAATGAAAAGCTTGTAGAATGGGTTGGTCGTGAGGATTGGACTTACGAAAGAGCTTTTTCACTTGCAGAGGATGACCTTAATAAAAGAAGGCTTTTGCTTGTTTGTAAAGCACTTGACACTCTTTGTGATGTTTACGTTAATGACACACTTGTTGGCAAAGGTGAAAATGCACATCTTAAATATGAATTTGACATTAAGAATGTTGTAAAAGCAGGGGATAACACTCTGAAAATCACATTTTTTGCACCTACAACCTATGCTGAAAAAATGCAAAGTGAAAAGCCTATTCCAAAGAATTGCAATGGTACAGATGGCGCAGCATATATGCGTAAGCCTCATTGCCATTTTGGTTGGGACTGGGGTCCACATCTTCCACTTTCAGGTATTACAGACGATATTTATGTAGAATGTTTTGACAATAGAATTTCTGATGTTGAAATCAAACAGATTCACGAAAACGGAAAAGTAACAGTTAAAATCAATCCTGTTGTTGATGGCAGTGGTGATATAGCTTCTAAAATTATTTATCCTGATGGTACAGAGTATGTGATTGAAAACAATGAAATTGTAATCGAAAATCCTGAGCTTTGGTGGACAAAGGAATTGTCACAAAAAGAAAAGCAACCACTTTATACAGTAGTCGCTACGCTTGGTGATTCAGTTATTTCAAAGAGAATTGGTCTTCGTACAATCCGTCTTGACCGTTCAAAGGATGAATATGGCAGTAATTTCTGTTTCTATCTTAACGAAGTTCCTATTTTCGGTAAGGGCGCTGACTGGATTCTCCCTGACTCCTTAATGGGGAGAGTTACAAATGACACATACGATTATTATATAGATTCTGCATTGGATGCGAATTTCAATATGCTTCGTATTTGGGGCGGTGCATATTATCTTCCTGAATATTTCCTTGAGCAATGTGATGAAAAAGGACTTCTTCTCTGGCACGACTTTATGTTTGCTTGTCTCATGTATCCATTTTATGAAGAAGATTTCCTTCAGAATGTTATTAAGGAAATAAAATATCAGGTTAATCGCATTAAAACTCATCCATCACTTTGCCTCTGGTGTGGTAACAATGAGGTTGAGACAATGTTTGCATATATGCCTGAAACAATGAAGATTGTTCAGTGGTACAAGAAATTCTTCTACGAAATTCTTAATGATTTAGTGACAGAACTTGACCCAGATACTCCATATATCCCAACATCACCAATTGGTGAATCGTTCCGTAAGGGTGTTACAGGTGATGACCACGGTGATACTCATATGTGGACTGTATGGCACGGTCAGAAGCCTCTTAATTATTACAGAACACGACCAACACGTTTTTGTAGCGAATTCGGCCTTGAATCGTTGCCATCAATGGATGCTGTCCGTCAGTTTGCAGAAGAAAGTGATTATTATATTACAAGTGACATTTTCAATTCTCATCAGAAATGCAAAAACGGTAACAGAAAAATGCTCTATTATTTGCTTGAAAAGTATTATGAGCCTGAAAAGTTTGAGGATTTAATCTATATGACAAACCTCATTCAGAAGGAATGTATTCAGGATGCAACTGAGCATTGGCGTCGCCATCGTGAACGTTGTAATGGCTCGCTTTTCTGGCAGTATAACGATTGCTGGCAGGCTCCTTCCTGGTCAAGTGTTGACTATACAGGTAAATGGAAGGCGCTTCAATATGCTTCTCGTCATTTCTTTGAGCCTCTTTGTGTTTCTATTGAGGAAACAAAAAAGGATTACAAAATTTACGTTATAAATGATTTAAGAGAAGAAAAGAATACTGAAATTATTATTACTCTTTCAACTCTTGATGGCAAGGTGCTTTCTACAAATAAATTAGAAAAAACAGTTAAACCACTTTCTTCAGAATGTATCTTCGGTGCTGATATAAAGGGCAACAAGAATAATATCTTCCTGTCTGTAAAAATGCTTGAAAATGGAAATGTGATTTCAGAAAGAGTAAAGATTTTTGTTCCTGACAGAGAATTAAAGCTTACACCGAATTCTATTGAAAAAACTGTTTCCTATGAAAATGGTGAAATTATTATTAAGCTTAAATCACCTGTATTCTGCAGAAGTGTTATGGTTGATATTCCTGATTTTAAAACTCCTTTTTCAGATGATTATTTTGATTTGCTTCCAAACGAAGAAAAGGTTATAACTGTTAAAGCAGATAAAATGTATGATATTACAGTAAAATCTCTTGCAGACATTACTGTGAAGGGCTCAAAACTTAAAACTGCACTTTACAGAATAAAATTCTTCCTTGAGCCTGAAAACCTTGCAAATTGGTTCTATTATACAATGAATTAATGTGCTTGACACGTTGTTGCTATTAATATAAAATTAATAAGTTATCAGAAAGGATGATTTTGATGAAAAAAATTCTTGCAATTTCGCTTGCTTTAGTTATGGTTTTACTTTGCTTTGCCGGTTGTGGCAAGGAAGGCAATACACCTACAGAAGATTATGGTGACTACAAGCCGGTTGAAAAATTTGACGGTGATAAGTTAAAGGAAACATGGTCAACAGGTGAAATTACCTTTGCAAATAAGAATAAAATTACTCTTCCTTGCACAATAAAAGAATTTTTAGAAGCTTCAGGCTTAAGAAATGCTAATGAAAAGAATTTCATCAATAAGCAATATAAGCCTGGTGAAACTTTTACAATTCCTTTGTCAGGAGAAGAAACACAGATTAAAATCGATTGTGAAAATCTTGGTGAAGCTGATTGTAGCTACGAAGACGTAACTGTTGTAGGCTTTAATTATTTCAATTCTGCAAACGGAAACAGAGCAATTACAGTTGCTGCTGGTCTTACAGTTGGTGTATCACGTGCAGAGGTTGAAGATGCACTTGGAATTCCAGAAGGCAAAACAAGCGAAGACAGAATATATACATATACTGTTAAGGTTGAAAAAATAGATACTATAAGAATGAGTATCTCATTCAATTCAAACAATGTTGTTAATTCAATTTCTTACGATTTAATTAAATAATAAAATTAAGCAGGAATGGTTATCCACTCCTGCTTTTTCTTATTCTCCTATACAAAAATCATCTTGTACCGACACGATTTTTACTTTTTTTATTTCACCAACATTACCACAACTGATTTTTACAGGTGTGTAATTGGCTGTATATCCGAAATACACATTGTCCTTCTGTTTTTCCTCAACTAACACAGAAAGGGTGTCGCCAATCTGCTTTTCTAAAAAATCTTTACGGATACGGTCAGCAACTTGTGATAATTCACTGACACGCTGTGCCTTAACACTTTTTTCAACCTGACCATCCATTTTATCAGCAACTGTACCACTTCTTCTTGAATATGGGAAAATATGTATTTTCTCAAACATAACCTTTTCTGCGAATTCCTTTGTTATCTGAAAATCCTCTTCGTCTTCATATGGGAATCCAACCATAATGTCAGTTGTGAGTGTACAATCCTTAAATTCCTTACGAAGCTTTTCACAAAGTGAGTAATATTCATCACTTGTGTAATGACGATTCATTTTCTTTAAAATCTTATCACAACCACTCTGAAGCGAAATGTGGAATTGAGGGCATAACTTATCACATTTTGAAAGCTTCTCAATTAACTCATCAGTTATATGGTCAGGCTCAAGTGAGCCTAAACGAATTCTTTCTACATTCTCGTTTTCTGCAACTGCAAAAACGGCATCAGAAAGATTTAAGTCACTTCCTTTGCCGTAGGCTGAAAGATTAATGCCAACGAGTACAATTTCACGAAATCCGTTTTTTGTTAAAGCAGAAACCTCTTTTTTAATGTCTTCAATTGGCTTCCAACGGACTCTGCCTCTTGCCTTTGGAATGATACAGTATGAACAGAATCTGTCGCAACCATCTTCAATTTTAAGAATTGCTCGAGTCCTTTCCTCGAAGCTGCTGATTCCTGTTGATACAAGAGGTTCATTGCTCTGGTGTTGTTCTAAATACAGCACCCTGCAAGAGTCTGCAAAATATTCGATTAATGATTTTACAAGTAATTTGTTATTCTTGTTTCCGAGTACAATATCTGCCTCAGTAAGCTTTTCTGCCATTTCCGGAAAGGACTGTGGCATACATCCCGTAAGTACAACTGTGCTTTCGGGATATTTCTTTTTATAATGACGGACGCACTGTCTTGTTTTTCTGTCACTTTCACTTGTAACAGTACAAGAATTTATGACGAAAATATCAGCAATACCTTCATCCTCAGTAATTTCATATCCGTTTTTATTTAATTGCTCTCGCATTTCCTGAGTTTCATATTGATTTACCTTGCACCCAAGAGTGTGGAAAAATACCTTCATAAAATCACCATTTTACATTGTAACACATATTTTAAATTTTTCATATACTAATTTGTCCATTTCATATACTTTTTTGGAGGGATAATAATGAAAAAAATAATTTGTATAATAATTTCTGTATTTATGATTCTGTCAATGTCTTTAATTGCATTTGCAGAGAAGGAAACTATTGTAGGAAATCTTTCTGCAAAATCTGCAATACTAATGGAGATTTCAACAGGAAAAGTCCTAATGGAGTTAAATGCAGACGAAAAGCTTTCACCGGCATCAATAACAAAGGTTATGACACTTCTGCTTGTGTTTGAAGCACTTGAGGAAGGGAAGATTTCACTGAACGATAGAGTAACTGCAAGTCAGAATGCCTCGTCAAAGGGCGGGTCACAAATCTGGCTTAAGGAAGGTGAGGTGATGACCGTACACGAATTATTGAAAGCGACAGTAATTGCAAGTGCAAATGATGCCTGTACAGCTCTTGGTGAATATATAGCAGGAGATGAAACTGCTTTTGTTTCTATGATGAATGAAAGAGCAAAATCACTCGGAATGAACAATACTTGCTTTGAAAATTGCTCTGGACTTGATGACACTGTTACGAATCACTACTCTACTGCAAGAGATGTGGCAATTATGAGTCGTGAATTGATGAAATATGAAAAGGTGAAGGAATATACAACAATATGGATGGACTCACTTCGCAACGGTGAAACGCAGCTTGTAAATACAAATAAGCTTATACGATATTATGAAGGAGCAACAGGACTTAAAACAGGTACAACCTCAAAGGCAGGATATTGTGTGACTGCAACAGCAGAGCGTGACGGTATGGAGCTTGTGGCAGTTGTCTTAGGTAGTGATAATAGTAAGGAAAGGTTTGAGGATGCAAAGAAAATGCTCAGTTGGGGATTTGCTAATTATTCAATTTACAAGCCTCAGATTGATAATTCACTTATAACAAAGGTCAAAGTGTTTTATGGCGTTGAAAATTTTGCAAAGACAATTGTCGAAGCACCCAAACCTATTCTTATAGAAAAGAAAATAAAGGATAATATCACGCAAAGAGTTGATATGTGCGTTGATGTTGAAGCGCCCGTTGAAAAGAATCAGACACTTGGCAAAATATATTTCGAAATTGATGATGAAATTATAGGCGAGTGTGCTATTCTGTCTGAAAATAGAGTTGAAAAACGTGATACATGGTTTATCTTTTTACTTTTATGGTCATCTTTTACAAAAAAATCATAAATATCTATTGAAAAAATAATGTTTTTAGGTTAAAATAATATAAAACTATAACAAAAGCGAGGACTAATTCAAAATGGCATTAAAACTTAACGATAATTATGTTAAGAATTTTATTACTGATGACGAGATTAAGGCTATGGCAGGTGCTGTAGAGGATGCTCATCAGAAGATTTTAGACAAAAGTGGTGAAGGCGCTGACTTTTTAGGTTGGGTTGACCTTCCTGTAAATTATGATAAAGAAGAATTCGAAAGAATTAAGGTTGCAGCTGATAAAATCAAGAAGGATTCAAAGGCTCTTGTTGTAATCGGTATCGGTGGTTCATATCTCGGTGCTCGTGCTGCTATTGAATTCTGTACATCACAGAATTATAACCTTGTTTCAAAGGATACTCCAAACATTTATTTCAGTGGTAATTCAATCAGTGGTAATTCGCTTTCAGAGCTTGTAGATTTAGTTAAGGATGTTGATTTCTCAATCAATGTTATTTCAAAATCAGGTACAACTACTGAGCCTGCAATTGCATTCCGTATTTTCCGTGACCTTCTTATTAAGAAGTACGGTGAGGAAGAGGCTGCAAAGAGAATTTACGTTACAACTGATAAGGAAAAGGGTACTTTGAAGGAATTCTCTGATAAAGCAGGTTACGAAACATTCGTAGTTCCTGATGATGTTGGTGGCAGATATTCAGTTCTTACTGCAGTTGGTCTTTTACCAATCGCAGTTGCTGGAATTGATATTGATAAAATGATGCAGGGTGCTCAGGATGCTCGTGAAGCATATAGCATTTGCGATATCGAAAAGAATGACTGCTATAAGTACGCTGCACTTCGTAACATCCTTCTCGGTAAGGGTAAGGCTGTTGAGCTTATGGTTGCATATGAACCTGATTTCACAATGATGAACGAATGGTTTAAGCAGCTTTATGGCGAAAGTGAAGGTAAGGATGGCAAGGGTATTTTCCCTGCAAGCGTTGTTTGTTCAACTGACCTTCATTCAATGGGACAGTACATTCAGGATGGTGTCAGAATGTTATTCGAAACATCCGTTATGTTTACAAAGCCTAAGAGAGAGGTTGTTATTGAAGAGGATGAGGTTAATGCTGACGGTCTTAACTTCCTTGCGGGAAATACAATGGACTTCGTTAACCGCAGAGCATTTTTAGGCACTGTACTTGCTCATGTTGATGGTGGTGTTCCTAACATCGCAATCGAAATTCCTGAGATGAGTGAATATGAATTCGGTTATCTCGTTTATTTCTTTGAAAAGGCTTGTGCAATTTCAGGTTATATTTTAGGTGTTAATCCATTTAATCAGCCTGGTGTTGAAAGTTATAAGAAGAATATGTTTGCTCTTCTTGGTAAGCCTGGTTATGAGGCTGAAAAGGAAGCATTATTAGCTCGTATTAAATAATTATAAAAGGGAAATGACCACTCCTTGTTGGGTGGATATAATAAATATATAGGAGGAGATAATATGATTTCTCTTATTATCGGTAAAAAAGGAACAGGAAAAACAAAGGTACTTGTAGAGCACGTTAATGACGCTGTTCATGTATCAAGTGGTAATGTTGTATGCATCGAAAAGGAAACAAAGCTTACATACGATGTAAACTATCGTGCAAGACTTATTGCAACTGATGTTTTCGGTGTTACAGGTTATGATGCATTCTATGGCTTCTTAAGTGGCGTTTGTGCAGGTGACCATGATATCACAGATATTTTCGTTGACGCAACATACAGAATTGCTGACGATAAAGAAAGAACAGGCGAAGAGCTTGCAGCTTTCCTTAAGAAGGTTGACGGTCTCTCAAAGATTTCTGATACAAAGTTCACTTTCACAATTTCATCAGACCTTGAGGAGCTTCCTGAAGCAATGTTTGAGTACTGTGAAAAACTCAACTAATTGATTAATAGAAATTAGGGCGGGGGTTCAGCTCCCGCCGTTTTTCTGTAAAGTAAGTTAATTTATTTGCAAATTTCACAAAAAATATTTCAAGTTTTTGTTGACAAAAACGAAAAAAATATATATAATATTTAACGCATGTGATGAGGAATGTTTTATGAATATTCAACTTGAACAGATTTTTAATCTTGAAGGCTCAAAAAAGGAATTCGATTTCTGTTTTGAACCAGAATACTCTCTTTCTGACGATATTTCACTTGACGCACCGGGTATTGCGGTTAGTGGTAAAATCGAGAATAACACGGGTATTGTGTCGTTGTCAGGAAGTGCAAAGTTTTCAGCAACCGTGGTTTGCAGTCGATGTGCCGAGGGCTTTAAGAAGGATTTTCAGGTGGATATTGAGCATTTACTTGCTAATAAGCTTGAAAATGACGATAATGATGATTATATCGTTGTTGAGAATTCCATGCTCCAGTTATCTTCATTAGTTTGTGAGGATATAATCTTCTCATTACCATTAAGATTTTTGTGTGATGAGGAATGTAAGGGACTTTGTTCCCGTTGTGGTAAAAACCTTAATAATGGTCCTTGTGACTGTAAAAAAGAGGTTGACCCACGAATGGCAGCGTTACTTTCGTTGCTTGAAGATTAGTTAATTATTAATTATTATATAAGGAGGTGCCCCACATGGCAGTACCTAAGAGAAGAGTTTCAAAGACAAGAAGAGATAAGAGACGTTCAAACGTTTGGAAGATGACAGCTCCTGAGCTTGTTAAGTGCCCAAACTGCGGTGGTTATAAGAGACCTCACAGAGTTTGCGGTGAATGCGGACAGTACAAGGGTAGACAGGTTGTTGCTCTCAAAGAAGAAGCTTAATTTATCTTGTTGATTAAGTAAGGCGGAAAGAACGTTTTCTCTCCGCCTTTTAGTGTTGCGTAAAAATAGTTAAAGGCAGGTGAGTGCTTTGTCAGTTAAAATAAATGGTGTAAAGCCTATGTCAATCTGTGCCTTAAAGGGTATTACAGCAGGTGACGAACTACTTAAAATCAATGGTAACGACATAATGGATGTGCTTGATTTTGACTTTTATATGACAGAGCAGAATCTTACCTTGACCCTTAAGTGTAGTGACGGAAAATATAAGGTTATAAAAACTGAAAATACAAATTGTGGCTTAGAATTCGAAACATATCTTATGGATAAGCAGCGTCATTGTAAAAATGGTTGTATTTTCTGCTTTATTGACCAGTTGCCAAAGGGTCTCAGACCAAGTCTTTATTTTAAGGACGACGACAGTCGACTTTCCTTCCTTTTTGGTAATTACATTACACTTACCAATATTTCTGACCACGAGGTTGAACGAATTATTAAAATGCACATAAGTCCTGTTAATATTTCCGTTCATACAATGAATCCCGACCTTCGTGTTAAGATGATGAAAAACAAAAATGCAGGTAAAAGTCTTGAAATTATCAAGAAGTTTGCAGAGGCAGGAATTCAGATGAATACTCAGCTTGTCCTTTGTCCCGGAATTAATGACGGTGATGAATTAAGACGAAGCATTGAGGAATTGTCTGCTTTTTATCCTGCTGTTCAGAGTATTGCTGCTGTCCCTGTGGGTCTTACTAAATTCCGTGAAGGATTAGAGAAGATTGACCCATATAATAAGGAAACAGCTAGTGAAACAATTGATATTATTGAGGAGTATTCACAGAAATTCCGTAAGGAGCTCGGCGTTGGTCTTTGCTATCCTGCTGACGAATTTTTCATTAAGGCAGAGCGTGAATTACCCAATGATGATTATTATGATGGTTATCCTCAGCTTGATAACGGTGTCGGTATTATCCGTTCGTTTTATAACGAGTTTACTGATGAACTTGAATATTGCAATGAAAAGCCATTATATAATAAGGTAACATTGGCAACAGGCTCTGATTTTTATCCTTATCTTGCAGAGCTTTGCAAAATGGCAGAAGATAAATATAATATCAACATTCAGGTCAAGAAAATTATTAATAATTTCTTTGGTGAAACAATTACTGTTTCAGGTCTTATAACAGGTGTTGACCTTTATGAACAGCTTAAAGATGTTGATTTAGGTGAATATTTACTGTTACCAAATTCAATGATTAGTGATTACACAAATCATACTGAAAATAAAAACAAATTCCTTGACGATATGACCGTTGAGGAATTGGAGGAACGATTAAATACGAAAATTATTCTGACCAAAGGTGACGGAGGTCAGCTTTTAAGAGATATTCTGGGGGTGAAATAATGGCAAAACCCGTAGTGGCGATTGTAGGTCGTCCAAATGTAGGTAAAAGTACACTTTTTAATAAGCTTATCGGCAAAAGACTTTCTATTGTTGACGATACACCGGGTGTAACTCGTGATAGAATTTATGGCGATTGTGAGTGGCTTGGTCACGAAATGCTTTTGATTGATACAGGCGGTATTGAGCCATATTCAGACGATATTATTCTTTCACAGATGCGTCGTCAGGCACAGCTTGCTATTGATAGTGCTGATGTTATCATTTTTGTAACTGATGTACGAACAGGTGTTGTTGCTACTGATGAAGAGGTTGCAACAATGCTCATTAAGAGTAATAAGCCTATTATCCTTTGTGTAAATAAGTCTGACTCATTGGGTGAGCCTCCTGCAGAATTCTATGAATTCTATAATTTAGGTCTCGGTGACCCGGTTCAGGTTTCTGCTGCTCACGGTCACGGTACAGGTGACTTGCTTGACAGAGTCCTTGAATTCCTTCCTGAAGAAGCAGAATCAGAGGAAGAAAGTGAAACTGTAAAGGTTGCCATTATCGGTAAGCCTAACGCAGGTAAATCATCACTCGTTAATAAAATTGCAGGTGAAGAACGAGTAATCGTTTCAAATATTGCAGGTACAACACGTGATGCAACTGATACTTATGTTGACAATGACCACGGTTCATTTATGTTTATTGATACTGCAGGTCTCCGTCGTAAAAGTAAGGTTGAGGACCAGATTGAAAAATATTCTGTAATCAGGGCTCGAATGGCTGTTGAAAGAGCTGATGTGTGTGTTATTATGATTGACGCAACAGAAGGCTTTACTGAACAGGACTCAAAGGTTGCAGGTATTGCTCACGAGCTTGGTAAGGCTTGTATTATCGCTGTTAATAAGTGGGACTTGGTTGAAAAAGATGGTCAGACTATGGATAAATTCCGTAAAAAGCTTATGATTGACTTCTCATTTATGAGCTATGCACCGATTATTTTCATCAGCGCTAAAACAGGTCAGCGAATTGACCGACTTTTCGAGCTTATTAAGTTTGTTGACTCACAGAATGCAATGAGAATTTCAACAGGTAAGCTTAACGACGTCCTTGCAAATGCAACTGCTCGTGTACAGCCACCATCAGATAAGGGTAAGCGCCTTAAGATTTACTATATGACTCAGGCTTCAACACGACCACCAACATTCGTTTGCTTTGTGAATAATAAGGACTTGTTCCATTATAGCTATCAGCGTTATATCGATAACCAGATTCGTGAGGTCTTCGGCCTTGAAGGTACACCAACACGCTTCGTTATCCGTGAGCGTGATAAGAACAATAAGAAATAAAATATTAAATTTACTTTTGTAAGGCGGAACATTGACTCCGCCTTTTTCATTATTTAAATTATATTTTTATGTAGGGCGGGGGCTTGCTCCCGCCCTACGCTTACAATATTAACTCCTCGATAAACTTCAATTGATTTTTGAGAAATTATATTATGTTAAATCTCTGTTTATAATAACATTTATTGACAAATTTTTTATTAAATACTATAATGATATTTGTATAAATTTATCCGGAGGCGTGTATATGAAACGCAAGATACTATCCATAATTATCTCGGTTGCAATTATTTTTGTTGCAATTCCTTTTACACATATAAATGTTTTTGCGACAACTTACAGTGGCACTTGCGGTGGAGGCTTGTCTTGGGAAATAACTGGTGGTACGCTTGTAATAAGTGGTACAGGTGATATGCCTGATTGGAGTGGTTCTTCAACCGCACCTTGGTATCGTTATAATGAATCTATTTATTCTATAATAGTTGGCGATGGTGTAACATCAATTGGTGATTATGCGTTTAGATATTGCACGAGAGTTACATCAATATCTTTTGGAAAAGATTTAAAAAGAGTAGGTAATTATGCTTTTTTTCATTGTGAGAGGCTTGTTAATATAACACTTCCTGACACTGTAACTTCAATTGGTCATAATGCGTTTTATTATACAGCATTTGAAGATGTTACTTCAAATTGGGAAGATGATATACTTTATTGTGGAAATCATATTGTTGATGCTACAAGTACCATATCCGGTTCATTGAATATTAAACCGGGTGTTAAGACAATTGCTGATTCTGTTTTTTACGATCGAACTGAATTAACAAGCTTGACAATTCCAGATAGTGTGGTATCAATTGGGAATCAAGCGTTTTATTCTTGTACAGGGTTAATTAGCGTTTCACTGCCGGATACAATTATTTCAATTGGTGATAGTGCTTTTTTAAAAACAGGCTATTATAATGATACGAATAATTGGGAAGATGGCGCACTCTATATTGGAAAACATCTTATTGGTATCGATAACTCTCTAATTCCATCATTATATAATATTAAAGAAAACACATTAACTATTGCTGAAAAAGCTTGTGCATATGTTAATAATATTTCTGAAGTAACAATTCCTGACTCGGTCGAGTTGATTAATGATTTTGCATTTTATTATTGTTCGGAATTAACTGGTATAATAATTCCTGAAAGCGTAAAAACAATTGGTAAACGCGCTTTTGATAATTGTGACTCGTTAACTCAGGTGATCTTTTCAAGTGGTTTAAAAAATGTTGGAAGTCAGGCTTTTGAGGTTTCTTATCAAATTGAAAATGTTTATTTTAATGGCACCCTTGAGGAATATTGTGCAATTGATTTTTATGATTATAGTTCAAACCCTGTTCACGCTTCCGAAAACTTCTATATAAATGGTGAGTTAGTTCAAGGTGATATAATTGTTCCGGATGGTGTAACTTCAATTCCATGTTCTGCTTTTTATGGCCGTGAAAATCTTACACGTATAATAATCCCTGACAGTGTAACGTCAATTGGTAATTCTGCGTTTTCTCGTTGCACAGGTCTTACAAGCATAACATTACCTAACAGCGTTACCAAAATTGGGTTATCTTCGTTTTTAAATTGTACAAGCCTCACGACAGTTAATTACATTGGTTCGAATTGTCAATGGGAAAAAATCTCAATAGGTTCAGGTAACGATGCTTTAACAAATGCAACTATTAATTATGCATTAGGAAATCATGTTGGTGATTGGATTGTGACCGAGCCTACTTGCACAACAGTAGGAGTTAAAGAACGTACTTGCACTTGTTGTAGTAAAATAGAGAGTGAAACAATCCCAATTTCTACAGAGAACCATAATTATTCAGAAGAATATACAGTTGATGTTGCACCAACCTGCTCAACAGAAGGTAGTAAATCAAGACATTGTCAGTATTGTGATGCTAAAACTGATATAACAGCAGTCCCTGCATTATCCGATACAGGCACTCATACATATGGCAAATGGTCACTTTCTTCAATACCATCTTGTGGTGTTGAGGGTGCACAGACTCGTACTTGTTCAGTTTGTGGTGATGTTGAAACAAAAACAATTTCTGCACTTTCTCACAATATTTCAACAGAATGGACTATTGACAAAGAGCCTACTTGTACAGAAGAGGGTAGTAAGTCACATCACTGTTCACTTTGTGGTGAAAAGTTTGATGTTACAGCTATTGAAATGATTGAACATTCTTATGGTAAATGGAATGTGGATAGCTTACCTGCTTGTGGTGTAGAAGGCTCACAATCCCATATTTGTACAGTTTGTGGTGCTGTTGAAACAAAGGTTATTCCTGCACTTTCTCACAATATTTCAACAGAATGGACTATTGACAAAGAGCCTACTTGTACAGAAGAGGGCAGTAAGTCACATCATTGTTCACTTTGTGGTGAAAAGTTTGATGTAACTGTTATTGAGATAATTGAACACTCTTATGAAGAATGGGTTATTGATACGGAACCAACTTGCGAATCACAAGGCTTGATGTATCATACATGTTCAGCTTGTGGCAATACTGAAACTGAGGTAATTCCTGCATTGGGTCATAACGTTTCAACTGAGTGGACAATCGACAAATCTGCTACTTGTGAA
>CAJGCX010000028.1 GCA_904501895.1 Clostridiaceae bacterium
ACCACCGTTTACAAACATAAATTCCTTTTCAGGCATCTGTTTTGCAACAAAGTCACCTAAATTACAATCAGGAATAAAGAGAATTTTATCGTTAGGGAGCTTGCTTACAACATTGACTGCTGATGCAGATGTTACACACACGTCGCAAACAGTTTTAAGGGCTGCAGTTGTGTTAATGTATGCCACAACTGTATAATCAGGATGCTCCTTTTTAATTTCCTCAATATACTCAACGCTCATCTGCTCTGCCATAGGACAACCTGCAACAGGGCTTGTGATGTAAACTGTTTTTTCAGGTGAGAGGATTTTTACAGTTTCAGCCATAAAACGAACGCCACACATAATTACAGTTTTAGCCTGAGTTTTTGAAGCCTCAACGCTTAACTGAAAGCTGTCACCTGTGAAATCAGCAATTTCGATGATTTCACGTGCAACGTAGCTGTGAGCTAATATACAAATATCTTTTTCTTTTTTAAGCATCAGGATTTTTTCCTGCATTTCTTTTATTGTCATTTTTAGAATCCCTCCACCACCTACGGTGGTCCCCCTCCCTTTGACAAGGAAGGCTGATATTGTAGGGGTGATTCGTGAATCGCCCCTACGAATTAATGATGATGTTCCTCGAACTCAAAGTCAGCAGGGTTATATTCAATGCCGTTTTTGTCGTAGTAGTCCTTAACTGCTGCTTTGATTGCCTGTTCAGCGAGAACTGAGCAATGAATTTTTACTGCAGGAAGTCCGTCAAGTGCTTCAACAACAGCCTTATTTGTAAGCTTAAGTGCTTCGCTCAATGGCTGACCCTTAATCATATCAGTTGCAATTGAGCTTGTTGCGATTGCAGACGCACAACCGTAAGTGTTGAACTTAACGTCTGTGATAATATCATTCTCAATTTTGAGATACATTTTCATAATATCTCCACATTTTGCGTTGCCAACCTCACCTATTCCGTCAGCATCCTCAAGCTTTCCTACATTATGAGGATTCACAAAATGCTCCATTACTTTTTCTGAATATTCCATTATACTAAACCTCTTTCTTTTTGTATCTTTTCCCACAATGGTGACATATCACGAAGTCTGTCAATAATTGGTGGTAATTTTTCTAAAATATAATCCATTTCCTCAGGTGTGTTTTCTTCACAAAGGCTTAAACGGAGTGAGCCGTGAGCAACCTCGTGAACAAGACCGATTGAAAGAAGCACATGGCTTGGGTCAAGTGAACCTGAAGTACAAGCTGAGCCTGAAGAAGCGCTGATTCCCATTAAGTCAAGGTAGAGAAGAAGTGATTCACCCTCAACACCCTCAAAGCAAGCACTAACGTTACCAGGTAATCTGTGTTCACGGTCACCATTAATACGGCTTAAATCGATTTTGAGAATACCTTCCATAAGCTGTTCTCTCATTGCGATAAGCTTCTTTGTGTTTTCTTCCATATTATCGCAAGCATCCTTAAGCGCTGCTGCCATACCAACGATTGCAGGAACATTTTCAGTACCTGCACGACGGTTTCTTTCCTGTGCACCACCTTCGATAAGGTTAGGAAGTCTTATACCCTTTTTGCAGTAAAGACCACCAACGCCCTTAGGACCGTGGAACTTATGGCCTGAAAATGACATCATATCAATATTGTCAGCCTTAACGTCAACAGGAATATGACCAACAGCCTGAACAGCGTCAGTATGGAAAAGGACTCCCTTTTCACGACAAACTGCACCGATTTCACGAATTGGCTGAACAGTGCCGATTTCGTTATTAGCGTACATAATTGTCACAAGCGCTGTATCCTCACGGATAGCATTTTTCACATCTTCTACTCTTACGACACCGTTTTCGTAAACATCAAGAAGTGTGATTTCAAAGCCTTCCTTTTCAAGGACATTTAATGTGTGAAGCACAGCGTGATGCTCAAACTTTGAGCTGATAATATGCTTCTTGCCTTTTTTAGCCATTAAGTAAGCTGCGCCCTTAATTGCCCAGTTGTCACTTTCGCTACCGCCTGATGAAAAGTAAACATCATTTGGGTCAGCGTTCAAGCACTCTGCAACTATGTTTCGTGCATCCCTTACCTTATGGAAAGCATCCTGACCAACAGAATGAAGGCTTGATGGATTTCCGTAAACTTCATTGAAGCAAGGCATCATTGCATCAAGGGCAATCTTTGAAATTTTTGTTGTTGCAGCGTTATCTGCATAAACTTTCATATATACATCTCTTTTCGTTAAATTCAATCATTTTTCTTATTTCACAGTAAATTACTATGAATTCATTTATATGATACTACTACTGTAAAATTTTGTCAATCATAACAATATACAAATAGGATTATTCTGAGAAGAATTTTTCAGCAATTCTAACAGATGACATTGCATCCTTACCGTAATAGTCTGCACCTATCATACTTGTATATTCCTCTGTAAGCACTGCGCCACCTACCATTACAGAAACACCATCTGTTTCTTTACGGAGAAGCTTTATTGTTTCTTCCATGCTTGGCACTGTTGTTGTCATAAGTGCAGAAAGACCAACAAGCTTTACATTATGAGCTTTTACAGCCTCCACAATCATTTGTGGTGTAACGTCCTTACCTAAATCAATTACATCATAACCGTAATTTTCTAAAAGGACTTTAACGATATTTTTACCGATGTCGTGAATATCGCCCTTAACGGTTGCGATTACGATTTTACCCTTTTTCGTTGCTTCAGAGCCTGAATTCTGCAAATGCTTTTTGATTATATCAAAGCTTATTCCTGCAGTTTCGGCACTCATTAAAAGTCCCGGTAAGAATACGTTGTTATTCTCGAAATCCTTTCCTACCTTATCAAGAGCAGGAATTAAAATTCCGTCGATTATCTGGAGTGGAGTTTTCGTTTTAAGCTCTTTTTCAGTTTCCTGCTTTGCCTGTTCCTTTAAGCCCTTTATAACTGCAGTTTTAAGGTCAACAGAATCACTTTTTACCTCTGTTTTTGTGTCAGTAGCCTTGGAGATATAATTCTCAAAATTTTCATCAAATCCCATCAAAGCGTTGAATGAATAATAAGCATTCATCATCATTTCACTTTTTGGATTTATAATTCCTGCACTCAAACCATTGTTCATAGCAAGTGTAAAGAATAAGGAATTCAACAACTCACGATTTGGAAGTCCAAAAGAAACGTTTGAAACACCTAAAACAGTATGCACACCTAAATCATTTTTAAGTCTTCTGACACATTCAAGAGTGATTTTTGCATTATCCTTATTTGTGCTGACTGTCATACAAAGAGGGTCAAAAATAAGGTCGTTTTTGGAAATTCCGTATTCCCCTGCTTTATTAATAATCTTTTCTGCGATTGCCATTCTGCCATCGACAGTTTCGGGAATTCCCATTTCGTCAAGAGTAAGACAAACAACCACACCACCGTATTTTTTCACAAGCGGAAAAACAGAATTCATTGACTCCTCTTTACCGTTTACGGAATTGACCATTGGCTTACCGTTATAGATACGGAGTGCCTTTTCCATAGCAGCTGTATCAGATGTATCAAGCTGTAACGGTAAATCGAGAATACTCTGAAGTCCCTTAACTGCATTAACCATCATTGTTGGCTCATCAATTTCAGGAAGTCCCACATTCACGTCAAGGATATGAGCACCTGAATCAGCCTGAGTCACACCCTCACGATAGATATAATCCATATCGTTATTACGGAGTGCTTTCTTTAAAAGCTTTTTACCTGTTGGATTAATCCGCTCACCGATTATTACAGGTTTTTCTGAAAATTCAACTGTCCTTGAGTATGAAGAAACTGCTGTATAGCTTTTCTTACTGATTTCTGTGATTTTTTCATTTTTGCAAAGGTCAATCATTGCCTTTATATGGTCAGGAGTTGTACCGCAACAGCCACCCAATGCACAAGCACCGTTTTTGAGAATGAGAAGCTGCTTTTCAGCAAATTCCTCAGGTGTTACATTGTAGGTTGTTTTGCCGTTTACGCTTACAGGAAGTCCTGCATTCGGCTGAATGAAAATCGGTGTACTTGAATATTTCTGCATTTCCTTCAATAATTCAAGCATCTGGTCAGGACCTAAGCCACAATTCATACCAAAACCGTCAACACCCAAGCCTTCAAGTGTTACAACTGCAGTTTTTATGTCTGCGCCTGTTAAGAGAATGCCTTTTTCGTCAAAAATCATTGATACGAGGACAGGTAAACTTGTGTTTTCCTTTGCAGCCAAAACTGCTGCCTTGATTTCGTACAAGTCCCCCATTGTTTCAATAAGTATGAAGTCAGCGCCTGCATTTTCACCTGCTATAACTTGCTCCTTGAAAAGATTATAAGCATCTTCAAATGGCAAATCACCACACGGCTCTAAAAGTCTGCCAAGTGGACCAATATCAAGTGCCACAAATATATCTCTGTCATAAGCCTCTGCTGATTTTTTTGCAAGAGATACGCCTGCTGTGATAATCTCAGGGACATTGTTGAATTTAAGAGAATTTGCACCGAATGTATTTGTTGTAATTACATTACATCCTGCATCAAGATACTCCTTATGAATTTTAAGAAGCACTTCAGGATTTGTAATGTTCATATTTTCAGGAAGGTCACCTGTTTTCAAGCCATTCTTCTGGAGCATTGTACCCATTGCACCATCGAAAAACAGAATTTCCTTGCCGAATTTTTCTTTGAATGTCATATTTTTGTTACTCCTATAAATGCTGTGACAGTTTTTGTTGGAGTCATCAGAAAATTATCTGAAAGCGAAACTCCTAATTGCTTTGTCATTGGTAAAAGCTTGAAGAAATCCTCTTGTGATGAAATGTGAAGTCCACCATAACCTGGACTGAAACGGTATTTGTGGTCACCTTTTATTGTGGTTTTAAGTTCCTCACAAGCCTGGTCACAAAGATTTTCCACAAGAGATGCACCAACACAATGAACAATACTTGTCATAGCTGCATCAGTTACGGAATATTTACGGACTAATGTATCAGCACCGACGCCGATTGTTGCACCGAAGAGAATAATACTTGTTGAACCCCTTAAGTGACTTAAGAGCTTTGCACTTTTGAATTCGATTCCCTCAATTATGATTCCGTCAGATGTTCTTTCAAAACTGTATTCCTTATAAATGTATTTAGGTGTAATCACCTTACACAATTTTTCGTAAGCTTCTTCACAGAGCTCACAAATTGCTTCGCTGGGCTCTGCTCCGTGCTTATATCCCATATAACGCGCTGCCTCATGCAAATCATATTTTAACAGCATCCGCAATTACCCTTCTCTTTCTGCTTGTCTACCAAATACTGAAGTGTAATTGAGTCAACTACCTTATTGACAGCATCAAGGACACATTGCCATATTTCAAGTGTCACACAGTCCATACAGTTTTCACAGGTGTTTTCGTCAGTTGCAAGACAAGCAACAGGAGCAAGACTCCCCTCTGTCACACGAAGAATTTCACCTACTGTGTATTCGACTGGCTCACGAGTCAGCTTGTAGCCACCCTGTGCACCACGGATGCTTTCAACAAGATTTTCTTTTGCCAAAAGCTTTATAATCTGTTCAAGGTATTTTTCACTTATACCCTGTCTTTGAGATACAGTTTTTATTGAGATATAGCCATCATCCTTATGAATTGCCAAATCGGTCATTAGACGAAGTGCATATCTGCCTTTTGTTGAAATTTTCATAAAAAATACACCCTTTTAGAGTATTGTTTTTTGTTACCGAAATAATATACTACAAATTTAGTAGGAATTCAATAGTTAATTCATATAAATTTGGTGGGAATTAGAAATAAATCGGAAAATGTAAAACGGAAAGTGGAAAACGAATAGGCAAATCGGAGATTGTCGGGTATAACAGCCTCCCTTGTTAAAGGGAGGGGGACCGCGTTAGCGGTGGAGGGATTCATTATGCAACAACAGGAATCCCCTCGCCACTTCGTGGCCCTCTCCCCTTTGACAAGGGGCGCTTTTCATCCCGATAAATTATAATTTACATGATTATTCAGGCAAAGAAAAAGCGTGGTCAAAAGACCACGCAAATTGAATTTATTTTGACTTATCTTTTTTAGCGATGTCGTTTGTATTCATTGAGTTACGGTAAACAACAAATCTGCAATAAAGATATTCAGTAACAAGGTTACAAGCCATTGTTACTGCTTCAACTATATAGTTGTTGATACCAGCATTTTCTGCCATTTGACCAAGATACAAGGAAACAGGTGTAAATACACAATAGAAAAGTGCCACCTTAAGCATTGCAACAGGGACATTTGTTGCTGATTTGAATGTGAATTTTCTGTTTACTGTAAAGTTATAAAGAACTGACAAAACCAGCGATGGAAGATATGCCTTCCAATGCACACAATCAGTAAGCTCGTGAATGATTGTGTATGATGCAATCTGAATAATACCTGCACCCATTGAGAATGCAACGAATTTTGCAACCTGAATTGCAGTTTCCTTTGGTGAAAGTTTTTGCTTTGACATAAAAATTCTCCTTACTTGTTTTTCTCTTTTTCCTTCTGAGCAAGCTTATTTGTATTCATTGAGTCCTTATAAATCCAGAAACGATTTACAAGAAATGCTGTTATGAGGTTTGAAAGCATTGTCAGTACAAGGACGATATACTCATTCACTCCTGCGCTCTCTGCCAAATCACCTAAATATGTAGATGTGGGAATGAAGATGCAGTAATAAAATGCAAGCTTTGCCATTGCAATCGGCACATTGTTTGCTGATTTGAATGTAAATCGACGGTTAACCGTAAACCCGTAAAGTACACCAAGTGTTATTGCAGGAAGATAGCTTTGCCAATAATCAAAGTGCATTTTTTCATTAAGTATTGTAAAAACAACTGTCTGTATTACACCTGAGCCCATTGAAAATACCACAAATTTCACAATCTGAATTATGGATTCCTTCGGCGTAAGCTCTGTTTTATTTTCTGCCATACTCTACATCCTTTCAAGAATTGATTTGTTCAAATTCCTTCTTAATCTGAATTTTATTAACAAGAGCTGTGATAAAATTTTCAATTTTAATTGAAAGCTTCTTAACTTTTAATAATCTGAAAAGCTGCACTCTTATAAAATCAATTAATGAGCACAACATAAAGATACCTATTGCTGTGGCAAAAACCACAAGAATCATAATTATTGGGTTAAAATCTGCATAGGCTATGAATCTGTTTTTCATTATCTTTGACGATACGAAAGGTGCTGTGTGGATAAGGTAAACGCTAAATGCAAATGGTGATATTATTGTAGTAAATTTTTTCATACCTTCCTTAAAATCCACCTTTGCGAAGAAGCAAAGCAAGGATACGGCACATATCACAATTGTAGGAGAAACGTATTTAATAAACATACCTTCGTTAACTACTTCACCACTTACCGCGAACTTAACATATTCAGTAATCACCTTCTGACCGAAGGTTACGAAAACTGCACCGAAATACAGAAGTACACATTTAAAATTACTGATTTTCTTGTGAAGTTCATATTTTTTTATATAACCACCAATTATATACAAAATCGAAATCCACAAAACACTATATCCCATATCCGTGGAATAAATATCATATCTTAATATTGTAGGTAATATTGAAAAGAAAACCACAAATAAAGATACAAGCTTTGTAAGCAGTTTGAAATCACATACCTCTATTATTTTGTTCATAAAAGGCATAAAGAAAAACATACAAAAATATGCTCTGAAATACCAATAAGCATCAAAAGCAAACGGAAAAACTGCTTTGACAAATGGTTTTAAACCGATTTCCTCAGGATATATAAAATAAAATATACCCGTTGCTAAAACTGCATAAAATGCAGTCTGAAAATAAAGGTTAATTATATTAGAATATTTCTGCTTTGAATTGTAACCTATAAATCCTGAAATAAGAGCATAGCAATTAACAGCACAGTATGCACAAACCTCCACAAACCAAGCAAGGTTATAACCTAAAGAAAATTTTTCAAGATTTGTTAAAATTCCACCATGTTGCAAAATGTGCAAAAGCAAAACAAAAAGCATTGAAAGAATTCGCAGAAAATCAATTCCATAATTACGGTTGGGATTTAATTTTATATTAACCATACTCAACATCCTTTTGTGTAAAATCATCTATAGGGAAATTATACCATATTCATTTTAATTTGCAAGATATATTGGAGGTTGTCGGGGACAATTCGTAGGGGCGGATGCCCACATCCGCCCGCAATAAGTTACCATTAAACCCAAACGGGACGATGTGGGGTGCAGGTGTCCAGTGGACACCTCTGCGAAGCAGAAGCACCGACCGAACCGGCAGGTGAGACTCATCGTCCCCTACAATTCTACTCAACGACAAATTATAATTTGCAAAATAAAAAGGTGGAGGCTTATGCTCCACCTGAAGAATTAATATTTAATTGGGTTTGCATCAAGGTATTTCTTAACCATAAGAGCTACCTTGAATACGATTGCATCGTCAAACTCACGAAGGTCAAGTCCTGTAAGCTTCTTGATTTTTTCTAGACGATAAACGAGTGTATTTCTGTGAACGAACAATTTTCTCGATGTTTCAGAAACGTTAAGATTATTTTCAAAGAATTTCTGAATTGTGAAAAGTGTTTCGTGGTCGAGGCTTTCGATTGAGCCACGCTTGAAAATCTCACGAAGGAACATTTCACAAAGAGTTGTAGGAAGCTGATAAATAAGTCTTGCGATACCGAGATGCTCATAGCTTACAATTGTCTTTTCAGTATCAAAAACCTTACCAACCTCAAGTGAAACCTGAGCTTCACGATATGAACGAGCTAAATCCTTGATATTATCAACAGGAGTACCGATACCGACAAGTACATGTGTGTAATACTCTGTGCCAAGTGAATCGGCAACTGAACGAGCAAGCTTTTCAAGGTCCTTAACCTCAATATTTGTCTTAACCTCTTTTATAAGAGCAATATCTGTTTCATTAACATTGATAACAAAATCCTTTGACTTATCAGGAAACAAGTCCTGAATAACATCAAATACTGAAACGTCATTCTTTTCAGTAATTCTGATAAGAAGAACAACACGAGTAACATCGTTATTAAAATGAAGCTCTCTTGACTTAATATAAATATCACCAGGAAGAATATTATCAAGAATGATGTTCTTAATAAAGTTTCCGCGATCATACTTTTCGTCGTAATACTGCTTGATTGTTGAAAGAGCAATTGAAAGAACGCCAACATACTTTTCAGCAATTGGGTCATCACCCTCAACAAAAATTGCATATACAGGGTGCATTGGTGCACCAAATACCTTATATGTGTATCCGTCGATAATTCTGCTTTCAGTTACAGCAAAAACCTCAGCCACTGCATTTGACTGAACCTCACCTATTTTTCCTAATTCACTGCAAGAAATGACAGTTCCTGTTTCGTCAATAACACCGAAAGTTCTTTCGATAACATCTGTCATCTGATGGACGATTCCCTGAAATAATCTGTTTGACATGGTTTTGACCACCCTTTATACAAATTCACTATTAGAATACTATGTATTTTACACAATAAATTCTGTTTTTGCAAGTGAATTTTTGATATTTCCCAACTTTTTTCAATCAAATTACACAAAAATTTTGATTTTTTTTGTATATTACTCTTATTTTAGTTATTTTTTAACTTTAAATTTCTTTGTTCAATTTGACCAAAGGTTTTATTTTGAGATTATTTTCACAAGCTCATCCGATGTAATTTCACGACATTCACCCGGTTTAAGGTTATTATCAAGGTACAATTCACCCATTTTTTCACGATGAAGTGTCAATACCTTATTACCTGTTGCAGCAAACATTCTTTTAACCTGATGATATTTACCCTCACAAATCTGAATTCTCACCAAAGGCTTGTCCGTATCCTCAATAACCTCCACCTTTGATTCCTTTAACTCTGTACCATCACCCAACACAATTCCGTTTTCAAGGGATTTAATATCATCATCCGAAAGCTTATGCTGAAGCTCTGCAATATAAGTTTTGAAAATGTGATTTTTCGGGGACAAAATTCTGTGAGCAAAGTCACCGTCGTCAGTAATAAGCACAAAGCCTGTTGTATCCTTATCGAGTCGTCCTGCAGGAAAAAGCCCTTTACGGAATAATTCCTCAGGTACTAAATCAACAACAGTTTCATCTGTGTCACTATCACTTGCAGAAATAATCCCCTGCGGTTTATTGAGCATAATATAAATATGCTTTTTAAGGCTTAACACCTCACCGTCAAGAGTGACTACATCTTTATTTTCATCAATTTTGACAGAGCTATCCTTAACAACATTTCCGTTAAGCGTAATTCTGCCCTTTCTTATAATTTCCTTAACTTCCTTTCGGGATAATGTCCCTTGGGAAGCAAGTATTTTATCAAGTCTTTCCATTTTGCATTGAAAATCCGTGCATAAATCCGTCAAGCTCAACGGAGCAGACATCTCCGCCGACTACCCTTCCGTCAATGACTAAAAGGTTGATATTTATGCAATTCCGATTTTCGTACCCTTCATAATTTTTTACAGTATATGTCCAGCGTTTTGCTCTTTCCCCTGCATATTCAGTTAAATCAAAGCCCTGTGAACGCTGAATTTCGTTATAGGCAGTATAGACATCGTCAAACTCCTCAGGAATAATGACCTCTTTTATTTCAGAAGGCTCTTCCTCAACCTGCCATCCGTATTGAGAAATGAAATTCATACGCTCCTTGTGGGTTTCAGCTGACACAAGCATATTATCACTGCTCGTTTGCTCACTTTCATTTGAAAGAATGAAAAGTGAAATCACCGTAAACAGCACAAACGCCACAAGAAAAATCACCTTTATATGCTTTGTCTTTACAGAATATACAAACATAAAAGAAACACCTCAAACACATTTTATATAAATAAATATGCTGTGAGGTGTGCTTCTTATGAATTTAAATCTTTATTATTCGTCAACACGCTTTGACTGTGACGCAGCCTTTAAATGCTGACGTGCACGACGGATTTCGTTAACTGAATTTGTAAGTGTTTCGTCAGCAACAGCAACGATGCTCTCAACATACTCACTTGCACTCTGACGCATTTCCTTTGACCAGTTTCTTGCCTGTTCAGTAAGCTCTGTTGCAGAAGCTCTTGCCTGCTCAACGATTTCGTTTGCAGTCTGTCTTGCCTGCTGAAGAATTTCTTCTGCCTGCATTTCAGCGCCTCTTGTGATTTCATCTTCAGAAATGATTTCCTTTGCTCTTATGTGTGCCTGTTCGATAATCTTATCAGCATTATCCTGTGCACCTGTGAGGATTTCCTTTCTTTCGGAAGCAATCTTTCTTGCCTGCATAAGTTCTTCAGGCATATTGAGTCTGATGTCCTCAATAGCTGTTTTGATAGCCTGAGCATCAACTAAAAGGTTAGTTGTAAATGGAACAGTTTTACCTTCCTCAAGTATAGCTTCGATTTCTTCAAGTAAGTTTTCTATTGTCATTTTAAACACCTCGTTTAATTCTTTTTACTATATCTTCACAAATTATTTCAGGAACGAAATCACTTATGTCCCCACCTAATTCGCAAATTTGCTTTACTGCGCTTGAGCTTAAATAAAGATTTTCAACACGTGTATTAATAAACACAGTTTCAAGATTTTCATTAAGCTTCTTGTTCATCTGAGCCTGTTGAAATTCATATTCAAAGTCAGACACAGCACGAAGCCCCTTAACAACTGCAACAGCATTTTTCTGCTTTGCATATTCAGCTAAAAGTCCTTCGTAAATATCAACCTCAACATTACCAAAATCCTTTACGCAACGTGAAATAAGCTCGGCACGCTCTTCAGGAGAAAAGCAGAAGTTAGTCTTTGAAGGATTTTTCATTACAACAACGATAACCTTATCAAAAAGCTTTGAGCTTCTTCTGATAATATCGAGATGTCCGTTTGTAACAGGGTCAAAGCTTCCCGGACAAATTACAGTTTTCATAATTTTCACATATTCTTTCTATATGAGGTAATTTTAATTTTACCATATTTATATTCACGGTGTTTTACAAAGTCACCTGCTGATTCCGGTAAAACCTCTCTCAATTCACTTTCACAGAGGATTAAGCCATTATCAGTCATTTTTTCAGCAACTGCAGGTAAAACACTGTCAATAATCTGCTTATTATAAGGTGGGTCAAGAAGAGCAATATCAAATCTGTCATGGCTGAGTGTTATATACATTTTACCGTCACCACAGAAAACACTTGCTCGCTTTTCAAAGCCCACAGTTTTAAGATTCTCTCTTACAACCTCAACTGAACGATTTGATGAGTCAACAAATGTGCAATGCTTTGCGCCACGGCTCAATGCCTCGATACCAAGCTGTCCTGAACCTGCAAACAAGTCAAGGACAGAAGCACCCTCAACATCAAACTGAATAATATTAAAAATACTTTCCTTTACCCTATCGGTTGTAGGACGTACATCCTCACCCTCAAGAGTTATTAGCTTTCTGCCTCTTGCTTCACCTGTTATTACTCTCATTTATTCGCTCCATTGTATAAATATATATTGTTATTATCGCATTTTTACGTGTATTTGTCAAATTATTTTGTAAATATTATGGGAAAATCAAGAGTTTTTTAAACAAATAAGGAGTTTTTCAAGGTCATTTACAGTTTCAACAATGTATTCTGCACCCTCAGCCTCAATGATTTCACGGTCACGGAAGCCCCAGAGCACACCAATCGACTTAAGCCCTGCATTCTTTGCTGTGAGAATGTCTGTGTCAGCATCACCTACGAAAATTGTGTTTTCAGCAACACTACCCAAGGTGTCGATTGCATAAAATGCTCCGTCAGGTGCAGGCTTGTTTGGTCTGTCATCAACACTACCTACAACCAAATCGATTTCAGGGAATAATCTGTTGCACAATTCCTGCGCAGCATAGTCAACCTTGTTTGTTACGATAGCAGTTTTAAAGCCTGCATTTTTAACGCTTCTGAGCATTTCATTAATGCCCTCATAAGGCGCAGTTTTGTCCTCCATATGCACCTTGTAATAATCGTTGAAATCCTTGAAGCAGATTTCAAAGGTATCTGTGCCTACAACCTCCTGTGGAACTGCTCTTTCAACCAAAAGACGGATTCCGTTACCGACAAATGAACGGATTTCCTCTAAGCTTCTCAATGGAAAGCCTTGTCTTTCAAGAGCGTAATTCACGCTGTCCATAAGGTCCTCAAGTGTGTTTAAAAGTGTTCCATCCAAGTCAAAAATTATTGTATCAATCATATTTTAATCCTCTCTGTAATACTTATATATTTCCTCTGCAAGCTGTCTGTTAATACCCTTTACGGCTTCCAACTCCACAACACTTGCATTTTTTATATTTTTTATTGTTTTAAAGGCTTTGAGAAGCTCCCTTGCCTTTGCCTCACCAATACCATTGATTTTTGTAAGAGATAATTCGAGTCCTCGTTTAGTATGCTTTTTATGATGGAAGCCAACGGAGAAACGATGTACCTCCTCCTGAATTTCCGAAACAAGTGTGAAAACACTTCTTGTAGAATTTATGGCGATTTCACCACCGTCACCTGTTATGGCTCTTGTTTTATGCTTTGAGTCCTTTACCATACCAAACAATGGAATGTTGAGATTTTTTTCAACAAGCACTTCTCTTACTGCATTTACCTGACCCTTACCACCGTCAAGTAGAATTAAATCAGGTAATTTTCCGAAGCCCTCATCTGCATTTTCATTTTTGAATTTTTCGTACTCATCAAAGCGTCGTGACAACACCTCACGCATTGAGCCATAGTCATCCTGCCCTGTAAAGGACTTGATATTAAAAGTACGATATGCTCGTTTTAAAGGTCTTCCGTTTTTAAAAACCACCATACCTGCAACATTATCCTCACCACCCGTGTGAGAAATGTCGTAGGACTCAATATATTCAGGTGTTTTCTGTAAACCTAAAAGTGTTTTCAATTCTTCAAGTGACTTGATTTCAGAGGACTGCTTACCCTTTTTCTGTGCAAGCTTTTCGTAAGCATTTTCTCGGCACATATTAACAAGCTTTAGTCCCTCACCTCTTTGTGGCACAGAAAGAGTGCATTTCTTTCCACGCACATTTGTAAGGTGCTCACCAAGAAGCTCCATATCCTCAAATTCCTCGTCAACGAATATCTTCTGTGGCACTGCACGATTCATTCCGTAATACTGAATAAGGAAATTGCAACGGATATTTTCAACCATTTTGTCGCTGTCAAAGAAGAAATATTCACTGTCGCAAAGTCGTCCTTTATCATATCGCAAAACTGTTACACAAATATCGTTTTCGTTGAATGCAAGTGCAAAAACATCCTTTGAATCGGTAGTTTCCGTAACAACCTTTTGCTTGACCTGCATATTCTCAATAGCACGGATTCGGTCACGGTATTTTCCTGCATTTTCAAAATCAAGATTTTCTGCACAAGCGTTCATTTTGATTTTAAGCTCTTTTACGATTTTTGTAATATCACCCTTAAGGAAATCAAGTGCGTCATTCACAGCCTCATCATATTCTTTTCGTGAAATTTTTCCTGTACAGACACCCATACAACGATTTATATGGAAATTAAGACAAGGTCTGCCCTTCTTAAAATCTCTTGGGAATGATTTGTTACACTGTGGAAGCCGGAAAATTTTGTTAGCCTCATCAACAGATTGCTTGACAGAATATGAGCTTGTAAAAGGGCCTATATAGTCGGCGTTTTCATCGTCCTTTTGCAAGACAGCAGAAATTTTTCTGTAAGGCTCATTTGTAACCTTTATATAGCTATATCCCTTATCATCCTTTAAAAGGATATTGTATTTTGGTTGATTCTGTTTAATAAGACTTGCTTCAAGGACAAGTGCTTCGAATTCGGAATCTGTAAGAATGTAGTCAAAATCATCAACATTCTCCACCATTTTACGAACCTTAATGGCGTGCTTATTCTGTGAACCGAAATACTGACTTACACGATTTTTAAGTTTTTTTGCCTTGCCGATATAAATGATTTTACCCTGCTTGTTTTTCATAATATAAACACCGGGAGTCAAGGGTAATTTCATTGACTTTTCTCGGAGAATATGCAGTTTTTCGTTCACGGTTTTTCACCACCTTACAAGCCAATCTATTCCAACACGGACTTCACATTTTCCAACAGCAAAATATTTCACTTATAAATGTTCTTTTATATATTTTATTCACGGGTCGTCGGAGACGCCGACCCCTACGATATTTATTATTATAACATAGTTAAACAAAAAAATAAAGCACATCGGATTGATGTGCTTCAAGTTGCTTTTTGATTATTCAGCAAAGCCTGATTCAACAAGCTTAACAAGCTCTTCAACAGCCTGTTCTTCGTCAGAACCGCCTGCGAGGATACGAATTGTTGTTCCACCCATAATACCGAGTGAAAGAACACCAAGAAGACTCTTTGCATTTACTCTTCTGTCTTCCTTTTCAACCCAGATTGATGACTTGAATTCATTAGCCTTCTGGATGAAAAATGTTGCAGGACGTGCGTGTAAACCAACTTGATTTTTAACTTCT
>CAJGCX010000029.1 GCA_904501895.1 Clostridiaceae bacterium
CGCTTCTTCTCCAGAAGGAGCAAGAGACTATCTCGTTCCAAGCAGAAAACATAAGGGTAAATTTTACGCATTACCACAAGCTCCTCAGCAGTTTAAACAGCTTCTTATGGTTTCAGGCTTTGATAAATATTTCCAGATAGCACCTTGCTTCAGAGATGAAGATGCCCGTCAGGACAGATCCCCTGGGGAATTCTATCAGCTTGACTTTGAAATGGCGTTTGCAACTCAGGAAGAGGTTCTTGACGTTTGTGAAGATTTGATTTACGACACATTCAAATCATTTTCTGATAAAAAGGTTACACCTAAGCCATTCCGTAGAATCACTTATGCTGATGCTATGATGACTTACGGTTCAGATAAGCCTGACCTTCGTAACCCTCTTCTTATCTGTGATTTGACAGATTTCTTTGCAGGCGTCAGCTTCCCTGCATTTAAGGGTAAGCCTGTACGTGGTATTGTTGCTGATTGTCAGGGTAAATCAAAGAAATTCTTTGAGGACTCACTTAAATTTGCTACTTCAAACGAAGTTGGTCTTGGTGGTCTTGGTTATATCACACTTAAGGACGGTGTTTTTGCAGGTCCTATCGCAAAATTCTTAAGCGATGCACAGAAAACAGAGATTACAGAGCTTACAGGTGTTAAAGAAGGTGAAACACTCTTCTTCATCTGTGATGAAAAGAAGAATAGCACAGAGAAAAAGGCAGGTATGATTCGTACTTGGCTTGCAGGAAAAGACCAGCTTGACTTAATCAGTGACGACGCATTTGAATTCTGCTTCGTTGTTGACTTCCCAATGTATGAGGACGATGAGGAAACAGGTGAAACAATCTTCACTCATAACCCATTCTCAATGCCACAGGGTGGTATGGACGCTCTCCTTACAAAGGACCCAACGGAGGTTTTAGCTTATCAGTATGACCTTGTTTGTAACGGTATAGAATTGGCTTCTGGTGCTGTTCGTAACCACGATATTGACATTATGAAAAAGGCATTTGAAATCGCAGGCTATGATGAAGAAGAGCTTAAGAATCGTTTCAATGCTTTATATACAGCGTTCCAGTATGGTGCTCCTCCTCATGCAGGTATGGCACCTGGTATTGACCGTATGGTAATGCTTCTTACTGACGAAGAAAAAATCCTTGATGTTATTGCATTCCCTCTTAACGGTAATGCACAGGATTTACTCCTTGGTGCTCCAAGTGAGGTTACAAATCAGCAGCTTGAGGATGTTCATCTTCTTGGTAACGGTAGTGCACTTGCACAGCGTCAGGCTGCAACAGGCGGTGCTTCAAAGAAGGCAAGTGGTAAGCGCTCAACCTTCTCAAATGCACAGCAGTTAAATCAGCTTTCACTTACTGAGGATGAAGAAGCAGTTATGCAGGGAATTTTCACTGCAATGAAGGAAAGCGAAGCAAAGCTTACTACAATAGATACAGAAAATGTTGAAGAAATGGTACATGTTATGCCAATGACAAACGTACTTCGTGAAGACGTAAGAGTACAGAATTTCTCAAGAGAAAGCCTTTTAGAGGGTGCTCCTGAAAGAAACGAAGACAGCTGGCAAGTACCACGACTTGTAAAGTGAGGTGAATAGTAATGAAATATTATGCAACACAAATCAGTGAAAAAGGCAATATTGCAGTTGACGATACAATCCTTGTAAAGGACGTTGTTACAACTGCAGGTTCAAAAATTCTTGATGGCTTTAAGCCTCTTTTCAGTGCTGAAGCAGTTACTCGTCTTGAAAATAAGGGTTATGTAGTTTCAGGTAAGGCTAATGTTGGTGAATTTGGTCTTGACCTTGTTGGTGAATTTTCTTACTATGCACCACAGGCTGAAAAATTATCAGGTGCCACAGCTTCTCTCGTTGCTGACGGTGATGTTGAAGCAGGACTCGGTGTTGATATGAATGGTTCACCAAGAAGAGCAGCAGCACTCTCTGGTGTTGACTTCTTAAAGCCAACTTACGGTACAGTATCTCGTTATGGTGTGATTTCTTGTGCTGCATCAGGTGAACAGATTGGTGTTTACGCAAAGAATGCCCAGAAAATTGCTGAAATTATGGGTGTAATTGCAGGTCACGACGATAAAGACGGCACAAGCCTTAAAAATGACAGCTATGATTATGGGGTTTCAGATGTTGAGGGCAAAAAAGTTGCTCTTAATAAGACATTGCTCAACAAGGCAGATGATGAAACGAAAGCAAAGGTAATGGCTTTTGCTGATTCTCTTCGTGCAAATGGTGTTGAGGTTACTGAAATCGAATGTGATATGTGCGAAATCGCAAATACAGCATGGCAGATTCTTATGTGTGCTGAAACATGTAACAATGTTTCTCGTTATGACGGTGTTAAGTACGGTCACCGTGCAAAGGAATACAAAAACATTGACGAATTATATGTAAATTCAAGAACAGAGGGCTTTAACTTCCTTACAAAGGCAGTTATTCTCTATGGCTCTGATGTTCTTTCAAAGACTCGCTATAAGGATTGCTTCGACAAGTCACTTCGTGTACGTCGTGTTGTAGCAGAAGCAGTTCAGAACAAATTCAAGGAATTTGATGCAATTCTTACTCCTGCTTGCAGTAAGGTAGAATATGAGGCTTATGACATTAAGGATGCATTTGGTAAGGTATTTGAGGAAAGCGTTTTCACAGCAACAGCAAACCTTATCGGTATTCCTGCACTTGTTACAAAGGGTGTTCAGCTTTTAGGTAATCATTTCTCTGAAAGCACACTTTTAAGCCTTGCAAACAGCGTTGAAAAGGAGGGCAAATAATATGAAATACGAGCTTGTTATTGGTCTTGAAACTCACGTTGAATTAAGCACAGAATCAAAGATTTTCTGTTCATGTGGTGGCCACGGTAAGGGCAGTGAGCCAAACGATTGTGTTTGTCCTGCTTGTTCAGGTATGCCGGGTATGTTGCCTGTTATGAACAAAAAGGTTGTTGAGCTTGCAGTTACAGCAGGTCTTATGCTCAACTGTAACATTAACAAATATACAACATTTGACAAGAAAAACTATTATTATCCTGACCTTCCTTGTGCATACCAGATTACACAGATTAATCATCCTATCTGTACTGACGGTTGCGTTACACTCAAGACAAGTGAAGGCACAAGAGATGTAAGAATCAAGCAGATTCATATGGAAGAGGACGCAGGTAAACTTGTTCACAGCGGTAACTCATCATTCGTTGACTTTAACCGTACAAGTGTTCCTCTTATCGAAATCGTTACACAGCCTGACTTCCGTAGTGCAGAAGAGGTTGTAACATACCTTAATAAGCTTAAGTCAATGTTCCGTTCAAGTGGCATTTCTGAATGTGAAGAGGGTGCTATGCGTTGTGACGTTAACATTTCTGTTCGTCCTGAGGGAAGCACAGAATTCGGTGTTCGTACTGAAATCAAGAATATGGCTTCATTTGAGGCTATTGAAAGAGCTATTAAGTACGAAGCACAGCGTCATATGGATGCTCTCGAATATGAAATCGAGGAGCTTGTTCAGGAAACAAGACGTTTTGACGATGTAAGTGGTAAAACATTTGCAATGAGAAACAAGGAAACTGAAGCAGATTACCGTTATTTCCCTGATGCAAACCTTATGCCTATTATCATTGACGATGCATGGCTTGAGGAAATCAAGGCAAACAAACCAACTGCAGTTGATGAAAAGGCTGATGCTTACCGTTAGGTAGGAATTTCTGAAAAAGAAATTGATATGCTCATCTCTAACCACAAGATTGCAAAAATGCTTGACGATATTGTGGCTATGGGCAGTAATCCAAAGGATACTGCAACATGGATTCTTACTGACTGTGCAGGTGTTCTCCGTAAGGATGGTAAGACACTTAATGACCTTACAATGACTGCTGAAACTCTTGCTACTATTATCAAGATGGTTGATAGTGGTGAAATCAACAGAAATGCAGGTAAAAAGGTGCTTATCGCAGTTGTTGAGGATAACGCTGACCCTGTAGAATTTGTTAAGGCAAACGGTCTTGATAAGAAGTTTGACTCATCTGCTATTGAGGGTGTAATCGATAACGTGATTGCACAGAATGAAAAGGCAGTCCAGGACTTCAAGAGTGGTAAGGAAAAGGCTCTTATGGCTCTCTTCGGCGCTTGTATGAAGGAACTTCGTGGCGCAGGTGACCCTGCAGTAATCAAGGAACTCCTTGAAAAGAAATTAAGAGCATAAAACACAAAATAATATAAATATGGCGAGGTCTTCCGACTTCGCCATTATTTTTTGCATTCAAATTATAATTTGTCGCTGAGTAGAATTGTAGGGGCGATTCACGAATCGCCCGCATCGAGTTATCAGTAAACTTTGGAATGGTCGCTTCGTGAAGCGACCCTACATCATACCAATTTGGTTGTAGGGGTAGTAAGATTTTATATTAACCATCTCTCCCTCCGTCATTTTCTTACGAAAATGCCACCTCCCTCGTCAGAGGGAGACATTATAATTGCAACGCAGTTCCTTCATTTTGCACTTTGCGCTTTGCATTTTGCACTCCCCGACAAACTCCAATTTGCATAAGACAACATACAGTACAAATCATATTATCTTGTAAGTTAGTTTTCTTTTCAAGTCATTTCCACCAAAAAATTCTTTTAAATACACCATTAAACTGTCATTTTTATTCTTGAACATATATACCTCAAGTGCTAAAATATAACACGCTTAAATATAATTAAATTCGAGGCGAGTTTTATGGAAACATTACTTTGTTTGTCAATCTGCTTGTTTGCAGGACTTATGCTGTCACGTGTGGCAAAAATCTTCAAGCTTCCTGCTGTAACTGCATATCTTATTGCAGGTATTCTTGTAGGACCTTACGTTCTTGGTTCATTCCACATTCCAGGAATTGGATTTACAAGTATGGCGAATATTGAGGCTTATGACATTATTCCTGATGTGGCACTTGGTTTTATCGCATTTTCAATCGGTAACGAGTTCAGACTTTCTCAGCTTAAGCAAATCGGTAAACAGGCTACTGTAATCGGTATTTTTCAGGCTTTAGTAGCTTGTCTTTTAGTTGACGCTGCTTTGATTGCAGTTCACTTTATTGCACCTGATAAGCTTTCATTACCTGCTGCTATTGTTCTTGGTGCTGTTGCAACTGCAACTGCTCCTGCTGCAACACTTATGGTTGTTAAGCAGTATAAGGCAAAAGGTCCTCTTACAAGTCTTCTCCTTCCGATTGTTGCTCTTGACGACGCTGTGGGTCTTATTGTATTTGCAGTTTCATTTGGTGTTGCAAAGGCACTTATCGTCGGTGGCGTGGATGTAGTTTCAATTATTGTTGAACCACTTCTTGAGGTTGTTTTATCTCTTGTGCTTGGTGCAGTGCTTGGTTATGCATTCAATTTCTGCGAAAAATTCTTCCATTCAAGGTCAAAGCGTCTTGCAATGTCAGTAACATTTATTTTCCTTGCAGTTTCATTGTCAATGCTTAAGTTTGAAATCGGTGGAGTGCACATTGCATTCTCATCATTGTTGACTTGTATGATGCTCGGTACAATCTTCTGTAACATCTGTGATTTTTCAGAAGAGCTTATGGACAGAGTTGACCGTTGGACAGCACCATTATTGATTTTGTTCTTCGTAATCAGTGGTGCAGAGCTTGAATTGTCAATCTTCAAGGATGCAGGAATTGTTCTTATTGGTGTTATTTATATTATCTTCAGATGCCTCGGTAAGTATTTCGGTGCATCAATCAGCGCAAAGGCAACAAAATGTGATAAGAATATTGTAAAATATCTCGGTATCACTCTTTTCCCACAGGCAGGTGTTGCTCTCGGTATGGCAATCAAGGCTCACGAATTGGGTGAAGAGGGTGCTATCGTTGCAAATATCACTCTTTTTGCAGTTCTCATTTACGAAATTATAGGACCATTCCTTACAAAGATTTCACTTCTTAAGGCAGGCGAAATTAACCCTGAAGAAAAGGTTAGTGCCCGTGGAGAAAGTGTAAAATCATAAATTAATATGTACATACATAGATGGCTTTAACATTCAGGTTAAAGCCATTTTTTATTTTTAAAAATCAAAGATGATAACGCTTTAATTTAAATAAATTTATTCAAAATATCTTCATAAAATATTAAAAAATATCTATTAATTTTAAGAAATATATGGTATCATTATATTTGTATAAGTATATATATTCATTTTTGAAAGAAGATGAAATTTTAATGAGTAAAAAATGTGATGTGCTGATAGTTGGCTGTGGTGTTGCAGGACTTAATACAGCGCTTTCATTACCGGAAAATCTTAATATTATTATCCTTGCGAAAAAGAGCAATACTGACTCCAATTCTTCACTTGCACAGGGTGGCGTCGCTGCTGTTCTTGACTTGGAAAATGACAGCTATGATTTGCACATAAACGACACTATGATTGCAGGTAAGCACGCTAACGATATTGATGCCGTTACTACCTTAGTTCAGGAAGGTCCTGACGAGGTTCGTAAGATTATCGAATACGGTGTCGAGTTCGACAAACGACCTGATGGTGAGCTTAATATGACTCTTGAGGGCGGACATTGTCGAAGACGAATTGTTCATCATAAGGACACAACAGGCGCTGAAATGGTTCGTGCTATGGTGGCTGAAGCACAGACAAGGAAGAATATCACAATTATCGAAAACACTCCTGTTTTTAAGCTTACAAGAGTTAAGAGTGGTATTTGTGCTCACATTCTCACTGATGATGGTCAGGATGAAATTTTTGCATCCTATTGTGTACTTGCAACAGGTGGTATCGGCAGAGTTTATAAATACACAACTAATCCAAAGGTTGCAACGGGTGACGGAATTCGTCTTGCATTTGAATTGGGTGCCCGAATCAAGGATTTAAGCTTTGTGCAGTTCCATCCTACAGCATTTAATTCCGATGACAACGAGCAATTCTTAATCAGTGAAGCAGTCCGTGGGGAGGGTGCATATCTCCTTAACTGCAATAAGGAACGCTTTATGCATCGTTATGATGAAAGACTTGAATTAGCCCCTCGTGATGTTGTTTCAAAGTCAATTATTATTGAATCACGAAGAACAGGTAGCAACAATTTCTATCTTGATATTACACATCGTGATAAGGAATATCTTCTTAATCGTTTCCCTGGAATTCATAAGGGTTGTCTTAGATACAATGTTGATATTACAAAGGACTTGATTCCAATTTTCCCTTGTCAACATTACCTTATGGGTGGTATTGAGGTTGACCTTAATTCCCGAACAACAGTTTCACGACTTTACGCAGTTGGTGAATGTTCAAATACAGGTGTTCACGGTAGAAACAGACTTGCAAGTAACTCACTTTTAGAGGCACTTGTATTCGGCAAACGCTGTGCTGACGATATTCTTCGTTGTATTGAAATGAAATATCCTGAGGTGCAGATTGCTGAAATCGAAAAGCCTGACCTTGACGGTGCACCGTTATTTAAGGGCGTCCGTACTGAAATCCGTAACATTATGCAGCGTTCATATTTCGTAATGCCTGCTAATGAGGATGCAGTAAGAAATGGTTATAAACGAGTACGTGAAATTCTTACACGACTTAAAAACGGTAAATTCAAAATTACTCCTGACTACTGCGAAGCCTTAAGCCTTGCAACAGTCGCATATATAATTCTTAAGGAGGTCAATGACCAATGAAATTAAATCAGTTTTATGTAGATAATCTTATTAAAGAGGCAATCAGCGAGGATATTAACTATATCGACGTTTCTGCTGACTACCTTATCCCTGAAGAGCAGAGAAATAACTCATATTTTGTAGCAAAGGCTGACGGTGTACTTTGTGGTTTGGATATTGCGATGAGAGTTTTCACTCTTCTTGACGATACCTTCACATATACAGTTCACAAAAACGATGGTGACGAGGTAAAGGCAGGGGACTTGATTGTTGAATTCAACGGTAAAACTGCTTGTCTTTTAAAGGGTGAAAGAACAGCTCTCAACATCATTCAGCATATGTCAGGTATCGCAACTGCAACAAATAAGGCAGTTAAGCTCTGTGAGGGCACAAATGCATCAGTTACAGATACAAGAAAGACCTTACCTGGACTTCGTGCATTGCAGAAGTATGCTGTAGTTTGTGGTGGTGGTAAAAACCACAGATATAATCTTTCTGACGGTGCTATGCTTAAAGATAACCACATTGATGCAGGTGGCGGAATTACAAATGCAGTAAAAATTCTTCGTAGTAAGCTTGGTCATATGGTTAAAATTGAGGTTGAAACTCGTAACTTTGACGAAGTTAAGGAAGCAGTAGAAGCAGGCGCTGACATCATTATGCTTGACAATATGAATAATGAGCAGATGAGTGAATGTGTGAAATTTATTGACGGTAGAGCAAAGACAGAAGCATCAGGTAACATTACACTTGATAACATCGCTTCTGTTGCAAAAACAGGCGTTGATATTATTTCTCTTGGTGCTCTTACTCATTCTGTTAAGGCATTTGATATTTCAATGAAAATGAGATAATTTATGAATTTTAATGAATCAGTAGAATATATCCATTCTTTATTGGCATTTGGTATTAAGCCGGGACTTGAGCGTATTTCAAAACTCCTTGACCTATTGGATAATCCACAGGATAAGCTTAAAATTGTCCATATAGCAGGTACAAACGGAAAGGGCTCAACCTCCACAATGATATCCAATATGCTTATAGCAGATGGTCACAAAACAGGACTTTTCACTTCACCTTATGTTATTGATTTTTGCGAAAGAATTCAGATTGACGGTGAAAATGTTAGCAAAGATATATTTGCAGAATGTGTCAGTGAAGTCCGTGGAAAAATTGAAGAATTAAATAAACAGGATATAATAATCACAGAATTTGAAGCAATTACAGTTTCAGCCTTTCTCTGCTTCTTAAAGGCAGAATGTGAATACGTTGTCCTTGAAGTAGGACTTGGTGGTCGATTTGATGCAACGAATGTTGTGAAAAAGCCTGAGGCAGTTGTAATCACTTCAATTTCCCTAGACCACATTGCAATTTTAGGTGACACAATTGAAAAAATTGCATTTGAAAAATGTGGAATTATCAAGGAAAACATTCCTGTAATAACATCTTCAAATCAGACTGATGATGCAATCAGGGTTATCAACGACACCTGTAACAATAAAAATTGTAGCTTGATTATCACAAATCCTCAGAAAGCAGAAACTAAAGAGGATACCATTTTCGGTACAGAATTTATGTATGAAAATAGTGTGTATAAAACAAGGCTTACGGGTAATCATCAGCTTGAAAATACAGTTAATGCAATTGAGTGTGCAAAAACACTCAGGATAAGTGAAAATGCAATCAGGCAGGGTGTTGAAAATACAAGAATGATTGCAAGAATGGAAATTATTGGTGAAAAACCTCTTATAATCCGTGACGGTGGTCACAATGAGGGTTGTGCAGAGGCTTTATATAATTTTCTGACGAAATATAATGTGAAAAACATCAATATGCTCATCGGTCTTATGGCTGATAAGGATGTGGAAGGTTACGTTAATAAAATCGCACCACTTTGCAAGTCAGTTGTGACAGTTACACCAAGTAATCCACGAGCATTAAATGGTGAAGAATTAAAAGAAATAATAGAAAAATACTGTGATAATGTAATTTTTATAAATAATCCTAAAGAGGGTTATAAATATATTCTTTCAAATACCGGTAAGGATGAAACAATCCTTGTGTGTGGCTCATTTTATATGATGTCAGACATATTTGGAGAGTAAGGAGGCAAAACCAATGTACAAGGATTTTATTGAAGACAGAATTAACGTGTTTCTTGAGGAATTTGAGAAGCTTATTATAAAAGAGAATATTCCTGTAACGGATTTTCTCTATAAGGAATGTGATTACAAGCTTGATAACACATTACCTGAAATTGACGATACATTTACACCTTTTACACCATATCTTAACCGTTGGGGTGGCAAAAAGGATAAGCACGCTTGGTTTTATAACGAAATCGAAGTGCCAAGCCATTGGAATGGCGAAATTCAGTTGTCAGTAGCTTCTGATGCCCGTCTTGGCTGGTGTGACATCAATCCTCAGTTTATCGCTTATGTTGACGGTAAATTACAGCAGGGTATCGACAAAAATCACCGTGAGGTATTTTTGACAAATGGTATACATAAGGTTTACCTTTATGCTTATTCAGGTAGTGTCCACGATGAATACGTTGATTTTGTTACAAATCTTCAGCTTATTGACGCTAAGACAAAACAGCTTTATTATGATATAAAAGTACCTTTTGAAATCTTGGAATTTGAAGATGAAAATTCAAGAAATTACTTTGAAATCAAAAAGCACCTTAACAATGCTCTTAATTTTATCGATATGAGAAGTCCTTATTCTGACGAATATTACGCATCTCTCGATAAGGCTATCGACTACCTTAAAACAGAATTTTACGGAAAATATTGCAAAAAGGGTGATGTTTTCGCATTTTGTATCGGTCATACTCATATTGACGTTGCTTGGGAATGGACTCTTGCACAGACTCGTGAAAAGATTCTTCGTTCATTCTCAACAGTGCTTACACTTATGAAGAAATATCCTGAGTATAAGTTTATGTCAAGCCAACCACAGCTTTACAAATACCTTAAAATGGATGCACCTGACCTTTATGAAGAGGTTAAGGAAATGGTACGCCTTGGCCGTTGGGAGGTTGAAGGTGGTATGTGGGTTGAGGCTGACTGTAACCTTTGCAGTGGTGAAAGCCTTGTTCGTCAGTTCATTTACGGTAAACGCTTTATGAAGGACGAATTTGGTGTTGACAGTAAAATCCTCTGGTTACCTGACGTTTTCGGTTATTCAGCGGCTTTACCACAGATTTTACAAAAATGTGGTGTTGATAAATTTGTTACATCAAAAATCGGCTGGAATGAAATGAACAAAATGCCTTATGATACATTTATTTGGCACGGTATTGATAACACACCTGTTTTCACTCACTTTATGACAGCGCAGACAAAGGTCAAGGGTCAGGAGCCTGCAACTAACGTTACATATAACGCAAAGCTTAATGCAAATCAGCTTCGTGGTGCTTATGACCGTTATCAGCAGAAGGACCTTTACGACAATGTTCTTATAACATTCGGCTTCGGTGACGGTGGTGGCGGACCTTACGCTAAGGATTTGGAATATTTCAACAGATTAAAGCACGGTATTCCTGGCACATCAACACCTATTATGGCTTATTCAGGTGAATTCTTCGACGACATTAAGTCAAAGACAGAAAACAATCCTAAAATTCCACATTGGAATGGTGAGCTTTATCTTGAATTCCACCGTGGTACATACACTTCACAGGCAAAGAATAAGAGATATAATCGTAAGAGTGAATTTATGTTCCAGCGTGCTGAAACACTTTCACTTATTAATGAGCATCTTAACGGTTATAAATATCGTAAGGAAGATATGATGAATGCTTGGGAAACAATCCTTCTCAATCAGTTCCACGATATTATTCCTGGTTCTTCAATCAATGAGGTTTATGTTGATTCTGTTGCACAGTACGAGGAAATCGGTGCAGTAGGTAATGAGATTATCAACGATACAACAACTGAAATTGCAAATAATGTTGAGGCAACTGATGGTTATGTTGTATTTAACCCGCATTCATTTGCTAACAGTGGTGCAGTCCTTATTGATGGTAAATACTATTACGTTGAAAACGTTCCTGCAAAGGGATATAAGGTAATTAATCCTGTTGCTGAAGAGAGTAAGGTATCAGTTACAGAAAACTCAATTGAAAACGATTTCTTCCGTCTTGTTCTTGATGAAAAGGGAACATTCACAAGCATTTATGATAAGAGAAACAACCGTGAGGTTCTTAAAAATGGTGCACGTGGTAATGTTCTTACTGCTTATGAGGACTACCCAAGAGAATATGATAACTGGGAAATGAGCAGCTATTATGTTGAAAAGCATTGGGAAGCAGATGATGTAGAGAGCGTTGAAATCCTCAACGAGGGTGAGCGTGCAGGTCTTAAGATTACAAAAAAATATAAGAACAGCACTATTGTTCAGAGCATTTATCTTTACAATAACATTGACAAAATCGATTTTGAGAATTTCATCGATTGGAAGGAATCACACATTATTCTCAAAACTGCCTTCCCTGTAGATGTTAATACAAACAAGGCAACTTATGATATTCAGTTTGGCTCAGTTGAAAGACCAACTCATAAGAATACAAGCTGGGATGCAGCACGATTTGAGGTTTGTGCTCATAAATACTGTGACCTTTCTGAATATGGCTATGGTGTCAGCCTTCTCAATGACTGTAAATACGGTCACGCTATCCACGATGGTGTAATGAGCCTTACTCTTATTAAGTGTGGTACATTCCCTGACCCTGAGGCAGACAAGTGTGAGCACACATTTACATATTCACTTTATCCTCATGCAGGAGATTACAGAGAAGCAGGCACAATTCAGAAGGCTTATGACCTTAACCTTCCTATGGTTTGCGTAAAAGCAGGGGATAACAAGGGGACACTTCAGAATGAATATTCACTTTTCACAGTTGATTGTGACAATGTAATCTTTGAAACTGCAAAGAAGGCAGAAACAGAGGATTCAATTATTCTTCGTGGTTGTGAATACTTTAATAAGCGTACAACTGCTAATGTTAAGTTCGGATTTAATGTGAAAAAAGCATACCTTTGCGATATGCTTGAAAATAACATTCAGGAATTGGATGTAAAGGATAATACGGTAACTATTGATTTCAAGCCATTTGAAATTAACACTGTAAAAATCGTAAAATAAACAGTAAGGGAGAATTTTATTATGAAAAAACTTTTATCAGTAGTTTTTGTACTCGTGATGCTTTTATCAGCATTCAGTCTTACAGCATCTGCACAGGAAAAGGGCATTCTTGATTCAGATAACGAAATGTATTACGATGTCCTTATTGACGATGTCTATTATTTGCTTATGGACGGCGTTGGTGCAGTAACAGGCTTTGATTTTGATGAAGAAGATACTTCACCAAAACCGGGAATTACAATTCCGGAAAAGGTTACATACAAGGGCAGCGAATTTTCAATTATCATGGTTTATGATATGGCATTTATGGAATGTGATTATACGTCAGTCACACTTCCATCAACAATTGCATATCTTGGCGATGGCGCATTTATGTCAAGCCCTTATCTTGAAAATGTCGTAATTCCTACAACCTGCCAGTTCGAATACTTTGGTGCAGAAGTTTTTATGGGCACTCCTTTTGAAGCAGAAATTTACTCAAAGGATGAAACAATTTTCGGTAAAAACGTTCTTTTCTCATATATCGGAAACGCAAACAAATATGTGATTTCTGAAAATATCGACATTATTGCACCAAAGGCATTCTTTATGTCAGGTATCAAAAATGTTGTTTTCAATAATAATATTAAGGAAATTCCTGCTTGTGCATTTGCTTCTTGTCGTAATTTAACAGAGGTTACAATCCCTGATAGTGTTGAAACTATCGGTCAGGGTGCATTTAAGGATTGTACAAATCTTACAAAGGTGAATCTCGGTGCAAATGTTAGTGATTTACAGTTGGATTGCTTTGCAAATACAAAGCTTAAGACAATTCACTTAGGACAGAATGTATTGTACGTTTCAGGTGCATTTAGGGATTGTAAAACTCTTGAAAGCATTACTGTTGACTCAGGTCACTCATTATTCGTAACAGATGGCAAGGCACTTTACAAAAGAACAGAATTTTCTTCAGGTGAAGGCTTGATTCTTGAGTATTTTATTCCTTCAAAGGCTCAGGGTAATATTTCACTCAATTCTGATGTTAAAGCAATTGGTGCTTATGCATTCTATGGTTGCAAGGGTATAAAAGAGGTTGCTGCAAATAAATTGGAATACATTGATGTATTCGCATTTGCAAACAGCAGTATTACAAAATTTACTGCAAACGGCGAATATTATATTTTCGAATCAGCATTCACTAATTGCAGAAGCCTTCAGTCAATCAATCTTGAAAATGTATATTACATTGATACTGCAGCATTTGAAAACTGTACATCACTTAAAAATGTCACATTCAGTGAGGATGTAAGCAATATTGGTGCTAAGGCATTCGCAAATACGGGACTTACTGAGGTTGTAATTTATGGTGACGACTGTGATGTTTGTGAAGGTGCATTCAAAAACTGTGCAAACCTTCAGAGTGTAAGACTTGAAGAAGGTGTTTCATATGTTGGTATGAATGCTTTCCTTGATTGTCCTGAACTTGAAACAATTTACTTATCAAAGACTGTAAATTATATTGAGGAAAATGCATTCAACGGTTGTGATAATGTAACATTCCAGCTTACTAAGGGTACAACTGCTTATGATTACATTAATGACAACACAGATTTTAATATTGAGGTTGTTGGAAAATATTCATTCTGGCAGAGAATCATCGATTTCTTCCGTATGCTTTTCGGTCTTATTTAATAACAATAAAGAGGTTTACAAATGGATTTAGAACAAATTAAAAATGACGTCGTGAATATGGATGTGGAGACGATTGCCGATAAGCTTATAGATAAGCTCATCGAGTTTGCCACAACAACAGGCTTTAAGCTTATTGCCGTTATTCTCATTATCATTATTGGCTTAAAGGTAATTAAATGGCTGAAAAAGTGGATTAGAACTTCACCAAAGCTTGATAAGGTGGATTCAAGCCTTCGTTCATTTGCAGTAAGCTTTTTAAGTGTTGTTTGTTATGCAATTCTTTTTGTAACTGTGCTTATGATTTTAGGAGTTCCTGCAACATCCTTTGTAGCAGTGCTTACAACATGTGCAGCAGCTATCGGTCTTGCTTTGCAGGGCTCACTTTCAAACTTTGCAGGTGGAATTATGATTCTCCTCTTTAAGCCCTTCAAGGTTGGTGATTACATTGAAGCGGCAGGGGAGTCAGGTACAGTAAGCGAGATTTCAGTTGTTTATACTGAACTTCTCACCTTTGACAATAAGCGTATCACAATTCCAAATGGTACACTTACAAATTCTGTAATCGAAAATTATTCGTCAGAGGATTTGCGCAGAGTTGACCTTACATTTAACACATCATACAAATGTGATGTGGAAAAGGTGAAATCAATAATTAATAAGGTGATTGCAGATAATCCAATGGCACTTAAGAATCCTGAACCATTTGTAAGACTTTCAGCACATAATGACAGTGCACTTACATATACAGTTCGTATCTGGTGTAGAAACGCTGACTATTGGGATGTAAACTTTGATACAATTGAAAATGTTAAGAAAGCATTTGATGAAAATGGTATCGAAATCCCATATAACCAGATTGACGTGCATGTGGATAATAAATAATAAAACAAGGCAGGGAATCAACCCTGCCTTTGTTATTAGAAAATATAAATTATAATTTGTAGGTAACATCGCGTAGGGACAGACGTCCCCGTCTGTCCGTTATAGTTGCGTGTAGAATTGCAGATATTTAAAAATATCCCGACAAACTCCAATTTAATAATCACTCACAAAAAAGCACCCA
>CAJGCX010000030.1 GCA_904501895.1 Clostridiaceae bacterium
AAAATGTCACTCGAAAAACTTACAAGAGAGCTTGGTAAAGCAATTCAGCAGGATGAAAGATATCTTGCAATGCAGAAGGCAATTGAGGCTAACGAAAAGGATACAGCACTCAATGAGCTTATGAGCAAAATTCAGCTTATTCAGGTTTCATATCAGCACGAAGCATCAAAGGAAGAGCCAGACGAAGGCAAGATGAAGGCTTACGACGAAGAATTCCGTGGTGTTTACACAGAAATTATGATGAATCCTAATATGCAGGCTTATGAAAAGGCAAGACAGGACATCGACGAGCTTATGAACTACCTTACAGGTATTCTTGCTATGTGCGTAAACGGTGATGACCCTGAAACATGCGACCCTAAGGCACATCAGTGCGGTGGCGACTGCTCAGGCTGTCATTGTGACTGTGGTGACGAAGGTTGTTCACACTAATTAAATTGTAATGTAGGGCGGGGGCTTGCTCCCGCCGAAAAACAAACATACGTAGTGGCAGGCTTCCACGCCTGCAAAAAAATCTATTACCAAAGAAGGATAAAAAATATGGCACTTTCACCAATGATGCAACAATATTTTCAGATAAAACAGAATTATGAAGACACCATATTAATGTTCCGTCTTGGTGACTTTTACGAGATGTTCTTTGATGATGCAAAAACAGCATCAAAAGAGCTTGAGCTTGTATTAACAGGTCGTGATTGTGGTGAAGAGGAAAGAGCACCTATGTGTGGCGTGCCTTTTCACAGTGCTGACGGATATATTGCACGTCTTGTAAGCAAGGGCTATAAGGTAGCAATCTGTGAGCAGATGGAGGACCCTGCAAGTGCTAAGGGTATTGTCCGTCGTGATGTTGTCCGTGTTATTACACCGGGTACTGTTATTGAAAGCTCAATGCTTGACGAGTCAAAGAACAATTATTTAGCATCAGTCTGCGCATCTAACGGTAATGTTGGTATGTGCTTTATCGATATTTCAACAGGCGAGGTCAATTTAACTGAATTTTCAGAAAATGTTGAACAGAGAGTTATTAATGAAATGGGAAGATACCTTCCTACTGAAATTATTCTCAATCAAGAGGTAGTTTCATTTAATTCTCTCAAAGATTTTATATCTAAAAAGCTTGAAGCGTCTGTTGAGCTATTGATTGAAGAATTCCAGTTTTCTAATGCAGAGGGAATCTGCAAGGAGCACTTTAACACAAATGATTTAGCTACGATTTCACTTAATCAGCGTGACACTGCAGTTTGTGCTTTGGGCGCTGCACTTTCATATCTTCGTTCAACACAGAAAAGAAATTTGGAAAACATCCGTAATATTAATTTCTATACGGATGCAAAGCTTATGAGTCTTGGAATTTCTGCAATCCGTAACCTTGAGCTTCTTGAAACAATGCGTGACAGGGACAGAAAGGGCTCACTCCTCTGGGTGCTTGATAAGACTAAAACTGCAATGGGTAAGCGAATGCTTCGTTCATTTATTGAACGACCACTTTACGATTGTGTGGAGATTTCAAAACGACTTAATGCAGTTGATGAGCTTTTTAAGAATACTGAGCTTCGTGAGGGTGAAACAGAGCTTTTAGTAGGCGTTTACGATATGGAGCGTCTTATGACAAGAGTTGTGTATAACACAGCTAATGCAAAGGAGCTTTTATCCCTTAAAACAACTCTTGAAAAATTGCCACAGCTTAAGGAAAATCTTAAATCAGCAGGAAGTAATCTTCTTAAATACATTTACAGCGAAATTGATGTTTTAGATGACGTCTGCTCACTTATTGAGGTTTCCGTTAAGGAGGATGCACCGTTTTCAGTCCGTGAGGGTGGAATGATTAAGGATGGCTTTAATAAAGAGCTTGACGAGCTTCGTGACATTGTAAATGGTGGTAAGAGTATTCTTGCAAAGCTTGAAGCAGATGAACAGGAAAAAACAGGCATCAAAAAGCTTAAAATCGGCTACAACAAGGTGTTCGGTTACTATTTCGAGGTGCTTAATTCATATAAGGAGTTAGTGCCTGACACATACATAAGAAAACAAACACTTTCAAATTGTGAGCGTTTTATTACACAGGAGCTTAAGGAGCTTGAAACAAAGGTGCTTGGTGCTCAGGAGAGAATTGTAGGCCTTGAATATGAGCTTTTCAATTCAATCCGTAAAAAAATCGCAGGTGAGTATTTAAGAACTCAGCGCACAGCACACGCTGTTGCACTCCTGGATGTTCTCTGCTCATTTGCAACAGTTTCAGTTAATAATAATTACACAAGACCTGATATTAACGATAAGGGTGTTGTGAGAATAAATGAGGGCAGACATCCTGTAGTTGAAGCTTTGCAGAAAAAGACAATGTTCGTGCCAAATGATACATTGCTTGATTGCGAAGACAACAGAATGGCAGTTATAACAGGCCCTAATATGGCAGGTAAGTCAACATATATGCGACAGATTGCAATTATTGTGCTTATGGCACAGATGGGGTGCTTTGTTCCTGCAAAATCAGCGGATATCGGCATTGTTGACAGTATTTTCACTCGTGTTGGTGCATCTGACGACTTGGCTTCAGGTCAGTCAACCTTTATGGTGGAAATGAACGAGGTTTCTGAAATCCTTAAATACGCAACAAAGAACAGCCTTATTATCCTTGATGAAATCGGTCGTGGTACTTCCACCTTTGATGGTATGAGTATTGCTCGTTCAGTTGTTGAACATATTGCTGATAAGAAGAAAATCGGTGCAAAAACACTCTTTGCAACTCATTATCACGAGTTGTCAGAATTAGAAGGCACAGTTGACGGTGTTAAGAATTACAATATTGCTGTTAAAAAGCGTGGCGATGACATTACGTTCTTGAGAAGAATTGTTCGTGGTGGTGCAGATGGCTCTTATGGTATCGAGGTTGCAAAGCTTGCAGGTGTTCCTGATAATGTAATCAAACGAGCAAAGGCAATCCTCAAAACACTTGAAGATAATGACCTTATGAAGCCAAAAATGGTTTCAGAAATCGTGGAAGAAGCAGAGCCTGAAATCCAGATGTCCTTTGAATCAAATTCAAGAGAATATATTATGGACAGACTTCGTACAGTTGATATAAACACTTTAACCCCAATTGAAGCAATGGGACTTCTCTACGAATTAATCGACAAAGCGAAGAATTAATTCGTAATGCGTAATTCGTAATTCGGAATTGTAGGGGCGATTCACGAATCGCCCGCTCATTAAATCTTATAATTCAAATTAAAGGAGCATCGGATATGAAAAAAATTAACCAATATGATATCGGAATAATCTTTTCTATTGTGGGAATTATCGCAAGTATCGCAGTTATAATCCTGAAGCTCATGAGTAAAGACAATGTGACAGTAGGCATTGTTTTGTTCATTGCCTGTGTTCTTTCACTACTCGTAAACATTAAACAAAAGAAAGAGAATAAATCGGAATAACCTTGTAGAGGAATTCTTGGCTCCCTCTGACTGCATTGTAGGGGCGATTCACGAATCGCCCGAACATGGTAATATTTCTATTTGGAGGTCTAATTATGTCACATCACGAATTTGGAATTATGCAAACAACTCCTCAAAACGGACAACGATTTGACGAGTATGTTCCCGAAAAATATAATTGTATTTCTGTCGATGATGATTATATTGAAAACATTTTTGAAAAATTAACTGATGTTGATTTTTATTGGCATACAACTGACGTATCGGGTAAAGGTCTTAATTATTGTGGTGTTACACTTATTCCACCATCATCAATGCAAAAGTTTATTTCCGTAATTGATGAAAATCCCGACTTACACCAATTAAAAGAACTTTTAATACAAGCACTCAACGAAAATAAATGGATAATCCATTTTGGTATATAACTTTCTCACGGGCGATTCATGAATCGCCCCTACAAAATAATTTTGCACTTTGCGTTTTGCATTTTGCATTTATAAGAGGTGAAATCAATGGCAAAAATTAATAAACTCCCAAAACATATGGCTGATTTAATTGCAGCAGGTGAGGTGGTTGAACGTCCTGCATCTGTTGTGAAGGAGCTTATGGAAAATGCCGTTGATGCGGGTGCTACCTCCATAACGGTTGAAATTCAGCGTGGCGGTGTTTCTTACATCCGTGTTACTGACGACGGTTGTGGAATCCTGCGAGAAGATGTCAAAACTGCATTTGTAAGTCACGCTACAAGTAAGATTAAAACAGCCGAAGACCTTAATACTATCTTAACTCTTGGCTTCCGTGGTGAAGCATTGCCTTCAATCGCAGCAGTTTCAAAGGTTAATATGATTACAAAAACTGCAAACGAGGAAATGGGGACAAGCCTTACAATCGAAGGTGGAATTATAACCGATTTCTCCGATGCAGGGTGTGCAGTGGGTACAACTATGATTGTCCGTGAGCTTTTTTACAACACTCCTGCACGAATGAAATTCCTTAAAAAGGATGTAAGTGAGGGCAATTATGTTGCCTCTGCAGTTGAAAAGCTTGCACTTTCACATCCTGAAATCAGTATCCGATTTATCCGTGACGGTAAACAGGTATTTACAACTAACGGTGACGGAAATCTTCAGAATGTGTGCTTCTCTGCATTTGGTAAGGACTTTTCAAACGGTCTTTTAAATGTGGATGGTGCAGTTGGTTGTGTTTCCGTTAAAGGCCTTGTAACTCCACCGTTTAACTGTCGTGGCTCACGTGGAATGCAGTATTTCTTCGTAAATGGCAGAAGTGTCAAGAATACAACAATAATGACAGCCTTTGAAAATGCCTATAAAAACAGCGTAATGGTGGGCAAATTCCCTGGTGGTGTGCTTTTTATCACATTACCACCTGAGCTTGTTGATGTTAACGTGCATCCTTCAAAAATCGAGGTTCGTTTTTCTGATGAAAGAGGAATTTTCGATGCAGTTTATCACGCTGTAAAAACTGCTTTGAATGAAAGCACAGCAATTAAACAGGTTCATTTACCTGAAAAGAAGCCAACCTTAAATGACTTTATTGTAAAGCCTCAGCAGGATTTCAAGCAGACAACTGTTCAGGAAAATATTGCATTTACTGAAAAGGTGTTGAAGCCACTTTCATCAACTGCTATTGTCAGTGACGTAAGTGTTGAATATTCAGCAGATGAAGAGGATGACCCATTTAATATTGAATTTCCAATTGCAAAGCCAATTCAAAAGACAGTTGTTGAGCCGATTTCAACACCAAAAGCAGAAGAAATCAAGACTGAAAACACAATCCGTCTTATTGGCGAAGCATACAAAACATATATTTTAATTGAGCTTAACGGAACTCTTTGCGTAATCGATAAGCACGCAGCCCACGAGAGAATTCTCTTCAATAAGCTTAAAAAGGAAGCACAGAATAGTGGTAGTCAGGTGCTTTTAATGCCTGTAACCGTTACTCTTGGTAAAGAGGAGTATTCAGCAGTTACTGAAAATCTTGAAATCATCAGTAAAGCAGGCTTTGACATTGAGGATTTCGGTGACGGTACTGTAATTGTCCGTAGCTGTCCTATGGATTTGGAGGACTGCGAAATCGTGCCTTTAATCGGTGAAATCGCAGAATACATAATCAAAAATCGTCGTGATATTACAAATGAACACCTTGATTGGATATATCACAATGTTGCCTGCCGTAGTGCAATAAAAGCAGGCGACGACAGCTCTGATATGGAGCTTTTAGCTCTTGCAAAGCAGGTTGTGGAGGATAATGAGGTCAGATTCTGTCCTCACGGAAGACCCGTTATGATAGAGCTTTCAAAATATGAACTTGAAAAACAATTTGGCAGGGTATAATTTATGAAAAAAATTCCCGTAATTGCAGTTGTCGGTCCTACAGCCTCAGGAAAAACATCTTTGTCAATTAATATTGCAAAGAAATTTAGAGGTCAGGTTGTTTCAGCCGATTCAATGCAGATTTACGAAAAAATGGATATAGCAACTGCAAAGCCTACAGCTGATGAAACGCAGGGAATACAGCATTATCTTATAGGCTTTCAGCCAATAGATAAAAAATTCAGCGTTGCAGAATATGTGTCCCTTGCAAACGAATGTATCCTTAAAATACATAACGAGGGTGATATTCCTGTTGTAGCAGGTGGCACAGGGCTTTACGTTGACTCACTTCTTAATAATATTCAGTTTTCAAAGGAAGAGGAAAACCGTGAAATCCGTCAGGAGTTAACTGACCTCTTTGATGAAAAGGGTGCTGAATATATGCTCGATTTGTTGCGTGAAATCGACCCTTTGACTGCAGAAAGATTACACTTAAAGGATAAGAGTAGAATTATCCGTGCTCTTGAAATATATAAGCTTACAGGCAAAACAATGACAGAGCAGAAAATTCTCTCTCGTGAAGAGGAGTCACCATACGACGTGCTTTATATTGGCATAAATTATCGTGACAGAAATGTACTTTATGACAGAATTAACCGTAGAGTTGATATAATGCTCGAAAACGGTCTTTTAGAGGAAGCAAAGGACTTTTACAACATTCCACAGGATAAAACTGCTTGTCAGGCAATCGGTTATAAGGAATTAGCACCGTATTTCAACGGTGAAAAATCACTCGACGAATGTGTGGAAAAATTAAAGCAGGAAACAAGACACTATGCAAAGCGTCAGCTTACCTGGTTTCGTAAAAATGAAAATGTAAATTGGATTTATCCTGACGATTACGAAGATGAAGCAGAAATGTATAGTGCAGTTTATGAAATAATCAATGAATTTTTAGGAGGTAAGCAATAGTGAATTTCAAGCTCGATAAGTTAAACAAAACTCAGATTAAATATATTGTTTACTCTCTTGTGGGCATATTTATTATCAGTTATTTCATTCATCAGGTTGTGCAGATGAATTCTTCACCATATAAAACTGAAATTGCCCTTAATCGTGATATGCAGAGTATTATTAAAACAGAGGCATTTATTGTCCGTGACGAAACTTACATAACAACTGATAATTCAGGTGGTACTGTTGTTTCAATTGCCGAGGACGGTAAGCGTGTTTCAAGTGGTGATAATGTTGCTGTTGTATTTCCAAGCTCTGAAAGTGCTGCAACCTATGTGCGTATGAAGGAGCTTGAAAAGGAAATCGAATATTACAGTCAGCTTAAAAACCGTGTTGGTATCGGTACAAATACACCTGCATCATACAGTAAGCTTATTGATGAGGCTTGTATCGAATTCATAACAACCTCAAGAGAAACTATCGGTAGTGATTTTGACGAATCTCTTACAGATTTACGAGATGCAATTACAGCACGTCAGTTAGCAGTCGGCACAGAGCTTTCTGTTGATGCAAAGCTTGCTGAATTACAGGCAGAGCTTATCACCTTAAGTAGTGGTAATGCTGAATATAAAACAATCGCCTCACCAAATTCAGGCTATTATATCGGCAGTGTTGACGGATATGAAAAAACAGTTGATTACAATAAGGTTGACTCATTGACCTGCAAGGAAATCGAAACACTTATAAATTCTAAACGACAGGATACTCCGGCAAATGTTATGGGTAAATTGGTTGACGAATTTGACTGGTATTTCGTCTGCACAGTACCTTATAGCGAGTCGGGTAGCATTGACGTAGGAAAGAGTGTAAAGGTAAATGTGCCTAATACTGCAGTAGGAACAATTAACTGTACCGTTATGCATAAGGGTGACAGAGAGGATGACAAGGTATCAGTTGTAATCAAATGCAACCTTATGAACAGAAACCTTGCAAATCTTCGTATTCACGATATTGAAATTATCGTTGATGACTATGTTGGAATTAAAATCAGTAATGATGCTATCCGTGAGGTTGACGGTGAAAAGGGCGTTTATGTACAGCGTGGCAACCTTATTCAGTTCAGAAAAATAAACATCATTTATTCTGCTGAGGATTATTCCGTTGTTGAATCAGTTGCCGATTCAGCATATTTACAGCAGTACGATTCAGTTATTACGCAGGGAGTTGATTTATATGATGGAAAAGTCGTATCTTGATAAACGAAAAGCAGATATTGAATATAATCTTGATGTAATCAATGAAAAAATAGGGGAGTGCGCAATTAAAAGCGGACGTAAGCCGGATGACATTAAGCTTATGGCTGTTACAAAAACTGTTGACCCTATATTTATAAATTATGCACTTGATTACGGTGTAAAGCTTATCGGTGAAAACCGTGTTCAGGAAATGCTTCGTAAAAAGCCTGATTTACACCTTGACGGTGTTGACAAGCACCTTATTGGCCATCTCCAGACTAATAAGGCAGGGCAGATTGTTGGCGAGGTCGATATGATTCAGTCTGTTGACTCCTTGAAAATCGCAAAGGAAATCGGAAAGCAATCTGCGAAAAAAGGCGTTGTGACAGATGTTCTCCTTGAAATCAATGTTGGCAATGAGGAAAGCAAGACAGGTTTTTCAAAATCTGAATTCTTTGAAAATCTTTACGAAATTGCAGAAATTCCCAATATTCAGATAAAAGGTCTTATGACAGTACCTCCAATATGTGAAAATAATGTGGAACTTTGCAAATTTTTTGAAAATATGTTCAATATCTATGTTGACATAAAGGCAAAAAAGTTAGATAATATTACTATGAATATTCTGTCGATGGGAATGTCGGGAGATTATGACAGGGCAATTTTATGTGGCTCAAATCTTGTGAGAATTGGTTCTTCAATTTTTGGTCCGAGAATATATTAATAGGAGGAATTTTCAAATGAGTTTTTTAGACAAAATCAAGAATATTGTTAATGTGGATGAGGACGGATACTATCCTGACGACGATGTAGATACAGGTGCTTTTATGGGCGCTGACAATTTTGATGACGAGGATAAGGTGCAGAAGCCACAGCGCAGAGTACAGAGAAACTCTGAGGATAAGGTTGTTAATATCCACACTACAGCACAGCTTCAGGTTGTTCTTGCAAAGCCTGAAAAGTTTGAAGAGGTTCGTGGCATTGCTGATAACCTTAACGAAAAGAGAACAGTTGTTTTAAACCTTGAATCAGTAAGCAAGGATGTTGCACGTCGTCTTATCGACTTTTTGACAGGTGTTGCTTATGCTAACAACGGTCAGATTAAGCGTGTTGCTAACAGCACATTCATCATCACTCCTTATAACGTTGATGTAATGGGTGACTTACTTGACGAGCTCGAAAACAACGGTATGTTCTTTTAATTAAGAATATTTACAAAATTTAGTATTGCTATTTAGCAGAATGGGAAGGATATAAATGCTTACACCTGAAAGAATTAAGGAAAGAACATTCCAGACTGCAGGACGTGGTTCATATCGTGCAGAGGATGTTGACGGATTTATGAACGAGGTTTCTGCTTCTTATGAGCAGATGTATAGGGAAAATACAGATTTAATCAAGAAAATCAGTATTTTAGCAAAAAAGGTTGAAGAATATCGTGCTGATGAGGACAGCCTTAAAATGGCACTTCTTAATGCACAGAAGCTTGCTGACAGAATCGTTGCTGAAGCAAAGGAAACTGCTGCAAATGAGGTTGCTTCTGTTAAGGCAGAAACTGATAAGCTTCGTGCAGATGCTGCATCTGACGCTGCTGCTCTTGAGCTTAATGCAAAGAATGAATCAGAAACACTTCTCACTTCTTCAAAGAAGGAAGCAGAGGAAATTCTTGCTAATGCAAAGGCAGAGGCTGAAAAAGTAGTTAATGAGGCAAATGCAAAGTCAAAGGAAATCCTTGGCGGAATTAACCGTAAGGTTACAAAGGAAAGCCTTGTTCTTGAAATGATGCAGAAGGAATCAACAATGTTCAAGCAGAGACTTGTTTCAATGTATAAGGAGCACATTAATCTTATTAATAAGCTTCCTGAAATTATTGATGAACAGCTTGATGCAGAAGAGGTTGTTATTGAAGAGCCTGTTGAGGTTGCTGCAGAGCCAGTTGTTGAGGAAAACATTGTTGTAATCGAAGAGCCTGTAGAGGCTGTTGTTGAAGAGGTTGCTGAAGCACCTGTTGTTGAGGAAATTCAGGAGCCTGTTGTTGAAGAAGCTAAGGAAGAGCCTGTTGTAATTGAAAAGTCAGGCTTCGCTTTCGACATCAACAATATTGATTTCTCTGATGACGACGATGAGTACATTCCTGCACCTTCATCAAAGTTCGACGACTTAACAGTTAAGGTTGACGATACAGAAGCTGACGATGATAATTTATCATCAATGCCTTTTAAAAACTTCTTTAATAAAAATTAAAACAGACGAGGTATTTTAATGCTCCAAGTAATTACATTAATAATCGTTGCCCTTTTGGTGGCGGTTGACCAGCTTATAAAATTACTTGTTATTGAACATCTCGAGCCGATAGGCAGCCTTCCTTTGATAGACGACATTATTCGATTGAAATATGCCGAAAATACAGGGGCTGCTTTTGGTTCTTTTAGTGAAAAAACATCTTTTTTATCAGTATTCACTCTTATTCTTATTGTTGCAGGAATTGCATATCTCTTTTTGAAAAAGCGTAAAGTGGACTTTGAATATGTGTGCATTACATTGATTGTTGCAGGAGGCTTAGGAAACCTTATTGACCGTGTTTTCCGTGGCTTTGTGGTCGATTACATTGAACCGCTTTTTATTGACTTTGCAATTTTCAATTTTGCTGATATTCTCGTTACCTGCAGTTGTATTGCCTATGCAATATGGATGTTTTATGACGTTTACAGAGACTGTAAAAAAGAAAAAGGAAATAATCATGAGTGAAGTTATAATTGATGTCCCACAGGAGCTTGAAGGGGAGAGGATAGATAAATTTTTATCAATTCTCGTTGAAAGCACTTCAAGAAATGCTATTCAGAAGCTTATTGAAAGCGAAAAGGTTCTCGTTAACGGACAGCCTGTAAATAAAAAATATAAGGTCAGTGCCGATGATGAAATCACAATGCTTCCCGGCGATTTAAAGCCTCTTGACGCTGAGCCTGAGGATATTCCTCTTGATATTGTGTATGAGGATGAGCATCTCCTTGTTGTGAATAAGCCAAGAGGAATGGTTGTACATCCTGCTCCGGGAAATTACAGCGGAACATTAGTAAACGCTCTTCTCTATCACTGTAAGGACTCTCTGTCAGGAATAAACGGAATTTTACGTCCGGGAATTGTACACAGAATTGATAAGGATACAAGTGGTCTGCTCATAGTTGCTAAAAATGATAAGGCTCATATAGGTCTTGCAGAGCAGATTAAGGAGCATAGCTTTACACGTGAGTATAACGCTGTAATCGTTGGTCATTTGAAGGAAAACGAAGGAACAGTAAATGCTCCAATCGGCAGAAATCCTAAGGACAGAAAGAAAATGTGCGTAACAATGCAGAATTCTAAAAATGCAGTTACTCATTATAAAACCATTGAGGATTATGAGGGCTATTCTCATATTTCCTTAAAGCTTGAAACAGGTCGAACACATCAGATTCGTGTTCATATGGCACATCTCGGTCATCCTGTGGCAGGTGATTTGGTTTACGGAAACGATAAAAAAAGCGCTTACCTTAACGGTCAGTGCTTACATGCAATAAAAATCGGTTTTATTCATCCGATTACGGAAGAATATCTCGAATTTACATCGGATTTACCCGATTATTTTAAAGAGTTTTTAAGAAAACTTAACCACACCTCAGGAGGTGTTTAAAATGGGAAATAAGGATTTGTCAAATTGGCTTGTTGTATCCGATATTGACGGTACTCTTAACAACAAATTCAGACAGTTACCAAAAAGAAATTATGAAGCAATCTGCAAATTCGTAAATGAATGTAACGGTCACTTTACATTGGCTTCCGGCAGAAATGTTCAGTCAATGCGAAAGCACTATGAACGCTTGCCTATTGCAGGTACTCCTGCAGTTGTTCTTAACGGTGCAGGTGTTTATGACTATGCACAGGAAAAAATGCTTTACTTTGATGCAATTAACGACCACGCTATGGATTTGGTTTTTGAAATTTATAAGAGATTTCCAATGGTTGAGGTTGAGATTTTAACTGATAAAATGATTTACACTCTTAATTCAAAAATCTTCGCAAAGGTAATGGTTAGAGCTGATAAATTGCATTATAAAAACTGTAAGCACCCTGATGAAATTCCAAGAGAAAATTGGGGTAAGGTAATTTTTCTCGGTATGCCTGATTTGATTATGAGAATCAGAAAATATGTTGATACATTGACTGATACAAGAGCTAATTTTATGTCAAGCTCAATTTCATCATTTGAAATGCTTAACGAGGGCGTACATAAAGGCACAGCACTTATGAAAATCGCTGATATGTATGGCATTGAGCATAGCCATACAGCTGCAATCGGTGACTATTTCAACGATTACGATATGCTCAAAACAGTAGGACTCCCTGCATGCTGTGGACAAGCACCAAAGGCAATGCACGAAATCGCAAAATTCCATGCGTGTCATTGTAATGGCGGTGCAGTCGCAGACTTGCTTTATTATATTATAGATAAGGAGAAATAATTATTATGAATAATTCACTCAAACACGAATTAGAATTATTTGCCGTAAAAGAAAGAATGTTAATTCTTGAAGGCATTTTCAACGCAAAGGCTGGTCATCCGGGTGGCTCACTTTCAATCGCTGAGCTTATGGCATATCTCTATAACGTAGAGATGAAGGTTGACCCTGCAAATCCAAAGTGGGATGACAGAGACCGTTTTGTACTTTCAAAGGGTCATGCTGCACCTGCTCTTTATGCAACACTTGCACTTAAGGGCTTTTTCCCAACAGAGGACATCAAAACACTCCGTAAGGCAGATTCTTACCTTCAGGGACACCCAAGTATGAAGTGCGTTCCTGGTGTTGATATGAGTACAGGCTCATTAGGACAGGGTATCTCAACAGCAGTCGGTATGGCTCTTGCTGCAAAGTATGATAAAAAAGATACAAGAGTTTATACAATTCTTGGTGACGGTGAAATTGAAGAAGGTCAGGTTTGGGAAGCAGCAATGTTTGCTAATGCAAAGAAACTTGATAATCTCGTAGTAATCGTTGATAATAATAATCTTCAGATTGACGGTAGCATTGAAGAGGTTAACTCTCCATATCCAATTCCAGAAAAGTTTATTGCATTTGGCTTCAACACAATCGAAATCGACGGTAATAACCTTGACGAAATTGAAGAAGCATTTAATAATGCAAAGGAAACAAAGGGTGTACCTACTGCAATTATTGCAAAGACAGTTAAGGGTAAGGGCGTTTCTTATATGGAAAATCAGGTTAACTGGCACGGTGCAGCACCTAATGAAGAGCTTTATAATCAGGCAGTAGTTGAGCTTACTGCAAAACTTAACGAATTGGAGGCAGCAAAATGAGTGAAGTAATCAAAACAGCAACAAGAGATGCTTATGGTAAAGCACTTGTTGAATTAGGAAATACAGACGCTAAAATTCTTGTTCTTGATGCAGACCTTGCTGCTGCTACAAAGACAGGAATGTTCAAAAAGGAGCATCCTGAAAAGTTTATCGACTGTGGTATCGCAGAAGGTAATATGATGGGTATTGCTGCTGGTCTTGCAGCATCAGGATATACAGTATTTGCATCATCTTTTGCAATGTTTGCAGCAGGTCGTGCATTTGAGCAGGTAAGAAACTCAATCGGTTATCCTCATCTTAACGTTAAAATCGGCGCAACTCACGCAGGTATCTCTGTTGGTGAAGACGGTGCAAGCCATCAGTGTTGTGAGGATATCGGTCTTATGAGAACAATCCCAGGTATGGTTATTCTTAACCCTGCTGATGATGTTGAAGCAAGACTTTGTGTTATGGCTGCAGCAGAGCACGACGGTCCTGTTTATATGCGATTCGGTCGTCTTGCAGTGCCAAGAGTGTTTGACGAAAACTATAAGTTCGAAATCGGTAAGGGCACAGTCCTTAAGGAAGGTGATGATGTAACAATCATCGCAACAGGTCTTATGGTTAACGAAGCACTTATGGCTTATGAAGAGCTTAAGGCAGAGGGAATCAATGCGAGAGTTGTTAATATGGCAACAATCAAGCCTATCGACCGTGACCTTGTAATCGAAAGTGCAAAGAAAACAGGCGTTATCGTAACTGCAGAAGAGCACAATGTTATCGGTGGTCTTGGCTCAGCAGTAGCAGAGGTTGTTTGCGAAACAGCTCCTGTTCCTGTACTTCGTGTTGGTGTTGAGGACACATTCGGTAAATCAGGTCCTGCAGTACAGCTTCTCCATGAGTTCGGACTCGACGCTGCAAACATCGTTGCAAAGTGCAAACAAGCAGTAGCACTTAAGAAATAAATAATATAAGGGACGATGTCACATCGCCCCTTATTTTTATGCTATATTCAAATTTTAATTTATCGGTGTGTTAATGGATGCCTGTTCTCGGCTCCCCTTGTCAGGGTGCGGGTCTCCGGTGGAGACCTCTGCGAAGCAGAAGCACCGACCGAACCGGCAGGTGAGACTTAGCTGTCTGCGAAGCAGACTGAGGGGTAGTCAGTTCATCGATAAACTATCTCTTCCTCCGTCATTTTCTTACGAAAATGCCACCTCCCTCGTCAGAGGGAGGCATTATAATTGCAACGCAGTTCCTTCATTTTGCACTTTGCGCTTTGCATTTTGCACTCCCCTATAAACTCCAATTTATATACCAATTTGACAAAAAAACTCCCACCGAGTCAGTGGGAGTAAATTTTTATTTTGTCTTCAATTCATAATCCTTCTTGAGCATTTCCTCAACCAAGGTTTTATTATCGGTGATTTCCTTATTGAAATATATTCCGCCTGTGCCCAAATCCTCAATTGCGTGATAATCTGAACCTGATGTGACCATAAGGTCATATTTTTTTGCCCAGGCTTCAGCAATATCGTTGTTTGAATTATGTCTTGGATTGCCGTTGAAAATCTCAATACCGTCAAGATGCTTTGGATTTGTCACCTTCATACCAACTCTGAACGGATGAGCTTGAAACACTAAAAATCCGTTTTTCTGGCAAAGCTCGTAAAACTGTTTAATATTAAGGTTAAGAAGCTCGGAATGTAAATACAAGAATTCTTCATTAAGTCCGTAAACGAGATAATCATTATCACCCTCGCTTGTACGGAAACGAAGCTCCATACCAAGAAGCACAGGGATTCTGCCGTTTGCAGTTTTCTTTGCAGCCTTGTAACCACGAAGGAAAAAGTCAACCTTTTTATTCCATGTCAAAAGCTCACGACCGTATTTCATATATGTTGAGGGACTTAAATGGTCAGTAACAACAATTCCGTCATATCCTGCCTTAATATATTCTTCAACAGCAACCTCTGCCTTAACATTTGCACAGTTGCTTGTATTTTTTGTGTGAAAATGCATTTCATATAAATATTTTTTCATTTCAATCATCCTAAGTATTTTCTTTTGTTTTTATTATTATATACCTGTTTATTGTCAATGTCGATAATTTTTTTACCTTTTTTATAAGAATTTTCTATTTGAAAAATGTCATCATTTGTATTATTATATATAATAGATTGATTTGTATATATTTGGAGGTCAGTTATGAATTGCGATTGTAAAAACAAAAGTGATT
>CAJGCX010000031.1 GCA_904501895.1 Clostridiaceae bacterium
AAAACGAAGAAATATTTACCGCTGTTATTTCGACCCTGCATCTTTTTAAGTCTTTTGATTTCCTTTTGCTCACTAAGGGATGTTTTATCAGTTATTTTCATTATCAATTCCCCTTTCATAGCTTAATTATAAATAAGAAAACAGGACCTGTCAACAAAGACGGGTCCTGTTTGCTAATAAACTTTTTAAAATTATCCCTTAAAGCCACCGTTAAGTGTAACGATAAAGTCGATAACTGATGTTGCTACATTTACAGGTACAGTCACACCAAATGCTGAGATTGTAAGGTCTCTGAGTGTAACGTCAACATAATAGCTCCATGTACCGTTAACAATAATACCACTGCTGTTAATAGCAACCTTAACAATAGGATTTCTGTAATGAAGTGTACAGTTTTCATCCTTCAAGTCAGTTTTAACACCGAGAGATTCAAACTGTCCGATAACATTATCAATATCACCCACAACAGAAATAGCATGGCCAACTGAACCACTATACATATTTCCGTTGCCCTTATCAACCTGCTCCTTCATCTTCATTTCGATAACAATGTTGCTACCGCTCTTATAAGCACGTGCAGACTGAACATCAGATACTACAAGATTCTGATGACCGCCTGTGATACCCTTAACATCACCTGAATTGTTTGAAAGTGCAGTTTTCATAACACTTTCTGTCATACTTAATAAGCTATCGTTAACACCAGGAGCCTTAAGAGAACCATCACGCATAGTCATAACCTGCTGTGAAGTTACACTGTTGTGTGTTCTTGCTGCAGCATGTCTGTATGTTTCAACAATCTGTGCAACAGTCCACTGTGTAGGGTCATCTGACTGCTGTGAAGAGTCATTTCCTGATTGTGGAGCATTCTGTGTATCATCCTGATTTAAATCAGGTAAGTCATTTGAATTATTATTTCCTGTGAAATCGTCAAATGATGGTGCTGAGCCTTCTTCAAGAACAATCTGTCCGCTTTCTATAAGGTAATTATAGTAATTGAACATCTGCTCATAATAATCACTTTCAGCCTCAAGATTTGCTATTCTCATACTCATTGAGAAAAACTGTGCTGCAGAGAAAATTGCCACAAATAAAACAGCAATAGCAAGAACAACTGCAATAATCTTCTTTGGATTTACGGGTTTTTTCACTTTCTTAGGCTTTGCCGGTTGAACAGGCTGAGCAGGTGCCTGTGGTTCAATAGGCTGCATAGGTTCCATATTTTCCATAGTAAAGTCCTCCTGAATACATATATGTATTTATTTTACTATAATTATATTTCTTTGTCAATGATAAAGCATCTTTAAACACAGTAAATTGTTTTTATTATAGAATTTATTTTTTTCTTTCTTAAATATCGATAATTAAAAATTATTTAAGAAAACAATCAAAAAGCTATTGACAACAAAAGCAAAAATGTATATAATACTTTAGCAACCGTGTTAAGGGCCAATAGCTCAGTTGGTTAGAGCATCCGGCTCATAACCGGACGGTCCGGGGTTCGAGTCCCTGTTGGCCCACCATTATCGGTTGCAAAGTGAATATAGGGGTATAGCTCAGTTGGTAGAGCAGCGGTCTCCAAAACCGCGTGCCGTGGGTTCGAATCCTACTGCCCCTGCCAAGTAAAAAGACGGATGTCGCAAGATGTCCGTTTTTTATTTTTGATTTAGAATAATTGAAGGATGAGAACCCGTAGGGTTTTGGCGTTAAGAAAATGATATAGTATATCATTTTTAGCCAAAAGCACAACGCAAATCCCAATTTGCGTTGTGAATTTAGCATTCGAATCCTACTGCCCCTGCCAAAAATAAAACGGATACCGTTAGGTGTCCGTTTTATTTTTGTGTAATCGGTTTAATCCCCTACTCTTTTCTGTATATAGAATATAATTGGTTTTTCATTTTCAATTACTTTATGATTTTTGTTCTCTATGAAGCAGACATAAATCCATTTACTTAAAGTTAAATATGGTACTGTGTAGAATATGGGAATTATGAAAACACAAGAAGAAATCCAACCAAGGAGAGAAAGACAATAAACAGAATATTCTACGCTATGATTTCCCATACCCTCAATGCTTTTTGCAATTATTCTTAACGGATTACGTTCTTTTTCTGTGAAAATAATATGTGTTGTCAGTGCATATCGTTTTGATGTCACAAATAAAAATACAGCACCTATTACAAACAAGATTGCAGACGACACAAATAATGTGAGATTTACATTAAAGCCATAGGATTCATATCTGTAGCTATATATAAGCAATATTGACACAGCAATACATGGCAGAAAATACAAAGCACCAACGCCCAATATCAATAGCACTTTTATAATTGTCACACCTAAAAACGAGTTATACTGTGAGAATGTAAGACATCTCATACACCTTAAAAATGAAGTTTTCTTCCCAATTGATCTTTTATAAAAATACATCTGTGATGAAAGACTTATCCATTTCCACAAGCATAATGAACATAAAATTGAAAATATTATCAACGACAGACGAATAGCTTCTGAATATAGCAATAAATTTTCAGGAAGCTTTAAATCTGTCGATTTTATTATTTCCGTGAAATAATAATTCAGAATTGTGAGTAAACTAATAGTGAAAAAAGGTAGCGCACCAGCAAGGAAAAATCTGAAATTATTCTTAAGCATTTTCCTTTTGGCACTGAGCTTTAAGCAGGTTATTTCCATTTTCACTGCCTCCTTTTTCATTATTATTGACACAAGGAGATTTGTTTATGTGTGGAATTATGGGTTTTGCAGGTAAAAGCAAGGCTTCAGAAATACTTATTGAAGGTTTACGACGACTTGAATACCGTGGATATGACTCCTCAGGAATTGCAGTTTCAAATGACGATATCATCGTAATAAAGGAAAAGGGCAAAATTGATATATTAGAGAAATCCGTCAATGAAATTAATCCCCAGGGAAACATTGGAATCGGTCACACAAGGTGGGCTACACACGGAATTCCCGATAAAACAAACGCTCATCCACACACATCAATGAATGGTGTTGTTACACTTGTCCATAACGGTATTATTGAGAATTATATAGATATTAAAAGTGACCTAATTGGTAAAGGTTACGCTTTTAAGTCGCAGACAGATACAGAGATTATTGCACAGCTTTTTGATTACCTTTTTGATGGTGATGCAATAAGCACAATGATAAAAACTGCTGAAAGACTAAAGGGGTCTTATGCTATTGCAATGCTTGTAAATGGCTTTGAAGATAAAATATTTGCTATGAAAAAAGATAGTCCTTTAATTATCGGAATCGGTGAAAATGAAAATTATCTTGCTTCAGATATTCCTGCAATTCTGCCATACACAAAGGATTGCTATATTGTTAACGACAATGAATTTATTGAAATCAGTAATAATGAAATAAAGGTTTACAATGATTGTAAAATCGAAAAAGAATTTTGTGTTAAAACAATTGATTTGGGCATTGAAACTACTGAAAAAGACGGTTATGATTCATTTTTAGCCAAGGAAATTTTTGAGCAACCAAAAGCTGTAAAAAATACTATTTCTCCTCTTATTAAAGATAAGAAAATCGTTTTACCATTTGATTTTCCTGATAATTTCGTTGAAAAGCTTAACAGAATTTATATTGTTGCTTGCGGTAGTGCTTATCACGTTGGAATGACTGCAAAATACATTATTGAGGATATGGTAAAAATCCCTGTTATTGTGGATATTGCAAGTGAATTCAGATACAGAAACCCTGTTATCCACAAAAATGACCTTTGTATTTTCATAAGTCAATCAGGGGAAACTGCTGACACCCTTGCTTCCTTACGCAAGGCAAAAGAGAAAGGTGCATTCACATTATCAATTGTCAATGCGCCATACAGCACAATTTCAAGAGAAAGTGATGCTGTCATATACACAAATGCAGGTGTTGAAATGGCAGTTGCCACAACAAAAGCACTTTCCTCTCAATTAGCAGTAATTTATATCCTTTCAGCATATTTTGCAAAGATAAAAAATCTGTTATCTGATAATGAGTTAATGGATTTTGTAACAGAAATACAAGCTTTGCCTGAAAAAATTGCGAAAACTATTGAATGTAATAATTCTACAAGGGAGTTAGCAAAGTACATTTCCACAAAGGAGCATATTTTCTTTATTGGTCGTGGGATTGACTATCCTATCTGCCTTGAAGGTGCATTGAAGCTTAAGGAAATATCGTATATTCATTGTGAAGGCTATGGTGCTGGAGAATTAAAGCACGGTACAATTTCTCTCATTGAAGATGGCACAATAGTAATTGCCCTTGTTACAGATAAAGTACTATATGAAAAAATGATTTCAAATATAAAAGAGGTCAAATCCCGTGGTGCTTTCGTCATAGCAATTGTAAATGAAAACATGAGTGATATTGTGGAAATTGCTAATAAGGTCATTTATATTCCTGATACAATAAAGAGTCTTTCACCGTCTGTTTCAGTTATACCCTTGCAACTTTTAGCGTATCACACCACGAAAGAAAAGCGCTTTGATGTTGATAAACCACGAAATCTTGCAAAAAGCGTTACGGTAGAATAAGGATAATAAAACCACCTTATTTCTATTTTCCCAGTTTTTATGTTGAATTATAATTTGTTGACAAAGTGAAATGGAATTTGGTATTATATCCTCATAACAGATTTTATATCAGGGTGATGAAAATGAATTTCAAAAGGTTATTAGCATTAATTCTTGCGCTTGTTATGATTTTCACTTTAGTTGGTTGTGGAAAGGATGAAAATCCACAGGTTTCTGATGAAAGCACCACAGAAGAAATAGTAGAGGACGCTGTTGAAGATATTACTGATAATATTAAAGATACTGATGAAACAGAGGCTACTGACGAAAATGAAGAGTCAACTACTGAGATTGAAGACGAGGAAATTACCTCAGGTGAAAGTGATGAAGAAAAGCCTCTTTCCAATGACCCAGTGGAATGGTCAAAGGAGCAGATAGTTGAGGAATACAAGAAGGCTGCAAATGCTTCACACAAGGATACTAAAACAAAGCACGAGGTTCTTATTAAGGATATTTCAGTCAACAATGGTCAGTTTGAGGGCTTCTTTGATTTCATTATGTCAATTATGTCAAAATTCCTTGAAAAAAACACAGAGGATAAGGACGGAATTACAGGTGGATACAACGACCTTACTGCAGATGATGTAAAATCTGCAAAGGCATACAAGGTTGATGACAAAATTGCCATCGAGCTTGTTATGAAGGACCAGGTTTCAGGTATGAAGGAGCCTGCAAACAGCGGTAGCGTTGGCCACGCAATTACAACTGTCGGTGACATCAGCGATGTTGTAAATCAGTTCAAGGATTTGGGACTCCCTCTTGAACTTAACGAAAAAGCAACAAAGATTTATTACACAAACCCTACTGTCAAGGTTTTGATTGATGACGGAAAAATCGTAAACGGAACATGGAAATACACTGTCGAAATACGAATGGATGATTACAAGGCATTCGGTAAGGATGTTAAGACAACATCAATTATTATGGATAATATTCTTACAGTAAACGGTGGCTTCAAGAAATAATTTCATAAGGTGACAAAAAAAGCTGACTGAAAAGAAAAATCAGTCAGCTTAATTTTTTATTTAATTTTACTTTTTAGCTTTTTCCTCATCCATTTTCTTAAGCAATTGTTCATAAGGCATCAGCATACCTTCATTCATCCTATTACCCATTTTTGAAAGGATTTTTTCATTTGAAAGCAAAGCACCCAAAGCGTACATAAGGAGTGTTTTACCCTTGTTATTATGAGGGAAATCATAAATTCCCTGCTTTTTATAGAATTTGTGGTCTGCCTTCATCATCCCACGCATCTGATAAATAAGGTCACGGAAAATCTTCATACCACCAACACCCCAGAAATTTGCAGGTGCTGTATGATGAGTATCAAGTGCAAAGTTAAGAGTCTTTGCAAGTGTGTCGATTTGAGTGTCAGTATCCTTTTCATCAGTTGCAACAAAGGCAAGGAAATTACCACCTGTTTCTGCACGTGCTTCAAGAATGTTACGAAGATTGATTTCCTTTGAATATTCACCTGAAACAAGGTAACCAACAGGCATACCAACAGTTAATGTACGGTGACCGTTACAGAAATTTCTGTCGTCATACATTTTAAAACGGACACCCATCGAATGGTCAGAAATATTAAAAGCATATACCATTGCATCAGCTGTCTGAATATTTTCACGAAGGAATGTGTCAAAACCGTCCTTATAAACACATTTTTCACTTACAGCACAGCGCAAGCATCCGAGACATCCACCTGAAAATGGAAATTCTGAAATATTTACAACTCGTGTTTTATATGGAAAAACATTTCTGAAGCGTTCGATCATCTTTGAAAGATTTGAATCAGGATTGGTTTCATCAGTAAGAATAAGCACATCCTTATTATCCTTCTGATTTTCAATCTGCTGTGCAGATATGACAGCCACAGGTGAATAATTGCTTTCGTACTTTTCTGCTGAGGTATAAACCTCTTCTTTTACTGACCAAAGGAAACGGTCAAAGAATTTTTCAGCCTCTTCCCTGCCCTTTTCCTGCAACAAATCTTCCATATCTGCTGAAAGACCACGGATAAATCGCATACCCATATCAAGAGAATTTTCCTCAATATATTTGTGGGCTGTTATATCGTAAAAGTGCTTTGATGTTGTAATCTGTGTCACGTATTTGTCCTTAAGATTAACACCATTAGCCTTGCAAAGTTCAATAAAACGATGAAGCTGTGCAGGTGCTAAAAATGTGTAAACAGGATATGAGAAAAGCACTGCGTCTGAATTTTCGAGCAATTCCTTTGCCTTAGTAAAATCCTTTTCAAGAGATTTTATCCTCTGTCCTGCGTGAAGAATTTCAAATTCGTGCTCAGGATATTTTTTCTCAAGATATAAGGTTGTCTGAAGAGTAACGCTGTATTTTCCCTTCGGACTACCGTTAATAACTGCTATTTTCATAGTAATCTTCCTTTTTCATTTCTTTGCAACATTATATCACCAATTCTGTCATATTTCAATTAGTATTGTAAAATGTGAAAATAAGTGATAGAATACAATTAAATCGAAAGGAGAGGTTTTTATGAAAAAGAAAGTTTTAAGTATCATTGCTGTGATTTTAGTAGTTGTTGGTGTTGCTCTTATTTTCACCGTTGCAATTCCAAAGACACGCTATGCAAGTGATTCGACTGATACTGAAGAATTATTTAGAACTTACATAGATTTAGTAGGATATGAAAACACTATTGAAACTGCTATTCCGCAAACTGAACTTTATAATATCGTAAAAGAACATTTTGAAGGTGAGCTTCCTGAAGGAAAAACTGAGAAGAAGGCAATTATTATTGGCTTTGACGGTTGTCGAGCTGATGTCTTATCTGAAATGCTTGATGAAAACAGTGCGATTTCATCAATGCTTCATGACGGTGCAACTATTAAGCTTGCATATTGTGGCGGTGTGAATTATCCTGAAAAGAATACACAGGACACTTCTACTGCTCCGGGTTGGTGCTCAGTTCTTACAGGTGTATGGGCTGACCAACACGGAATTACTGCAAACGGAATTACAAAATCACTTGAATACAAAACTCTTCTTACAACTCTTGTTGAAGATGGAGTTATTGACAGTGCTTCATTTATTACAAAGTGGAAAGGTCATTTTGATAGAGAAAATGCTACATATAACGATGAAAAAGCATATTGTGAAGAGAATAATATAAATGTAGCATTTAACAGATGCAAAAATGATGAAGCATCAGTTGAATTCACCTTAAATGAAATCAAAAAGAATGATTGTGCTGATTTCATTTTCACAATTTATGAGCCAACTGATTCAACAGGTCACAATTATGGCTTTACAATTAACAATCCAAGATATGTAAAAGCATTCCAGACTGCTGATGAGTACGCATTGCAGACAATTGAAATGATTAAAGCAAGAGATACTTATGAAACAGAAGATTGGCTTATAATCATCACATCTGACCATGGTGGTATCGGTACTGACCACGGTGGTAACAGTATTCAGGAAAGAATGACATTTATCGTATCAAATAAGGAATTTTAAATATGAAAAATGTTACTTTTGAACAATTCAATAATGCTGAATTTAAGCTTTTTGACGGTAATCCTATATTAAAAAACCCCTTGGAAAGCTTTGTTATTGCTGACCCAAGTGTGTTGACTCCTGATGTGTCACACGATGGAAAATGGCACTTATTCTGTCACACATTTTTTGGTGTGTATAGATATGAAAGCACCGACGGAGTCAATTTTAAAAACACAGGTAAAATCGTCAACCGAGCAATGCGTCCCAATATAAATTATACTGACGGAAAATACTATCTCTTTTATGAGAGAACTCGTCCTGTAATTTTCAATCTCTTAAGCCTTGTGGGTGCTAAATGGATATCTAAAATATACTGTGTTGAGTCAACTGACCTTAAAAATTGGTCAGAACCATATCTTGTAATCGGTAAAACAAGAGATTATGAGGAGTGTAAATACGGAATTGCAATTTCAAATCCGTTTTTGATAAATATTGACAACAAGTACAGAATGTACTATTCCTGTGGGCAGACCTTTATTAAGGATTGTGGCTTCTGTGAGCCTACACACATAAGCTTTGCTGAAAGTAATGCTATCGCTAATGGCTATGTTTCAAGAGAAAATCCAATTATCAGTCCTGATAAAAATGTAGAATATCTCAACCTTTGTTCAGGATGCTTAAAGGTTTATAAGCTGAAGGATTGCTACATCGGACTTCAGAACGGACTTTTTGAGAAAAATGGAATAAGTCACTCTGCAATTATGCTTTTAAAATCTCAGGACGGTGTGAATTTTGAATTTGTAAAGCCATTTTTAATTCCTCAGCTTCAGGGTGGCAGTCATTGGATGGCACAATATGTTTATGCCTGTTGCCTTACATATTACGAGGGTAAGTTAAGACTTTATTTCAATGCAAGAAATGTATCAAACAACCTTACAGGCAGAGAGTGTATAGGTATTTTCGAGGCAGAAATATAGGCTTTTCTCTGTTGACTTAATATGTAAAATACCTTATAATAATTTTCATTAAAAACAAAGGAATGTATAAAATGGAACAGAAAAAGATTGACAGAATAAATGAACTTGCAAAGAAAATGAAAACAGTAGGTCTTACCGAAGAGGAAAAGGCTGAGCAAGCTGTTCTTCGTCGTGAATACATCGACAGCTTTAAGCGTAGCCTTACCGGTCAGCTTGATAATATGTATATTGTTGATGAAAAAGGCAATAAAACAAAGGTTGAACGCAAGGGTAATAAGAAATAATTTGCAATAAAATTGAATATGTTGGGGTATAAAAGCCTTAAAAACTTGACTAAACCGCTAAATATAGTGTATAATATTTAGTGGTTTATTTTTATTTTTTTGGAAAAGGATGTAAGCTATGGCAAAAAAAGCATCTTATGGTAACGAAAGTATTTCACAATTAAAAGGCGCTGACCGTGTCCGTAAACGTCCTGCCGTTATTTTCGGTTCAGATGGTATTGAGGGCTGTGAGCACGCTGTTTTTGAAATCCTCTCTAACTCTATTGACGAGGCAAGAGAAGGCTATGGTGACAAAATCGTTGTTACCCGTTATCTTGATAACTCAATTGAAATTCAGGACTTTGGTCGTGGACTTCCTGTTGACTACAACAAAAAGGAAGAAAGATACAACTGGGAACTTGTTTTCTGTGAGTTATATGCAGGTAGTAAATACAACACAAATGATGCAAACGGAAGCTATGAGTACTCATTGGGTCTTAATGGCTTGGGTCTTTGTGCTACTCAGTACTCATCTGAATATATGGATGCAGAGGTGCATAAGGACGGCTTTAAGTACAACCTTCACTTTGAAAAGGGTGAAATTGCAGGTGAAATGCAAAAAGAGCCTTATAACAAAAAGGATACAGGTACTCGCATCCGTTGGAAGCCTGACTTAAAGGTATTTACTGACATTAATATTCCTCTTGAATATTATCAGGAAACAATTAAGCGTCAGTCAGTTGTTAATCAGGGTATTAAATTTATTCTTAAAAATCAGATTTCAGGTAATTCCTTTGAGACTTTTGAATACTGCTATGAAAACGGTATTACAGACTACGTAAAAGAGCTTGCAGACGGAAATGAAATGTCATCTGTTCAGTTCTGGTCAAGTGAAAAAGTTGGTCGTGACCGAGCTGATATGAAGGACTATAAGGTAAAGCTTACTGCTGCTGTCTGCTTCTCAAATAAGGTTCAGGCAAAGGAATATTATCACAACTCAAGTTTTCTTGAGCATGGTGGTGCACCTGAAAAGGCTTTCAGAAACGCCTTTGTTTATCAGATTGACAATTACCTTAAAACAAACGGTAAGTACGTTAAGAGTGATGCTAAAGTTACATATCAGGACGTTGAGGACTGTTTGATTTTAGTTGTTTCCTCATTCTCAACACAGACTTCTTATGAAAATCAGACTAAGAAGGCTATTACAAACAAATTTATTCAGGAGGCTATGACTGATTTCTTCCGTCAGCAGCTTGAAATATACTTCCTTGAAAATAAGCTTGATGCAGATAAGATTACAAATCAGGTACTTATCAATATGCGTTCAAGAATCAAGGCAGAAAGCACAAGAATCAATATTAAAAAGACATTACAGTCAAGCAACGACATGACAAGTCGTGTTGAAAAATTCGTTGACTGTCGTAGCCGTGATGTTAATGAACGAGAAATCTTCATAGTAGAGGGTGACTCTGCTCTTGGTGCTTGTAAGCAGGCACGTGACTCATCATTCCAGGCTATTATTCCTGTACGTGGTAAAATTCTTAACTGTCTTAAGAGCGAATATGATAAGATTTTTAAGAGTGATATTATTGTTGACCTTATAAAGGTGCTTGGTTGTGGTGTTGAGGTTACATCTAAAAAGAGTAAGGATGTTTCTTCATTTAACATTGATGACCTGAGATGGAATAAGGTTATTATCTGTACCGACGCCGACGTTGACGGCTTCCATATCAGAACACTTTTACTTACAATGATTCATCGTCTTATGCCTACAATCATCCGTGAGGGCAAGGTATTTATTGCTGAATCACCTCTTTATGAAATCCGTAGTAAGGACCAGACATATTTCTGCTATACTGAAAAAGAAAAGGCAGATGTTTTAGCTGAAATCGGCAACGCAAAATATACCGTTCAGCGTTCAAAGGGTCTTGGTGAAAACGATGCTGATATGATGTGGCTTACAACAATGAATCCAAAAACAAGACGACTTATTAAGGTTGAACCTGAAAATATAGAATCACTTATGAATGAAAAATTCGAATTGTTTATGGGTGACGATTTACAGGGCAGAAAAGACTTCATTGCAGAAAACGGTCATTTATATATAGATTTAGCAGATATTTCATAATCCGAATGCATTAAGGAGATAGAACTATGGCTCGAAAAAAGAAACCGGTTGAAACTGAAATCACCGAAGAACAACTCAATGCCCATATTATTGGTGCAGGTGATGTTGTAACTCAGAATATAACAGAAACACTTGAAACAAACTTTATGCCTTATGCAATGAGTGTTATCGTTTCCCGTGCAATTCCTGAAATTGACGGCCTTAAGCCTTCTCACAGAAAGCTCCTTTATACAATGTATAAAATGGGACTTCTCAATGGCAGCAGAGTAAAATCTGCAAATATCGTCGGTCGTACAATGCAGTTAAACCCTCACGGTGATGCTGCTATTTACGAAACAATGGTGCGTCTTTCACGTGGTAATGAAAGCTTATTGCATCCTTATGTTGACTCAAAGGGTAACTTTGGTAAGGCATATTCAAAGAATATGGCTTTTGCTGCATCTCGATACACAGAAGCAAAGCTTGAAGCAATTTCAGCAGAGCTTTTCAGAGATATTGATAAAGATACCGTAGATTTTGTTGATAACTATGATGCTACAATGCAGGAGCCTACACTTTTGCCTGTAACATTCCCATCAATTCTTGTAAACTCAAACACAGGTATTGCTGTTGGTATGGCATCTTCAATCTGCTCATTCAATCTTCGTGAAATCTGCGAAACAACAATCGGTCTTATTAAGGATAAGGATTTTGATATTACAGAAACTTTAAAAGCACCTGATTTTATCGGTGGCGGTAAAATCGTTTATGACCAGAATCAGATAAACGAAATTTTCCGTACAGGTCGTGGCGGCTTTAAGGTAAGAGCAAAATATGAATACGATAAGGCTAACAACTGTATTGATATTACTGAAATTCCACCAACAACAACGGCAGAGGCAATTATCGATAAAGTTATCGAAAAGGTTAAGGCTAATGCTATCCGTGAAATCAGCGATATCCGTGACGAGACAGATAAGAAGGGTCTTAAAATCACAATTGACTTAAAGCGTGGCACAGATGTTGAAAAGCTTATGCAGAAGCTTTATAAAATGACTACACTTGAGGATACATTCTCTTGTAACTTCAATGTGCTTATTGCAGGTGTGCCACAGGTGCTTGGTGTTGCAGAGCTTCTTACCGAGTGGATTGCATTCCGTACAGAATGTGTAAATCGTCGTGTTTATTTCGATTTAACAAAGGCAAAGGACAAGCTTCATCTCTTATTAGGTCTTCAGAAAATTCTTCTTGATATTGACAAGGCAATTAAAATTGTCCGTGAAACTGAAGAAGAGGCAGAGGTTGTTCCAAACCTTATGATTGGCTTCGGTATTGATAAAATTCAGGCTGAATATGTGGCTGAAATCAAGCTTCGCCACCTTAACCGTGAATATATTCTTAAACGACTTCAGGATATTGATGACCTCAAAAATCAGATTGAGGATATGGAGGATATCCTTTCAAGCAAGGCAAGAGTTAAGAAGATTATCGTTAATGAGCTTAAGCAGATTATTGACAAGTACGGTAAGGACAGAAAAACTGAAATTATCTATGCTCAGGAAATTGAAGAAATGGAGGATGTATTGGAGGAAATCCCTGATTATCCTGTTAATCTTTTCTTCACAAAGGAAGGCTATTTCAAAAAGATTACTCCTTTGTCACTTCGTATGAGTGGTGAGCATAAATTAAAGGAAAATGACGAAATCGTTGCAACCGTTGAAACAACAAACAGCGTTGAACTTCTTTTCTTTACTAATAAATGTCAGGTTTATAAGTCAAGAGCCTCAGAATTTGATGATACAAAGGCAAGTGTACTTGGTGATTATGTTGCTACAAAGCTTCAGATGGAGCCTGATGAAACTGCCACATTTATGGCTGTTGTGAAGGAATACAAGGGATATATGCTCTTCTTCTTCCAGAATGGTAAGGTTGCAAAGGTTGATATTTCTGCCTATGAAACAAAGACAAATCGTAAAAAGCTTATTAAAGCTTATTCAGATAAGAGTCCTCTTGTAAGTGCAGTTTATGTAACTGAGGATAAAGAGCTTGTTGTGAAATCATCTGCCGGCAGATACTTACTCTTTAATTCAGGTGCAATTTCATCTAAGACTACAAAGGATAGTCAGGGTGTTGCTGTAATGAGCCTTAAAAAGGGTCACAGAGTTGAAGAGGTCACTGACCTTAAGGAAGGACAGTTTGCAAAGCCAAGCCGTTACAGAACAAAAAACCTCCCTGCAAACGGTGCAATACTCAGTGCAGAAGACCAGGGAGAACAGTTAACATTTTAAACGCAAAGCGCAAAATGCAAAAATTCCGTCTGAATAAACTTTGTACACAAGAATGATTAAAGGGGTATGAAAAATGGATACTGCAAAATATAAAATAAAAGGAATTAACGGGCAACTTTATGTATATGAAAATAAAGTTGAAATTAAAAGAAAAGGCTTTTTCGCCTTTGTTAATCATGGTTTAAAAGGCGACAAAACGATTCCATTTTCATCAATAAAAAGTATTCAAATTAAAAAAGCAGGGCTTATAGCAGGCTACATACAATTTGGTATTGGTGGAGCTTTGGAAAGTCGTGGTGGTATTCAAGCAGCGAATTATGATGAAAATACAGTTACCTTTGGAAATACTAACGACAACAAAGTAGCTTTGCAAATTAAAGACTATATTGAGAACGTTATAAATAACAACTCTCAAAATCAAAACACAATTGTTCAAACTATTTCTGATGCCGATGAAATTTTAAAATTCAAAAAACTTTTAGATGATGGTGTTATTACGCAAGAAGAATTTGATGCAAAGAAAAAACAAATATTAGGTTTGTAAACAAAATAAAAACCGACTGTGTGAAAACAGTCGGTGCAGACGAAGATACAAACGCAAATAAATTCATTTATCGTCTGCAAAAGTATTATGTGCAAAAGAAATATGAAAATTCATTAAAAAAATACCACTTTTTTATAAAAAACACTTGCTTTTTTCATTCTCTTGTGATAGAATATCAAGGCTGTGAAATATACATGGTTTGGAGGTAGCACGTTATGGCATGGTATCACATTGTTTTTGGCGTAGCACTTATTGTGTTAGCAGTTTTAATCGTTCTTTTTGTTCTCTTACAGGAAGGTAACGAGCAGGGTCTCGGTGCCATTTCTGGTGGTTCTTCTGAATCATTCTTTGGTAAGAACAAGGGTAGAACAGACGAAGCAAAGAAAGCATTTCTTACAAAGATTTTTGCTGCAGCATTCTTAGTAATCGTTCTTGTAGCATCTATCGTAATGATTTTTGCATAATTAAAACTAAAATCCCGATAATATATCGGGAATATATGATCCACTAGCTCAGTTGGCAGAGCACTTGACTTTTAATCAAGGTGTCCGGAGTTCGAATCTCCGGTGGATCACCACAACGAACAGTCACACTACGGTGTGACTGTTTTATTTTATTTAAAAGCTAAGGAGATTCGAACTCGTGAGAGTCTGAGCGTTAAGAAAATAGTCCAGTGGACTATTTTTAGCGAAGAGCACCGAGTGCTATGCCGAGGTGCCCGAAGGCCGAAAAGGGATAAAAGACAAAATAAAATGTATAGTACATAAAAAACAACACCCACCGTAATTGGTGAGTGTTGAAAAATACAATACTGTCTTTTATCTCTTTGAGAACTGAGGTGCACGACGAGCGCCCTTGAGACCGTACTTCTTTCTTTCCTTCATTCTTGGGTCTCTTGTTAAGAAACCTGCCTTCTTGAGAGCTGGACGAAGGTTTGCATCGTACTCGAGGAGAGCACGTGAAAGACCGTGACGGATAGCACCAGCCTGACCTGTAACGCCACCACCGTTTACACGGCATACGATATCGAACTTATCAGCTGTTCCTGTAAGAGCAAGAGGCTGACGAACGATGAGTTTAAGTGTTTCAAGACCGAAATAATCGTCGATATCTCTGTCGTTGATTGTGATTTTGCCTGTACCTGCATATACACGTACACGAGCTACTGATTTCTTTCTTCTACCTGTACCGTAGAA
>CAJGCX010000032.1 GCA_904501895.1 Clostridiaceae bacterium
ACATAAGACTGAATGTTGCCCTTAAGGTCCTGAATGTTACAGAATGATGCCTTACCCATAACACGCTTTGACATCATACGACCTGCAACACGTACAACCTTACCCTCAAGCTCATCAAAGTTATCCTTAACATCAGCACTGTGATGTGTCTGGTCATATTTTGTGATTACAAAAGGGTCCTTGCCCTCTTCCTGTAAAGCCTTAAGCTTTTCCTGACGAATTCTCTGCTGTTCGCCTAAATCAAGTTCAGGCTGATTCTGCTTAATATTTTCTGCCATATTAATTCACCTTATCTTGTGATTTCTACAATTTTGAATTCAAGTGTACCATTTGGTACTTCAACAGTTACTTTGTCACCTTTTTTGTGACCGATAAGAGCCTTGCCAACAGGAGATTCGTCTGAAATCTTACCTGCAGCTGGGTCAGCCTGAGCAAAGCCAACAATTGTATATGTGTATGTCTTTTTCTTCTTATCTGTAAGCTTAACAACTGAACCGATGTGAACATTTTCATTGCTGAGTGCATCAACGTCAAGAACCTTTGCAGTTTTGAGGATATGTTCGATTTCGCCGATACGAGCTTCAAGCTTAGCCTGGTCATTCATAGCCTCGTCATATTCACTGTTTTCTGACAAGTCACCAAAGCTCTTTGCAAGCTTGATTTTTTCAGCAGCTTCTTTTCTGCCCTCAACCTTTAATTGTTCAAGCTCAGCCTCAAGTTCCTTAAGACCTTCTAATGTAAGTAATGTTTCTGCCATTTTAAAAACTCCTTATTATTCGGATTTTGGGCAAAACGAAACAAGCAGTCGCACTGCCCCAATTAAAGAACATTATATTAAATATTTCCAATTCTGTCAAGAGAAATGAACCTCATGAACATTCTTTTTTTCATTATTTACAGTAATTGTGTTGAAAATCCCCTCTCCAATTGAGAATACACCGCACAATTCATATAGTGCAGAGTAAAAATCATATTTTCTGACTCCACGTGGTAATAGATTTTCATAAACAGAAGGTACAACGAAATCAGCACCTGCAGATATATTAATATTTCCAGCTTCCTGACAAATTATCATTGCACCAATATCAGTATTTATTTTTATTTCGCTATCTGTACAGTCATTTTTAAGCACAGGACATATTCCCGTTGCTTCAGTAATTTCATCACAAACTGAAATATATTTCTCTTTATTAAATGTGCAAATATTAAGAGTGGTAGCATATTGCGAAACATTTTTAGTGAAATCAATGTTTTCAGCATTTTCATCTATTACAGAAATTCTATGAAGTCTGGAATGATTATTTTCAAGAATCTTCAAAAACGTGTTATTTAACATCTTTTTATATAATGTATCACTTTTAAATGTACCAATATTTGAATTTTCAGGAATGACTATATTTTCATTCAAAACAAGTCTTGATGCGCATCTTCCGACAGCAAATATTACATTTTCCCAATTTATCTCCTTTTTACTAGTTGTAATAACAAGATTAAAAAATGGTGCACCCTTATACACAGGGATTGTTTTTACAGAATAATCATCCGTCATAAATCTACCGAATATTTTTTCAATAGGCGTACTATTTCTCTTTCTCACACTTAATACACAAAACATAAAAATCCCTCCGCATTATATTATGCAAAGGGATTGTGAAATATTTAGTTACCCAAAAGGCTCATTGCCTTTTTATACTGTGGGTCTTCCTGAAGTGAAAGCATTGGAAGTCTTGAAAACTGCTCAGCAGTAAGCTCAACCTTATGGTCAGGCTCAATTCCAATACCATTATAGCTTTCGCTCTTATAAGGCACCATTCTCGCAACAGTAAGCAAAACAGCACTACCGTCATTCAACTCAAAAATCTTCTGCATTGTACCATTACCTGCAGTCTTATCGCCAACAAGCTGTGCCATACCAAAATCACGAAGGTCACATGCAAAAAGCTCAGCAGCACCTGATGTATTTGAATTCACAAGGACAACAACACCAAAACCTACACTTGTTGAGTCAGAAGTGAATGTTTCGATAATTTTCCCTTCCTTATCAATCGCAGTAGCAATAGCATTTGTACCTTCAGTTGCGACAGGAACAAGCAGGTCAATACACTTAACAACATCAGATATAAGACCTGTATCATTGTTTCTTACATCGAAAATTACTGAAGAAACATTCTTTGCGTTCATATAATCTAATGCTTCCTGTAATTGGTCAACAGTTGTGCTGTAAAATGCAGTAATTTTTATATATCCAATATTATTATCGATACTGTAATAAACTGTTTGTGCTGAATATCCTCTTGCAACGGAAACAGTATTGCTCTTACCATCGTGAGTAAAAGTAACCTGAACATTAGTAAGCTTTTCACCGTTAAGACTTTCTAAAAGCTCCTCGTAGTTCGATGATGTAACCTTTACAGAATCAACTGCAGTAATCACATCACCCTTCTTTATACCCTGAAGCTGAGCAGGAGAATTTTCAGAAACCTCGGAAACATAGATATTGTTATTCATACTGTCATATACAGCAATAACACCAATACCACCCTTGTTACCTTTTTCTTCTTCCTTGTAATCGGCGTATTCATTTGCAGTCATATATCGGCTGTATCGGTCACCAATACCCTCAGCATAACCATTTGATACCATTGTTTTGAGAAGTGTTTCATTAATTTCGCCAAAATAGTTTTTACGAACTATTTCATCAATATCAGAAACAGTTGCATGAATACCTGAACGTTGAGAAACATCCTTAATCATACCATTGTATATTTTCATTGAAACCATCATTGTGATAGATACTGAAAATGCAACAGCAAGAAAAATACAGGATATAGCAAGACCTAATGGAATTTTTTTATTCAAAGGACATCATCCTATTCAAAATTTATACAAGTGGTGAAGGTAAATATAATTCCGGATTAACTCTGTTACCGTTAAGACGAACTTCAAAATGAAGATGTGAGCCAGCAACAGGATTTGCATCAGTTGGTCGTGGCCAACAGTTACCTGTATTACCAACAAGACCGATTACCTGACCCTGAACAACCTTATCGCCAACACTTACATAACGCGCATCAAGATGAGCACCGAGAGTGCTGAGACCATTACCATGGTCAATGTTGATGTAATGACCATTTGTAGATGCAAGGTATGCTGATTTTGTAACTGTACCTGACGCTACAGCATAGAACTTCGCACCCTTGGTTGTGTAATATGTTTTACCGTTAATTACTCTGTTTTTAGGTGAACAAAAGTCAACAGAAGCGGTGCCTCGTGATGAGTGAGAAGCGAAATCTGCAGAATAGTAAACTGTCGATTCCTGAATAGGACAAATAAGGCCCTTTGATGATACACGGAAGTTGTGATTTACTGTTCCATTATTAACAACACCATTACCTGATGAACCGTTGTTAGCGATTTCCTTATCAAGTTGTGCAGCAAATTCAGCCTTTTCACGCTCAGCCTGGTCAATCATCTGCTGATAGTAAGCGCTGTCTTCCTTGAAGCCAGCAATAATCTTATTCTGCTTTCTTATATTCTCTTCATTCTTTGCCTGCGCTGCTTCGAGCTCGTCCATCTTAACATCAAGGACAGCTTTTTCAGCCTGAACCTCTGCACGGTCAGCTTCAACAAGCTTCTTCTTTTCATCAATCTCAGAACGCTTATCATCTAAAGACTCATACATTTCGTTAAGCTTTTCAATCTGCTTTTCAAGACTCTTTATAATATCTGTGTCATGCTTTGCAATCTGACGAAGAAATTCACTTCTGGCAAGGAAATCAGAAAAATCAGTTGCACTTAAGAATATCTCAAGCTCTGATGTTTCTCCAGCCATATATGTAGCCCTCATACGCTTTTTAAGAAGCTCCTGAGTGTCCTTAATCTCAATCTTTTGTTCTTCCATCTGCTTAGAGATTTCTGTCATCTCTGTTTCAAGAGTTTTAATACGAGCTTCAAACTCTTTAATCTGAGCAGTTAACTCGTTCACCTTTTTTCTTAAAGGTGCTATTTCTTTTTCAAGAAGCATAATTTTCTGGTCGATAACACGGCTTTGTTCCTGATAAAGCTTAAGTCTTTCCTTAGCATTTGCCTGACCTTCATCGCTGTCTAACTTTCCCTGCTCATACTTATCAATATCAGCTTCTATTTCAGCTAAAGTTCTAGCAGATGCAGAAAAAGGAATTGCAGTAAATAGGAGTACCATAGCCATTATAACAGAAAAAATTCTAGTACTAATTTTCACTTATAACGCTCCCTTGCTCTTTAAGATATTTGCCCATCGAGAACAAGCTTCCTACAGAACCTGTAAACATACCGATTACAGCAAAAAGCAAGAAGATATATCCTGCATACTGACCAAAAGCAACAGGCTGGAACAAATTAAGCATATCCTGGAAAATATATGATATACCATAATAAAGCCCTGCAAGCACGCCAAATGATACAGCACTCGAAATAATACCAATTATAATACCTTCAATCATAAATGGCCAACGGATAAACCAATTTGTAGCACCAACAGCCTTCATAATACTGATTTCAAGACGACGAGAGAACATTGTAATACGAATTGTATTTGCAATAATGAAAAGTGAAACTATAAAGAGAAGAAGCACCATACCTGCAATTACAATTGTAACAGCATGTCGTATATCAATAAGTTTATCAGCAACATCGCTATTTTCACGAACATTTTCAATATGCTCAAGTCCCTTAAGACCATTTACCGTCTGCTTGAAAAGTGTCATATCAGAAACGACAACCTTATAAGCATCAGGCATAGGATTTTCCATACCCTCAAGGAGTGCAGAGTCTTCACCTAACTCCTTTTTACTATTTTCAAACGCCTCTTCTTTAGAAACGAAAATACAATCATCAACATTCCCCAAAGCGTAAATATTCTTATTCAAATCATCAATCTGTTCATCAGTTGTTCCGTCCTCAATATAGACCATAATAACATTCTGACTTTCGATTGTATCGAGCAATGCATTAATATTAAAGAAAAGCATTGCACCGAGGCCTATAATTACAAGACAAGCCATAAGAACAGTAACTGACGCCAATGACATAAGTCTGTTTACCCAGACATTACGAAAGCCTTCTTTTGTAAGATAACCTAAACTTGAACCTTTCATTGAGCGTCACCTCCATCCTTCTTCGCTTCGATTTCTGCAATAACATCCTCAGGTGACAATTCTACGTCCTCAACACCATAAGATTTCATAAAATCCTCAAGTTCTTTATCGCTGTTTGGCTGAGCATAGAATGATGGAGATGTATTATCCTCATCATCAAGCTCAACAAGAGAAACAAGCACCTCATCACGCATCTGGTCAACCTTATCTTGTAACTCCTGCGCAACAGCTTCCTTAAGCTCTGCCTGTGTTTCGTATACGATAGATTCATCCTGAGCAACCTCAGCCACTTCTTCAACCTGTTTAACACCTGTATCAGAAATAACCTCACCCTGCCCAATTGTAATAACACGATGGTTAAAACGACGAACAAGGTCGTGCTCATGAGTAACCATAACAACAGTTGTGCCATTAGCATTGATATGATTAAGCAAATCAACGATTTCATAAGACATCTCAGGGTCAATATTACCTGTAGGCTCGTCAGCAATAATAATACCGGCATTATTAACGAGAGCACGTGCAAGTGCTACTCTCTGCTGTTCACCACCGGAAAGCTGTGTAGGTAACTGTCTGGCCTTTGATGTAAGACCAACAAGGCTTAAGACATAAGGAACACGTTTTCTGATATCCTTTTCCTTTGCACCGATTACACGCATAGCAAACGCTACGTTATCATAAACTGTCATTGTTGGGATAAGACGGAAATCCTGGAAAACAATACCCATTGTTCTACGGAACTTTGGAATATCTCTCTTTTTAATTTTGTTCAAATCGTAATCATTGATGATAACAGAGCCACTACTAGCAACCTGTTCACGCATAATGATTTTAAGAAACGTACTCTTACCTGCACCGGATGAACCAACTATAAAGACAAATTCACCATCATTAATAGTAATGGAAACATCACGAAGGGCATTTGTACCATTATCATAAGTTTTTGAAACATGTTTGAATTCAATCACAATATGCACCTTAACCTTTATGTAATAAATTAACAATATTTATCTAAAAATAGTCACAATAACACACAATAGTCATTGTTGGGTACATTATACCACAAAATATTGTGTTTGTAATGATATTTACTAAAAATTCATATTTATTGTATAGTTGCACAAAAAAATATCGATGTTTTTCAACATTATGTACAACAAAGTCGAAACAGTGACAATTAACACCTTAAATAGATAAAAAGACAGGGTCAGGATAAAAATCCCGACTCTGTCATACATTATTTATGGTTATAATTTTTCAATTTCACCACTTTTGAATTTGAATATTCTCAATGCATCTGCGAGCTCAACCTTGCCGTTTTTATCTGTATCAGCAGCTTTAAGGGCTGTTTCGGAAAGCTTGATTTCACCACTCTTATATTTAAAAATCATAAGAGCATCTGAAATTGTGACTGAACCGTCAGCATCGATATCACCAACAACAACCTTATTAGAAACGGTCACCTTACATGTTGCAGTAAACTTACCAACAGTTGCAGTAATTGTTGCTGTACCCTTTCCAATAGCAACAACCTTACCATTTTCGTCAACTGTTGCAATAGATTTATCTGATGAAGTCCATTTTACAGCTTTATTATCTGTTGTATTTGAAGGATTGTACTTAACTGTTAACTGCTTTGTTTCACCATTAAACATTGTAAGTTCAGTCTTATCAAGTGTAATGCCCTTTAGCGGAACAACATTTGTTGAACTTCTTACAATTTCAAGATTATATGTTTTTGTATTACCGTTTTCTGCAGTTACAACTATCTTGACATTGTTCTTGCCGGCATTCAAATTTACTTTTCCTGTTCCTTGAATTTTAGCCTTGGAACTAATAGCCTTAGCGGTAATATTCACTGAAGAAACTGATTCAGGAACTTCAATTGAATAACCGCTTGTCTTGTTTCCGTCAAAGCTAAATTCGTATCCTTCAACAGAAAGCGAACTTAACCAGTTATTAGGACTACCGTTACTTTTTTTCGGTAATTGGCAAGCCTTTGTCGGCATATTTTTATAATAAGGAATAACAAAAACATAAGGAGTTTCAAGAATTTCCAACTCTCTATATGACTTATAGATGTCTTCCGATTCCTGGTAAGGCGCCATTATATTGGTCATATACTGGTGTGTCCACACCTGATTCACAACATTGAATTTCTGATAATACAATGTATCCTGACCCTTATCAATATATCCCTTACCTATCCAGATTGCACCGCCTACAATAGCCTTATAAGGTGTATTCCAAGGAAGCATATATCGGTCATCTGTGGTAGCTGCGAATTTTAATCCATTAGCAACAGGGTCACTACCACTGGTTGCACCTATATTATAGTAATTATAGTATCCGGATTTGCCACTTACAGAATCACTACCTGCTGAGCCTACCTCCTGAAGTGAACGTGCTGCAAGATGATATGGACTAACTCCCGACATAATAGCAGCATCTATATAAGCCTGAGCATATGAAACAGACTCATTCTCATTATTTATAATGGTTTTATTTGCCATAAAGGAATGAGATAAAATAGACTGAACACCCTTCAAGTTGTGATTTTTCTCATCATACTTAAGCAACTCAAACATAAAGATGCTTTCTTCATCAAAGAAATTTCTTGGGTCCATATAATATGCAATTGTTTCAGTATTAGCCTGATACCATCGTCCTGCATCCAAAGCAATAAACTCATCAGTTTTCCATTTGTATGCACCAGGTTCTGTTGAACGATAAGAAATAGGGAAGTTTTTTTCAATAAGACTTCTGCCAATAAACCCCTGTGCATCCTTTGAGAAAAGGCTCGACCATTCAAGTCCTGTATCATAAAATACAAATTTCCAGTCAGGATGTGCATTAGCAACCTCTTTTATGTAATCCTTGTATATTTCAGGAACTCCATCCAACACTACGCCTGGAGTGTCAGATTGAACTTTTTCAGTAACAAAATTAGCTGCAACATAACCATCATACTGTTTACCATTATATTTAAATTCTATATGACACCATTTAGGATAATTCTCATCGCCATTACTATCAACTGTTTCGAGGATAGTAACTTTATGATTTGTATCTAAAAGAAGATTCATACCATTGACCTTAATTTCATTATCCTCAAGAGTTGTAGGAGTCTTTCTAACTTTTACATCGTCGTTGGTAATATAACCCTGTTTTGATTCAGCAGAAACTGAAAATATTAATGAAGAAGAAAATAATATTGAGATTACCAATAAAATGGAAATAATACTTCTAAATGATTTATTACTCACTATTTCACTTCCTTAAAGCTAATTTGACAATATTTTATCAAAAAATTGTATAATCGTCAAGTTATCCACATTTGTTAATTATTTACAGTAATATAAATAAGTTTAAAACTGGAAAGATAATAAATTATAATTTGTAGGAGACATCGCGTTGTGATAGATTTCCCCGTCTGTCCGTCGTAGTTGCTTGTAGAATTACAGACAGAACAGGAGTTCGGTTCCTACGTGCACATTATAAGCTACATAGATAGCCTCAAATTTTGTAAAATAAATTTTTAAGATTTTTTTACAAAAACTATTGACAAATGTAATTTGTATGATATAATAATGATAATCATTACTGATAGTGAGGTGATTAAATGGCGATTGAGAGAAAGAGTAAGCAACGAGATGCAATAATCAACGAGTTGTGTTCTCGCTACGACCACCCTACTGCTATGGAGTTGTATCTTGCAGTTCGTGAGCAAATTCCGAATTTGAGTCTTGGCACACTTTATCGCAACCTTTCTCAGCTTGAAGAAAACGGACAAGTTCTGAGAATTCCCGACGGTGCTACAGACCGCTTTGACGGAAATGTTAATCCACATGCTCATTTTAAATGTATAACCTGTGGAAATGTTTACGACTTAATGTCATTTAATTTAGATACACTCACCTTTTCAGATGAGATTGTTCATAGTATTGTTAATTACAGTTTAATGGCTTTTGGTCATTGTAAAAACTGCAATAAAATAAATTAATAAATTATTTTTGGAGGAAAAAATATGAAAAAGTTTGTATGTTCAGTTTGCGGTTATGTTCACGAAGGAGATTCTGCTCCTGAAAGATGCCCACAGTGTAAAGTTCCTGCTGACAAGTTCAATGAAATCAAGGAAGATGAAAGAACTTGGGCTGCAGAACACGTTGTAGGCGTTGCTAAGGGTGTTTCTGAAGATATCATTATGGATTTAAGAGCAAACTTTGAAGGTGAATGCTCAGAGGTTGGTATGTACCTTGCAATGGCAAGAGTTGCTCACCGTGAAGGCTATCCTGAAATCGGTCTCTATTGGGAAAAGGCTGCTTGGGAGGAAGCAGAACACGCTGCTAAATTCGCAGAGCTTCTTGGCGAAGTTGTAACAGACAGCACAAAGAAGAATCTTGAAATGAGAGTAGACGCTGAAAACGGCGCAACAGCTGGTAAATTCGACCTTGCAAAACGTGCAAAGGAACAGGGTCTCGATGCTATCCACGACACAGTTCACGAAATGGCTCGTGACGAGGCAAGACACGGTAAGGCATTTGAGGGTCTTCTTAAGAGATACTTCAACTAATCCCCTATTTTGATAAACAAACTAATACGAGTGGCTTAACGGTCACTCGTATTTTTTATCTTAATTTCGTCAAACTGCAAAAAATTTATAAAATCTATTTATTTTATAATATTTGATATGTTATAATGTATTTTTAAATGAAATTTTAATTGAATATAGTAACGCTAAATTTTCAAACGAAAAGATGTGATGATTTTGGGCAAGAAAAATAAATTTTTTGCTGATGACGGTTGGGCATTCTGGGTAGATGGTGACGATACCAGCACAATATATCTTAATAATTGGCTTAATCCCAAAGGAATTAGCTATATGGATGTGGCTATTCATATCAGAGGTATAAAGGAAACCAAATCACTCAATATGTATTTTCCGTTTGCTATTGATAAAAGTGAATTTGAAGATGTTTCTCTCAGTTTTGAAAACGAAAATCTTTCAAGAGCGATTTTTAGTAGCATGTGTGTTGTGGATTATAAAAAAAATAATGTTACATCCGAAATTGCTTATAACGGCAAAACAGTTGATATAGTTCATATATCCTCTGTTAATTATAGTCTTAAATCTGTTTCAAAAGGAACTCTGATGAATATATCGTTTGAAGAAATATTTGATTATCTGGATAACGATGAAGTTTATTTTATGTTCCGCATACCGCATAAATCCATTACAGAAGTTTTTAAGCAGCGTACAAAAGTCGGCAACTTTTTGACCCGAATCAGAGATATGATTATGTCTCCCATTGTTTCAGAGAGTTACTGTTATTCTGTAAGAATCAACGAAGCAAGACTGCTTCCGAAAGAAATCAACAGTGTTGGTGCTTTCCACAGACAAAAGCTCAAAAAAGCAGTTGTAACTATTTCAATAGCTGATGACTATGAAATCAACGATGTTGCTTGCTACAAAATCAGAAGACTTGAAGAAGAGCTATACAAAAACTTTCTTCCGCCATCATTCAATAACGAAAACATTGTTACATATCAATGGCAGCAAAACCGTGAAATAAACCTAAAAGGACATTTTAATTTCTATTTCAACATTTCACGGAATGCAATCAGTCCCGGAAGTGTTTTGATATATATTCTCATCATTATTCTTCTCAACGCAGTTGGTAGCAGTGTCTGGGATTTAGCCAAAACTCTCTATGCATTAATCACACAATAAAGGGGAATAAAAATGAAACTTTTAGTTCCGATTTTTCTGAACTGTGTTTTTGTTACTGTTTTTTATTTGCTTGAGAAAAAGACTGGTTTCAAAAAACTCAATTACATCTTAAAACAGATTTTAATCGGTGTTGTTTTCGGTGGATTATCTGCTTTTGCATCAAGTTACGGTGTTGAATTACTTGGCACTGTTGCAAACGTACGTGATGCAGCACCTCTCTGTGCAGGTTTTATTTTTGGAGGCCCTGCAGGTATAGTCTCCGGTGTTATCGGTGGCTTATATCGTTTCTTCTCAGTTTATTGGGGTGGCGGAGTATATACACGAATAGCCTGTACTCTTTCAACCATGCTTGCAGGTTTTATTGCAGCAGTTCTTAGAAGATTTATGTTTGATAATAAAAAGCCTACATGGAGCTACGGTGTTTTCATAACGGTTGTTTGCGAAGTTCTTCATATGCTTATGATTTTCTTCACGAATATGAACGATTCTTCATATGCTTTTGAATTTGTAAAAGGTGCAACACTTCCTATGATAATCGGAAATTCGGCAGCGGTCGGAATTTCTCTTCTGGTTGTTTCTTTTTTGAACAGAGACATAAAAAAAGGTAAAAAAAAGAACGAACAGATCTCTCAGACCTTTCAGCGCAGACTGCTTGTACTTATTGTTATCGCCTGTGTGGTAACAAGTTTATTTACATATTTTCTCCAAAGTGGAATGGCTGAAATTGAAACAAGAGAAGTTTTCACATCAGCCATGACAGATGTCATCACCGATGTCAGGGGTAAATCCAACGAAACACTTTTGAACATAACCGAAAATATCCGCTCAGAATATGAAAACAACAAAGCTGTATCGCTTGATAAACTTGCGATAAAATACAATGTTACCGAAATCAACATTGTTGATTCCCAAGGAATAGTTATTAATTCAACCTTAGATGAGCTTATTGGTACATTCGATATGAACAGTACAGAGCAGTCAAAAGAATTCATGGTGCTTACGGGCGATGAAACAGAGTTCGTACAGTTATACAGTCCCCAAGGTATTGACGGCGTAACAATGAGAAAATATGCAGGTGTCAGCCTCTCGCACGGTGGGTTTATTCAGGTTGGCTATGATGCAGACCGATTCCACAATATGCTTGACGATTTTGTTATTGATGTTACTAAAAACCGCCATGTCGGAAGCACGGGTTTCGTTGCTGTTTGTGACGAAGAATTAAATCTTGTGACTCATACGGAAAGAAACGGAAAGCATATTTCAACTATTGGAATTATTCCTGATGAGGTAATGCTTGAAGGCAAAACTGCAACTCAGCTTTACAGAACAAACATAATTAATGAAGAAACTAATTTCAGTGAAGAGTATATCTATGCATTCACTTTTGTTGAAGGTTATTGTATAATCGCTGCAATGCCTTTTGCTGAAGCGATGCTTATGAGAGATGCATCTCTTTATACAAGTATTTTTATGCTGATTCTGATTTTTGCTGCTCTGTTTATATTTATTTACTTCCTAATAAAAAAGGTTATCATCAACAATCTTCAGAAAGTCAATGGAACGCTTTCCGAAATTACAGGTGGTAATCTCAACGTAAAAGTTAATGTCCGTACAAATGCTGAATTTTCTTCACTTTCGGATGATATAAACTCTACTGTTTCAACACTCAAAAAGTATATAGCCGAGGCTGCTGCAAGAATAGATAAGGAGCTTGAATACGCAAAACAGATTCAGCTTTCTGCTCTGCCTTCAGATTTCCCTGATACAGAATGCTATTCAGTTTTTGCTAAAATGATAGCAGCAAAAGAAGTCGGTGGAGATTTCTATGATTTCTATTCATTTGACGATAACACAGTCTTTTTCCTTGCTGCCGATGTTTCGGGTAAAGGAATTCCTGCCGCAATGTTTATGATGAAAGCAAAAACAATTATCAAGGACCTATCAGAAAGAGGACTTTCTGTTAATGAAATTTTCACTCTTGCGAACGAAAAGCTCTGTGAAAATAATGAATCAGATATGTTTGTTACGGCATGGATAGGTAAATTCGACCTTTCAACAGGAAAACTCACCTTTGCAAATGCAGGTCATAATCCCCCACTCATAGTTCATGCTGATGGTGAATGTGAATATCTGAAAAGCCGACCGGGATTCGTACTTGCAGGTATGGAGGGAATAATGTACAGAGAAAACGAAATCACTCTTAATAAGGGTGACAAAATATTCCTTTATACTGACGGTGTAACTGAAGCTACCGATAAAAACGAAGCTTTATACGGTGAAGATAGATTACAGTCTTATATCAATAAAAACAAAAATCTGAAAGCTGAAGAATTGCTTTCAGGACTCAAAAAGGATATTGACCTCTTTGTTGGTGAAGCTCCTCAGTTTGATGATATTACAATGCTTGTTTTTGACTATAAAAAGAAAGAAGGCACACCTGTGAAAGAAAAAATCTTTTCAGCAACAAAAGATTCCCTATCCGATGTTATGACTTTTACAGAAGAATGCCTTGAAAGTTTTGAATGTCCGATGAAAAACTCTATGGCAATCTGTGTTGCAGTTGAAGAAATATTCATCAACATTGCAAACTATGCATACGGAGACGGAAACGGAAATGCATCTCTTTCATTTGGATTTAATGAAAATGAAAGAATTATGACCCTTGTTATAAAGGATAACGGTATTCCGTTTAATCCTCTTGAAAAGGCTGAGCCCGATATCACTCTTTCAGCTGACGACAGAGAAATTGGTGGATTAGGTATTTTCATCACAAAGAAAACTATGGATACAGTTTCCTATTCTTATGAAAACAGTCAAAACATTCTGACTATGACAAAGAAAATATAAAGGAGAGCGATTTATGAACATAAATATTGAAAAGGTTGATAATTCAACCATATTTAAACTTGAGGGAAGATTAGATACAGTAACTGCTCCCGAACTTGAACAGGTTATAAATAACGAAGGTGAAGCCCTTGAAAATCTTGTTCTTGATTTCGGTGGAATCAACTATATTTCAAGTGCAGGACTCAGAGTTCTTCTTGGCACACAGAAAAAGATGAATGCACAAGGCAGTATGGAGCTTATCAACGTCAGTGAAGATGTCATGGATATTCTTGAAATGACAGGCTTTGCGGATATTCTGGTGATAAAATGATGGATAAAGTAACAAAAGCAATTGAATATGCTGCCAAGGCTCACGATGGTATGGTGAGAAAAAAAGACAAAACACCATATATTCTTCATCCACTTGAAGCTGCTGTTATTGTAGGAACAATGACAAATAATCAGGACGTTATTTCCGCTGCCTTGCTTCATGATGTTGTTGAAGATACAGATATCACTATTAAAGAAATTGAAGAAAAGTTCGGAAAACGAGTGAGAGAACTTGTCGAATCAGAAACAGAGGATAAGCGAGCAGATTTACCTCCTGAAAACACATGGAAAATCCGTAAGGAGGAATCCCTTGAAGAGCTTGCAAACTGTGGTGATACAGATATTCTTATGCTCTGGCTTGGTGATAAGCTGTCAAATATGAGGTCCTTTTACAGAATCTATAAAAAAGAAGGAAAGGATATGTGGCAGTCTTTTAATCAGAAAGACCCCGAACAGCAATTTTGGTACTATCATACAATTGCTGAACTAACTTCTTCGCTTAAGGATTTTCCTGCTTGGCAAGAATATAACGAACTTGTAAAAATAGTTTTTGAAAGGAATTATTAATATGAAAAATCCTGAATGCAGAATTGATAAAGATATTCTATATATAAATATTGACGGAAAAATAGATGCAACAAGCGCATATGAATTTGAAGAAAAAATCAACGCAATAAGAAATGCAAATCAGGGTATGCACACAGTTCTTGATGCCGATAATCTTGAGTATATTTCAAGTGCAGGTCTTCGTGTAATGCTTCGTTTGAGAAAATCAGAGCCAAATCTTGCAATAATCAATGTTTCACCCGAAGTTTACTCCGTTTTTGAAATGACAGGTTTTACCGAAATGATGAAAATTGAAAAAACATATCCGAGAATCAGCATTGAAGGTTGTGAATTTATCGCAAAAGGTGCTAATGGTGCTGTTTATCGCTATGACGATGAAACAATAGTAAAGTTATACTTTAATCGTGATGCTCTTCCTGAAATTATGCAGGAACGTGAAAATTCAAGAAGAGCATTCGTTCTCGGCGTAAATACAGCTATTCCTTACGGCATTGTGCGTATCGGTGACGGCTACGGTAGTCTTACTGAGCTTCTGAACGCAACATCTGTAACAAAGCTTATCAGGGCAAATCCTGGAGATTTAACCCAAAGTGTTACTTACTTTGTTGATACTTTAAAAGAAATTCATTCAATAGAGGTTGAAGAAGGTGCACTTCCTGATTTTAAGAAGTGGGTACTTGAATGGGTTGATTTTCTTTCAGATTATCTTGAAAAAGATAAAGCACAAAAGATGCGTGTTCTTATCGAAGGAATACCTAATAGCAATAATATGATTCACG
>CAJGCX010000033.1 GCA_904501895.1 Clostridiaceae bacterium
AAAGGCACAGGAGCTTAACAAAACTGCTAAGGTGCACATCAAGATTGATACAGGTATGGGCAGAATCGGTTTTCAGGCTGATGAAACCAATGAAGCGCTTATAAAATCTGTTTTTGACCTTCCTAACATCTTCGTAGAGGGTGCATTTACACATTTTGCAAATGCTGACTCTGCTGATAAATCTTCTGCAAATTCACAGAAGAAAAAATTCCTCGATTTTACCGATAAACTTATAAATGACGGATATGAAATTCCGATTCGTCATATGTATAACAGCGCTTCTGCTATGGAGCTTGAGGGTTATGCAGGTGAAATGGTCCGTTGCGGAATTATGCTTTACGGACTTTATCCGTCAGATGAAATGAAAAAGGACTACAAGCTATTCCCTGCATTGGAGTTCAAAAGCCACATTTCATTTGTAAAGACTGTTGAAAAAGGCTTTACAGTAAGCTATGGCTCAACTTATGTTACTGACAAGGAAATGAAAATTGCCACAGTCCCTGTTGGATACGGTGACGGTTATCCCAGATATTTATCGAATAAAGGTGAAGTCCTTGTTAAGGGTACTCGTTGTAAAATATTAGGACGAGTTTGTATGGACCAATTTATGATTGATGTATCTCACCTTCCCGATGTTCAGATAGCAGACGAGGTAACTCTTGTAGGTACTGACGGTAACGAAACAATCACCGTCCAAGAGGTTTCAGACGCAGAAAGCCGTTTCAACTACGAATTCTGTTGCCTGATTACACCACGAGTACCACGAGTTTATATCAAAAACAATAAGATAATCGAATAACTCAAAACAAAAAGCTCTATGGTATATCCATAGAGCTTAATTTATCTATACTTCAACATTCACTTCAGGCTTGTGTTACACCTGCATTGATAAGATAATCATTTGCCTTGCGAAGCATCTGCTTATCATTAGGGAATTTGAGAGAATTCATAGCCTTATCAAACTTAAGCCATAAATATTCCTCAATTTCCTCCTGCTGAATTCTCGTTGTTGTATCATCAGTAGTTGCAAGGAAAATCACAACCTGCTTTTCAATTCTACCCTGAATTGAATATTCCGAACGGAAACGGAAATCAGGAAGAAAACGGATTCTGATACCTGCCTCCTCAAGAACCTCACGGTAAGCAGTTTCCTTTTCATTTTCACCACGCTCAATGTGACCCTTAGGGAAGCCCCAGTTAGCACTCCTCTTATTCTTTATGAGCAAAAATCTTGTTTCACCGTTAATAATACGGTAAACGATTGCACCACATGAGCTTTCATAAAGACAGGTGATATCGTAGCTACCCATAGGCTCAGCAAAGCTTAATGCATCCTCAATCTGATGGATAATATACCTCTTGCTTTTTGGTGCAACAATGAGGATAACCTCACCTGTTTCTTTTCTTTTGATTGAAGCAATAACACGTCCTTCAAAAACACGGACTCTGTGTGTTACGCCCATAATGTACGCACCCTTGACCGGTGAATGTGGGTCCAATCCACTTTCCACATTACCATAATTCAGATTGTAAGAAATATTTCTTTCTCTGTCAAACGAGTGCATAGGTCTGGTAACACGTACCCTTACATACTTACCTAACATATGTCTCTACTCCCGAATACAGTTGACATTTTTGTCAACGAAAACTAAAACTGTATTAATTATACATACTTTTATTTAATCTTTCAAGTAGTAGAGAAATAATTATTGATTTTTCCTTTAATTTTTTGTAAAAATTATTGTGATTTTTAGCATTATGTTGTAGAATATATGGGATATAAAAGAAATAAGGAGCTTTAAAATGGCTGATAACCAATTTAAAAATTCAAAGAATGAATTTGAAGATATTTTCAGTAATGCAAATAAATCCGAAGAGTATGAAGACGTTTTTTCAAGTTCAGGAAAAGCATATGATTTTGAAGACATTTCATCGAGCACTCCTGTTGATGACGATTTCAGCAAAGAGGTTGAAGAGGCTTTCAAGGTAAAATACCATAGTGCTGTGGAAAATCGTCGTCGTCAGGAAATTCAGTATGACAATATAAATGATGTTTACGGTGAGTTAGCAAGTGACCCACGAAGCAAAAGCAAGGAAAAGAAAAGACACCCTGTAAGAAATACAATTATCGCAATTCTCTGTATCACTATTGTAGGGTTATCTTGCGTTGGCATTTTCGGATACCAGAAAATCGACGCCCTCCTTTCTTCATTTGATACTGAAGAAAAGCTTACTGACAACGCATTTGTGGATGCTGCTGACCTTACACAGTATCCTGACCAGATTAATGTTTTACTTGTCGGTATTGACGCACGTGAATCCGGCGATGCATCTCGTTCTGACACAATGATGCTTGTAACTCTCGATAATAAGAACAAGCAGATTAAATTGACATCCTTCCTTCGTGACTCGTTTGTTGAAATCGCAGGTAAGAACTATTGGTCAAAATTAAATTCTGCATATTTCTACGGTGGTATTCAGACGCTTTCTGACACACTTGAAATGAACTTCAAGGTTGATATTCAGTATTACGCTCTCGTTGACTTTGAAATTTTCACAACTATTGTTGACTCAATCGGTGGTATCAACGTTGACGTTTCCGAAAAGGAAAGCTACTATACATACCATTCAGGTCACATTAAGGTGCCTGTAAGAATTGAAGCAGGTGAAGATGTTCTCCTCAACGGTGAAGAGGCTTTATGGTACAGCAGAATCCGTTACCTTGACTCTGACTTCCACAGAACACAGCGTCAGCGTAAGGTTATTACTGCTATTGTTGAAAAAGCTTCTAAAATGAGCCTTACAGATTTATATGCATTGGCTGAAACAATCATTCCACTTATTAAGACAAATATGTCTTCTAATCAGATAATGAGCTTAGGCCTTGCAGCAATTAAGGATAAGGCATATTCCTACCCTATTGTTCAGCATCAGATTCCTGCCGACGGAACTTGGTCTGACAAGACAATTGAAGGCGTTGGTGCAAGTCTTGTTATGAATATGGAAGAAAATCAGCAGTTGCTTCACTCCTTCCTTTCAGAACCTCAGCCAACAGGTGAGGAAGACTCAACAACCAGCAATTAACCCGAGGAGAATTTCATTATGAAAAAAGCAAAAATGTCACTTGTATCCGAATTTACAAGTGCAAAAATTGATGATAGAATTTATGGTTCATTTATCGAGCATTTAGGCCGTGCTGTTTACGGTGGTATTTATGAGCCTGACCACCCTACTGCTGACGAAAACGGATTCAGACAGGACGTTATCGAAAAGGTTAAAAAGCTTAATGTTCCTATTGTCCGTTATCCCGGTGGCAACTTTGTTTCAGGCTATAATTGGGAAGATGGCGTTGGTCCTGTTGAAAAAAGACCTCGCAAACTTGACCTTGCATGGGGTGTTACTGAGCCTAATCTCTTTGGCACAAATGAATTTGCTACATGGTGTAAAAAGGCAAATACAGAGCCTATGATGGCAGTTAACCTCGGTCTTCGTGGTCCTGAGGAAGCAAGAAATCTTGTTGAATATTGCAACCACAAATCAGGAAGCTATTGGAGTGACCTTCGTCGTTCACACGGTTATGAAGAGCCTCACAACATCAAGCTCTGGTGTCTTGGTAACGAGATGGACGGTGACTGGCAGATTGGCCGTAAAACTGCTTATGAATACGGCAGAGCAGCCTCAGAAACTGCAAAGGTTATGAAATGGACAGACAATTCAATTGAAACTGTTCTTTGCGGTAGCTCAGCACGTGATATGCCAACTTTCGGTGAATGGGAAGCAACAACTCTTGATTTAGCTTATGACAAGGTTGACTACCTTTCACTTCACATTTATTTCGATAATCGTTCAGATGACACACCTTCATTCCTTGCAAAGAGTATGAAGATGGACGAATTCATCAAGTCTGTTGTTTGCATCTGTGACTACATAAAGGCAAAGAAGCGTTCAAGACACACAATTAACCTTTCATTTGATGAATGGAATGTGTGGTATCATTCAAACGGTGCTCACGTTGAAAAATGGAGCACAGCACCTCATCAGCTTGAGGATATTTATAATTTTGAGGATGCACTTTTAGTTGCTCTTATGCTTATGACTCTTCTCAAAAATGCTGACAGAGTTAAAATCGGTTGCCTTGCACAGCTTGTAAATGTTATTGCGCCTATTATGACTGAAAATGGTGGCGCTTGTTGGGAGCAGACAATCTTCTACCCATTTATGCACCTTTCAAATTACGGTCGTGGATATACACTTGAATCAAGAGTTATTTCTCCAAAGCACGATACAAAGGAATTTACAGATGTTCCTGACGTTGAATCAATTGCTACAATCAGTGAGGATATGGAAAATCTTACTATCTTTGCTGTAAACAGAAGTATGGAGGATAATGTTCTTTTCGATGTTTCACTCCTTGATTTTGAAGGCTTTGAAGTAATTGAACAGATTGAAATGAGTGGCTTTGATATCAAGGCTGAAAACAGCGCTATTGCAACTCCTGTTAAGCCATTTAAGGTAGAGAATTCACAGTTTGACGGTAAGACTCTCACAACCGACCTTAAACCTTTGTCCTGGAATGTAATAAGACTTGCAAAAAAGAAATAAATGTAGTACAATGTTATAAGATTTTTTAAAATATAAATGAAAGAGTGATTTTATGGCAGCAAAATGTCCTGAGTGTGGACATACTCTTAAACTTTGGAATGTTAAACCTGAATGTCCTAAATGCGGTGTTAATATTGCAAACCATCAGTGGGAAAAGAGACTTAGCGATGATGCTGATTTCGCTGAAACAGCATTTGCAAGATTCCACTACAAATTCGGAAACTTCAAATCTTCAGTTGTTGGTTCAAAGCTTCGTATAGCTCGTCTTGTGCTTACTTTCGCACCACTTATCGCACTTCTCCTTCCACTTTATGATTATAAGCTTAATCTTCCTTTTAATCAGAGTGAAAATTCAGTTTCATTCCTTACATTCGTTCTCAATTATCTTTTGAAGATAGACATCGGAAGTGTTATCACTCTTATGGGTGGTGAGGTTTTAGGAACAGCAGCAACAATGGTTGTTATCGCTTGCGTGCTTATGCTCCTTGCAGTTGTATTTGGTGTTCTTAATTTCTTCGTACTCCTTATTGCGGGTATCAAGATGAAATATGTTTTCAATATAGTTCTTAACGTTCTTGCTACTGCTTGTTGGGCAGTTTCTGCTGTATTCTTCAACCAGTTCACAACTGCTTGTGAAGCACTCGGTGGTGGAATCGTTACTGAATGTAGCCTTGGCTTCGGCTTTATCGTTGGTTGTGTTCTCTTCCTTGTTAACGTTACAATGAATATTGTTGTTGGTAAGGGTCTTAAGAAACAGATGAAGGAACAGCCTTCTATCGACGAATTTGTTGCTAACGAAATCGCGGAGCTCAGAAAACAGGCATAAAATTTTCATAAAATAATTTGTCCCTCTCATAGGCTTTATGGGAGGGATTTTTATGTGGATGAGAACTGTTTCAGGACAAAAAATTATGGGTATTATGTCAATCTTATTAGCAGTTGTCATAATGCTTGGACTTATTGCAGGTAAATACGTATCCTCTGCATCCTTACAAAAAAATCTGCCAATTTATTCAGTACAAACAGATGAAAAGAAAGTGGCAATCACATTTGATGCAGCCTGGACAAATCAGGATACAGAAAAATTAATAAAAATACTGAAAAAGTATAACGCTGTTGCAACATTTTTCATCGTTGGTGATTGGGCTGAAAAATTCCCTGAAAGTGTAGAAGCTTTTCACAAGGCAGGTCACACAATTGCCAATCACTCCGATACACACAAGGCGTTTTCCAAATGCTCACGGGAAGAAATAAGGGAAGAAATCGAAAACTGCAATAAAAAGCTTGAAAAGATAACAGGCGACAAAGTCACTCTTCTTCGTGCACCGTCAGGTGATTACACAAATGAAAGCCTTGAGGTTGCAAAAAGCTTTGGAATGGAAACCATACAATGGAGTATAGACAGCCTTGATTATCGTGGACTTACTGTTGATGAAATCGTTGAAAGAGTTGTCTCACCCATTGAAAACGGCTCAATTATACTATTCCACAACGGAGTTGATAACACAGCCGAATCACTTGACAAAATCCTCACTACACTTTCAGCAGAAGGCTATTCCTTTGTGTCTGTTGATGATATGATTTATAAGAATAATTACTACATTGACCACACGGGCAAACAACATAAGCAGGTATAAAAAATGCAGAGAAGATGTCGTGTCTTCTCTGCTTTTTTTATATAATTTAAAAACATTGCTAATCAACTCTCTTTCAATCGAAAGAAAAAGACCAATGATACCAAAGCATCATTGGTCAATTGCTATCTTATAATTAATTATTTAGCAGCGTCTGTGTTTGGGATTGGTTCTGGGTCAACAACTGGGTCAACAACTACAACTGTTTCCTCTTCATTAGTAACAGGTTCGTCACAGAAGAGACATGCCATACCTACAACAGGAATAGCACTCATAAGTACAAGAACAGCGCTCATAACGATAGCTAACTTTGTGAACTTAGTTTTCATGCTTTTCACCTCCTCGACATAGCTTGTCTTTTAAAATATAGTCTAACTCACAAAATGAGTATTAACAACATTTCAATCAACAGAAGAATATACTACTACTCAATATATTCATTGCATATATTTTATCACACTATTTTCCAAATTGCAACTAAAAATTATAACAGTATATAATATTTTTTAATAATTTTTTTGAACATTGTGACTAAAAAATGAACCAACGACAAAATCGCTGGTTCATCATCTGTGTTCTGTATAACTAATCATTTAACAGCGTCTGTGTTTGGGATTGGCTCTGGATCAACAACAGGGTCAACAACAACTACTGTTTCCTCCTCATTAGTAACAGGTTCGTCACAGAAGAGACATGCCATACCAACAACAGGAATAGCGCTCATAAGTACAAGAACTGCACTCATAACGATAGCCAACTTTGAAAACTTTGCTTTCACGCTTGTCACCTCCATAATAAATTATACCGGGACACAATACCCTTAAATGTATTGTATCACAAATGATTTATAAATACAACCACATTTATTATGTGTGATTTGTTAAAATTTTATGTTTGTTTTTGTGCATATATAACAATTTAATCAATAAAAAACAGATAATTAACCTTCAACAAATGTGATATTTATTTGCTTACACAAAAATTTTAACGAAAATTTATTAAATAGTTACAAATATTTAGCATCACTCTACTTTTTTAACAATTTTTATTGTAATTCATAAATAATTGTTGTACAATAACACTATAATACTTAAAGGAGGATTCCTATGCCTACAACAACTATTACAAAAATTAAAACAAAAAACAACAACTTGCCTCTTCGTGTTGCTAAGGGACACTTTGCAACAAGTAGCTCGCATAGTAACTATTACATTGATGTTGCTGCGCAGAAATCCCGTCTTTCTGAAGCAAAAGCAATTGCTGAGGAATTATGTAAGAATCACAAATACAGCAGTTGCCTTGTTGATACTATCCTTTGCCTTGACGGTATGGAGGTAGTCGGCACTTGTGTTGCAGAAGAGCTTACAAAAACAGATTATGTGAATATCAATGCTCATCAGACAATATATATTGTTACACCTGAAATGGTTAACGGCTCACAGCTTATTTTCAGAGATAATATGATTCCTATGATTAAGGGTAAGCATGTGCTTATTGTTGCGGTTTCTGTAGCTTCCGGTAACACAGCTCGTTCAGCAGTTGAAGCTGTTAAGTACTATGGCGGTGAGGTAGCAGGTATTGCTTCAATTTTCGCAACATCAAAGAATTGTGAAGGATATGAAGTTAATTCTGCATTCAACCCAAACGATTTACCTGACTATTTCAGCGTCCCTTCTTATGAATGTCCTCTTTGTAAGGAAGGCAAAAAGCTTGATGCACTTATCAATTGTCACGGTTATTCAAAGCTTTAATTAAAATTCAACATAACAATATTGGAGGTGAGAAATCACCTCCTTTTTTATGCAATTAAAAAGCAGTGAGAAAAACTCCTCACTGCTTCAACAGTATTTAATTTCAGAAATTAGAAGTTTGTGTAACCTGCGTCAACCCAAGTAACTTCAAACTTAACTCTGTCATCAGGTAATGTACTTCTTACATAGAAGTTATATACATCGTCGTATTGATCCCAAGGTCTATATTCAACAAAGCCTTCGCCTGATGGCTGATTGTTCTTGCCTGTAAGATTCTGAAGACCTGCTTCAATACCGTCTGCCATTTTCTTATCTTTAGCAATAAGAACTGCCTTAACAACGTTTCTTGTTGGGTCACAATAACCAAACTTGAAGCCTGTAATCCACCAGTGCTCCTGTTCATATCTTGTGAAGAGTGGTCTGCCAGCGTTGTAGTCAGATGTTGTTGGATAGTATTCAAAATACATTTCAAGAAGGTTTTCATCCTCAGCACATCTATAGAAAGCAGAGTCAACATTTTCAGGTTTCTTTGTATAAACACCTAATTCTGCACCTTCAAGAACACCATACTGACCCTTCCACCACTGAAGTCTCCAAAGAAGACCGTTGTATTCGAAGTCACACTTAAGTGTAGTATAAAGCATTGTTCCGTATGCAGCAGCATCGTCATAAATGTCTGTGAAACCGAATTCACGCTGCCAAGCTTCAACGTCTGTGTAATAGATGTCCTGCTCCTTGTCATACTTATATCCGAATAAATTAAGGATATCGTTTGTTGTGTTTGTGTCAACATCATAGATACCGTTTGAAAGTCCTGCAACCTGTCTGAGAATACGACGAGCATCCTGTGCAGTAACAGCATCGTCCTTATCCATATCAGCTGCAGCAAGTGCTCTTTCATCAAGAGCGTCTTCGCCCTCTAAAAGTCCTGCAACATGGCGCAAAACATAACGAGCGTCAATTGCAGTTACCTGTCCATTACCATCAACGTCGCCCTTTAACACGTCAGCAGCAGAAGCTGTTATCGCTGCAAAAGGAATTGCAGTAACTAACATTACTAACGCTAAAAATAATGAAAAATATCTTTTCATCAAAATCGCCTCTTTCTGTAAATATAAAATTAGTCAATACATATTATTACACATTTTTCACTGTTTGTCAATAATTGGCTCTACTTAACAACACGCTTCATATGTGAGAATTTTTCACCCCAGCTGTTTGCCCAGCTTTCGCAATAAAGCTTATAGTATGAAATATTATTCTTTTCACGATATTTCGCAAAGCAATTACACCAAATCATAGATGGAATTGCAACAACAGGGTAATAAAGTGGGCCCAACAAAAGGCACTGCCAAGTGTGACCATATTCATGAATTCTGCAATTATAGAGCCACTCTTTTTTCTCTTTTTCTTCACGGATAAAGATAAATAAGCCCATTGAAAGTCCACCCTGTTTCCAAGGCATATAAACAATATTTGCATATCCGAATTTCTGATGCTTATATCCCAAAACCTTGGTACATATAAGGTATGCAATACCACCCATGATATTTACAGAAAGTCCCCATGTCCACTGCACAAAATAGAAGAATACGTCAAACAATTTACTTCTTTTTACAGTTGGTGCAGTCTGATTAATATTGATTTTTTCCATTTATTTCACCTCTTCCATAAGTCGTTTTTTCTCTAATTCTTTTTCAATAAGGATAATATATTCACCATTCTCATTTTTATCAAGAGTATGACCCTGACTTTCGTCATTATCCTTGCCGAGCCATGTGCTTTCAAGCTTTTGTCCTGAAAGGATTTCACAGCGTTTTCTTTCTTCGGCTGTAAGTGTTACACTGCCATATTTATGCTTTGTGGCAACTGCAGCACGAATCATTGTGTGGTCATCCTTTGTCATTTCAAATTTTCTCAAAAGAACGTATGAAATCAATGCACTAATCATTGGAATCAACGCAACGCAAAGACGGATACCAACAATTGCAGATGCAGGCTGTTCAATAAATTCAGTTGCCTCACTGTTTGTATCAAGTCCGAAGCCACCAAGAATAAGCGTTACGATAAACGTGTTTATACCACCTGTAACCTGTTTAACCATTGTATTGCATGTAGATACAACGCCCTCACGACGTCTACCTGTAATCAATTCATCCACATCAGTTAAATCAGGGAAAACATTGTTACAAACAAAGCCGATACCACTCATACCAAACGGATAGAAAATTACGCCCATAATCATAAGTATAAGCATAAATGTAGCCTTTGATGTGCCTGGCTGACTTGCCTGTACAACAAGACCGATTGCAAGACCTAAAATCATAAACGGAGTTACGATTGTACCACACTTTTTCTTACCGTGCTTCATAGTGAGTGCATAGTTGAGTGGGAAAGCAAGAGATTCAAACACACCTGCAAAGGTATTGAAAATCGGATAGAATTTATACTGATTTGCAAGGAATGTTACGTAATAAATATATGTTGTTGAATAGAAGCTTCTTGCAGTTTCCCAGAAAAAGCTGATTCCGAAATACTGTCTGAATGCTCTGCTCTTGAAAACATCAAAATATTCCTTAAACGCAGCCTTAAGGTCAAGTGGCTCAAGCTTCATATCAAGTGAGCTTGGCTCTTTTACAAGCTTGAATGTACCGTAAAGTGCAACAGCGTAAACCAATGAAAGAATTATACCTGTAATAAAGAATGGAGTTTTTGCATCTCTGTTAAGTCCATCAGAAAAGCCGAAGATTGAAAGAGTCACAAGAAGTATGATATATGACGGAATCATACCTACAGAGTTGAAAATATAGCTTACTGATGTATATTGTGTTCTCTTGTTATATTCAGGAGCAAGCTCAGGAAGCATTGCTGTATGAGGCACAGCAATCATAGTATAAGCTGTCTTATAAAGCACATAAGCAATCACAAAATATGCGACTGTCATATAAGGGTGCTTTTGTCCGTCAAGTCCAAAAGAATTCCACAGCATTATATATGATACAACCACAAAAGGTATGCCCCATTTGATATATGCACGGTGTCGTCCGTATTTAGAACGTGTACGGTCAGTAATAATACCCATAATTGGGTCATTGATTCCGTCCCATATAACAGCAACCATTGTAATAAAACCTGCATATTCAATGTCAAGTCCTACAACACGTGTTAAGAATATGCTGAAGTACATACTGATTATGTATCCTGCACCACCGATGAATATGTTTGTGTAGCAATAGTTAATCATAGGGACAACTGTTTCCTTGAATGTGCCCTCAATGCCTATGGCCTTTTTAAATCTTTCTCCCATTTCATCACCCTTAAAACAAAAGTCCACACTACAAAACGTAATGCAGACTTTCTATTAATTAATCATCTTGTTTGTCGCAGAAAATCTTTACTGCATTTTCATAAGTTTTTATATGTGCATAACTGTGATTTCCACCGTTTTCACCATCAAGAGTCCAGTTAACCTCATTATCAAAGTAGAATTTAAATTCCTTACCTTTTTTTACAACAAGGTATTTATTATCCATAACATTTCTTGTAATAAACATAGCGTTTAATATAGAAACGAGCTGCGCAGGATTTTTAGGCATTCTGATAAGTGATAATTCGTGAAATCCGTCATCAAAAAGAACACCTGATTCTTTAAGCACAGGGAAGCCTGCAACTGAATATGAGTTTGAAACGCCACCATAGAAGAATTTACCCTCTATAATCTCACCATCATCACATTCAATTTTAGCCTTGAAGCCCTTGATTTTATGGACTTCCTTTGCAGTTTCCCAATAATACGCTGCTCTGCCCACCTTGTTTTTCAAGGTCTGCTTTGCTTTATATGAAACGTCGCAGAAATTTCCGAAGCAGGAAACATAAACAAACTGCTCCTTACCATTAAAATCACCGATATCAACTGCTACCGTTTCACCCTTGATTATAGTTTCAACAGCATCATCAACATCCGTAGGAATATGCAGAGAATGAGCAAAGTCATTTGTTGTGCCACAAGGAATGTAGCCGATTTTTACATCAAGTCCCAATTCCATAACGCCACATATTGTTTCCTTTAATGTGCCGTCACCACCACAGCAAACGATAACATCATTACCCTCGCCATATTCCTTCGTAATGTAATACGCATTTTTATAGATTTCAGTATATTTCACCTGAATTTCATATCCTGCCTCCTGAAACTTTTCCATAATTCCAGGCTGATACTCAGTAGCATTACGCTTACCGGCAACAGGATTTATAATAAGCAAAAGCGATTTCGCCATATTAGAACTCCATCTTTTTGTTAATGTAATCAACAAGCTGGTCGATAGGAAGTCTTACCTGCTCCATTGTATCTCTGTCACGAACTGTTACGCAGTTATCTGCTTCAGTTTCGTCATCACCAACAGTCTGGAAGTCAACTGTGATACAAAGAGGAGTACCGATTTCATCCTGACGACGGTATCTCTTACCGATTGAACCTGCATCATCATATTCAACATTGAAATACTTTGAAAGCATATCGTAGATTTCTTCAGCCTTTTCACCAAGCTTCTTTGAAAGAGGAAGAACAGCAGCCTTAACAGGTGCAAGTGTTGGATGGAAATGCATAACAACACGAGTGTCGTTCTTTTCAGCATCAACAACCTCTTCATCATAAGCTTCTGTAAGAAGAGCTAAGAAAAGACGTTCAACACCAAGTGAAGGCTCAATAACATAAGGAATGTATCTCTCACCTGAAACCTGGTCAATATATTCAAGGTTCTTACCACTTGTGTTAGCGTGCTGAGTTAAGTCGTAGTCAGTTCTATCAGCAATACCCCAAAGTTCACCCCAACCAAATGGGAATAAGTACTCAAAGTCAGTTGTAGCCTTTGAATAGAAGCAAAGCTCTTCAGGGTCATGGTCACGAAGACGAAGATTTTCCGGCTTAATGTTAAGAGAATAGAGCCAATCACGGCAGAAGCTTCTCCAATAATCAAACCATTCAAGGTCTGTGCCAGGCTTACAGAAGAATTCAAGCTCCATCTGTTCAAACTCACGAACACGGAAAATGAACTTACCAGGAGTGATTTCGTTACGGAAGGATTTACCAATCTGTGCAACACCGAAAGGTACCTTCTTTCTTGATGTTCTCTGAACATTCTGGAAGTTTACGAAAATACCCTGTGCTGTTTCAGGACGAAGATAAATTTCAGATGTTGAATCCTCAGTAACACCCTGGAACGTCTTAAACATAAGGTTAAATTGACGGATGTCAGTAAAATTGTGAGCACCACAATCAGGACATGGAATTGCATGCTCCTTAATGTAGTTTGCCATATCTTCATTTGACCAACCTGCAACATTTGTACCGTCAAAGTTTTCGATAAGATTGTCTGCACGGTGTCTTGTCTTACACTGACAGCAGTCCATAAGTGGGTCAGAGAAGCCACCAAGGTGACCTGATGCAACCCAAGTCTGTGGATTCATAAGAATTGCAGAGTCAAGACCTACATTGTACTTGTTTTCCTGAATAAACTTCTTTCTCCAAGCCTTTTTGATGTTTTCCTTAAGCTCAACACCTAAAGGACCGTAGTCCCAAGTGTTAGCAAGACCACCGTAGATTTCACTACCTGCGTAAACGAAGCCTCTGCCCTTACTGAGAGCAACGAGCTTTTCAAGTGTTTTTTCTGTATTAAGCATTTTAATATTCCTTCTTTATATGTAATATTAGATTATTAACTGATAATTATTCTTCTACGCCAACCTTAGCCTTTTCGAATTCTGCTTCGATTTCTGCTGATGGCTTCCTTGTAATAAGAGAAACAACGACAATAACGATTGAAGAAACAACGAATGCAGGAAGAAGCTCATAAATTGCAAATACACCACCGAATGTTGGGTTAAGCACAAGCTTCCAGATAAATACTGTTGCTGCACCTGAAAGCATACCTGCAACAGCACCTGCACGATTAACTCTCTTCCAGAAGAGTGAGAAGAGCATAAGTGGTCCGAATGTAGCACCAAATCCTGCCCAAGCAAATGAAACGATACTGAAGATAACGCTGTTTTCATCAAGAGCAATTACCATACCAACAAGTGCGATTATCATAAGAGCAATACGAGATACCCACATAACCTTCTTGTCGCTTGCTTTCTTATCAATAACACCCTTGTAAACGTCGTTTGCAAGTGCTGAAGAAGCAATAAGGAGATATGAGTCAGATGAACTGATTGTAGCAGCAAGAATACCTGCCATAATAACACCTGCAAGTACAGGAGGAAGAAGTGATTCACTCATAAGAACGAATACATTTTCTGCGCCACTCTTTGTAAGGAGTGTTTCAGTTGTTGGAAGCATTGCACGACCTACGATACCGATTGCAACACCTGCGAAAAGTGAAATAACAACCCAAACTGTTGCAATTCTTCTTGACTTCTTAAGCTCACTTGCCTTACGGATACCCATAAAGCGAAGAAGAACCTGTGGCATACCGAAGTAACCAAGACCCCAAGCCATAAGAGAAGCGATTGTAAGTAAAGGATAAGCAGATGCCTCGCCGAATACAGGCACACCGTTTTCAACAAGCTGCATACCTGCTTCATTTGTAACAGGATTTGCAATTTCGCTGAATGAGAAATAACCTGCAATACCCTGTGCATTCTGAATAACAGCATCAATACCACCTGCATTAACAGTACCGAGCACAAGAACAGATACAAGAGCAACAATCATAACGATACTCTGCATAAAGTCAGAAGCACTTTCAGCAAGGAAACCGCCGATAAGAGTATATACAATAACGAAAAGTGCACCTACAATCATCATTGATGTGTATGAGAATCCGAACAATGTGCTGAAAAGCTTACCACAAGTAACGAAACAGCTACCAGCATAAACTGTAAAGAATACAAGAATTAAGAGTGAAGCAATAATTCTGATAACCTTTTTGTCCTCATGGAAACGGTTTGAGAAAAACTCAGGAACTGTAATTGCATCACCGCTGATTGCTGAATAATTACGAAGTCTTTTTGCAACGATGAGCCAGTTTAAGTATGTACCAACTGCAAGACCGATTGCAGTCCATGCAGCATCAGCCACACCACACCAATAAGCAACACCTGGAAGACCCATAAGGAGCCAACCACTCATATCAGAAGCCTCAGCACTCATAGCTGCTACCCAAGGTCCTAAACTTCTGCCACCTAAGAAATAGTTTTCTGCATTTTTGTTTGCTTTACGTGCAAAGAATATACCGATGCCGA
>CAJGCX010000034.1 GCA_904501895.1 Clostridiaceae bacterium
AGAAGCAAACTATGACAAAAAGTGTGCAGGTATCATTACTTGGTGTCATACATTTAGCCCATCAAAAATGTGGATTAACGGATTTGTAGATTTACAGAAGCCATATTGCCACCTTGCAACACAGTATAATACAGAAATTCCTAACGACGAAATTGATATGGACTTTATGAATCTTAATCAGGCTGCTCACGGTGACCGTGAACACGGATTTATCGCAGCAAGACTTCGTATGCCTCGTAAGGTTATTGCAGGTCATTGGACAAAGGAATCTGTTCGTGCTCGTCTTGGCGATTGGATGCGTTCAGCTGTTGGTGTTGCTGTAAGTAAAGAACTTAAGGTTATGCGTTTCGGTGACAATATGCGTGAGGTTGCTGTTACTGAAGGCGATAAGGTTGAAGTACAGGCAAAGCTTGGTTGGCAGGTTAACACTTGGGCAGTTGGTGACCTTGTAAAGGTTATGAATGAAGTAACCGACGCTGAAATTGATGCTCTTATGGATGTTTATAAGGCAGAATATGATTTCAATACAGATAATGTTGAAGCAATCCGTTACCAGGCTCGCGAAGAAATTGCAATGAAGAAAATGCTTGATGCTGAAGGCTGTATGGCATTCTCAAATACATTCCAGGATTTATATGGTATGGAACAGCTTCCAGGTCTTGCAAGTCAGCATTTGATGGCTCAGGGCTATGGATACGGTGGTGAAGGTGACTGGAAGGTTGCTGCTATGACTGCTATTATGAAGGCTATGGCAGAGGGCAAAAACGGTGGTACAGGCTTTATGGAAGACTATACATATCACCTTGTTGAAGGCAAAGAATACAGCCTTGGTGCACATATGCTTGAGGTTTGTCCTTCAATGGCTGCTGATAAGCCACGAATTGAAACACATCACCTTGGAATCGGTATGAATGAAAAAGACCCTGCTCGTCTTGTTTTTGAAGGCAAAGCAGGTAGCGCTATCGTTGTTTCACTCGTTGATATGGGTGGTCGTCTCCGTCTTATCTGTCAGGATATTGAGTGTGTTAAACCAATTATGGAAATGCCAAATCTTCCTGTTGCTCGTGTGATGTGGAGAGCGATGCCAGACCTCGAAACAGGTATCGAATGCTGGATTACAGCTGGTGGTGCTCATCATACAGTTCTCAGTTATGATGTTACTGCAGAACAGATGAAAGATTGGGCAAATATGATGGATATCGAATTTGTTCACATCAATAAAGATACAACAGTTGCAGGTCTTGAAAAAGATTTATTCTTAGCTGACCTTGCATGGAAATTGAAATAAGGTGAAAATATGCTTGAACAGTTAAAAAAAGAGGTATTTGAGGCAAATATGCTTTTGCCTAAATACGGACTTATAACATTTACCTGGGGTAATGTTTCAGGTGTTGACCGTGAAAAGGGCTTAATGGTAATTAAGCCATCAGGTGTTGAATACGACACAATGAAGCAAGAGGATATGGTTGTAGTTGACCTTAAAACTGGTAAAAAGGTTGAGGGTGATTTGAATCCATCATCAGATACTGACACTCACGTAGCACTTTATAATGCATTTCCTGATATTAAAGGTGTTGTTCATACTCATTCCCGTTGGGCAACAACATTTGCTCAGGCAGGTATGGGAATCCCTGCGCTTGGTACTACTCATGGTGACTATTTCTATGGTGAAATTCCTTGTACTCGTAAAATGAGACCTGAGGAAATCGGTGGAAAATATGAATTTGAAACAGGCAATGTAATCATTGAAACATTTAATGATAAGGAGCCAAATGACATTCCTGCAGTGCTTGTTCACAGTCACGGACCATTTACATGGGGTACTGACCCACATAATGCAGTACACAATGCAGTTGTTCTTGAGGAGCTTGCATTTATGGCTTGGCACAACATTATGATGAATCCAAAGATTCAGCCAATGCAACAGGAACTTCTTGATAAGCATTATCTTCGTAAGCACGGCGCAAATGCTTACTACGGACAAAAGAAATAAAAAAGCCCCCCCTTGTCAAAGGGAGGGGGACTGCTTGCGGTGGAGGGATTCAAAATATTGCTATTTAATCAACCACCACAATCCTAAATTCAAAGCTAAAAATATTATATTTAACACACTGAAAGTCAGTACATATTTTCCTGTGCTGACTTTTTCTTTTGCAACAAATTTAAATGAAATCAGACTTGCCATTGATGCGATTAATGTACCAAGGCCGCCAAGATTAACACCGATAAGTAAATCTCTTGCATTTTCAGTAAATTTAGAAAGAAGAATTGCTGCAGGTACATTTGAAAATACCTGACTTGATACGACACCAACAATCACTTCATTATCACTTACTATATTTTTTAAGAAATCACTTATTGGTTTTATTTCACCAAGATTTCCTATAAAAACGAATAAAAAAACAAATGTTAACAACAAGCTGTAATCAACTTTAGTAATAACTTTTCTGTCAAAAATAAGTACTGCAATTATTGTAATAATTACTGTAGTGATATATGGAATTACACGAAAAACAGTAAGCAATGAGATTACGAATAACGCACAATAAATCACTATATGTAATTTTGAAAATTCGTTTTCAGCTTCTGTATTTTGAGTTTCAAGCTTGTCTTTTCCTGAAAACAAACAACAAATTATCACAAGAAGTAGTGAAAGCGAAGCGTAAGGGAGTATTGTGGAAATAAAATCACCCATACTCATATTGAATGCAGAGAATAAATACAAATTCTGAGGATTGCCAATAGGAGTTAACATACTGCCCAAATTTGCTGCGATTGTTTCGATTGCCACTATCCATATAAGCTTATTTAGTTTGTTTGATAACTTTAAAGCTGTTACAGTAAATGGAACAAAGGTAATAAGTGCAACATCATTTGTAATAATCATTGATGAAAAGAAGCAGAGAAGACCTAAAATAAGTGAAAGTCCTACTGTACTTTTTACCTTTGAAAGCATCTTTTCAGCAATTGCTTTGAAGATTCCAAGTTCGTTAAGCCCTGCCATAACAGCCATTAAACAAAATAGTAATCCTAATGTACGGAAATCGATATATTCAAGGTATCCTGAATTGGGAGTAACAATAAAAGCTGAAATAAATGCTAAAATGAAAGATAGTATCAAAACTATTTCATCTTTTATAAATTCTTTAAATTTTGTCATAAATATACACCCACTTTTTCATTATTATATCATTTCATTTTATAAAATCAATAGTTATGCCCACTTGCTTGCAGTTGTATTGACAAAGATTTTTTATGGTGATAAAATAATTTTGTAATGGAGATGTACCCAAGTGGTTGAAGGGTCCGCACTCGAAATGCGGTAGGTCGTGAATAGCGGCGCAAGAGTTCAAATCTCTTCATCTCCGCCATTTTTAAAATTTATAAGAGAAGGCGAATTAAAATGAGTATCGTTAAAAATGATGCAAAAATCAATAATCCTTTAATCGGTGCTGTACGTGAGCAGCTTGAACACCGTGCATATTGGCTTTATCTTCTTTGTGATGAGGCTGGTAAGCGTGGTCTTGATTGGTGGGATTTCGGCAGTGCTGCGATTAAGCGTTGTGGACTTACACATGGTGCAAATCATGTGAAAAAAGGTGGAACCGACAGCCTTGTTGGTCTTCGTAAAACACTTTTTACAAAACCTGCTCAGCTTGTTTTTGAAATGAAAATTTTGGAAAGCACAGATGATAAGCTTTCAATTGATTTCCATTATTGTCCTCTTGTTAAGGCTTGGCAGAAGGCAGGCTGTACAGATGAGGAAATCGCAAAGCTTTGTGATATTGCAATGTGTGGTGACCATGGAATAGGTGAATGTTATGGAGCTGTTCTCGATTTGCCTAAATGCATTGCAAAGGGAGACGATATTTGCTCTCTTCGTTACCATAAATAATAGTTAAAAAATAAAGTCGTAGTTTTTAGGCTACGACTTTTTTCTTTTATATGTGGTCTTTATATCTTTCCGCTGTGATTATACCGTCATCAACGTGAAGCTTACAAATTCTTGCGTTTCGAGCATCAAAAGCACTTGCATTAAGTCCGTCCTCATAGTCACGAGCGTGATAAATTGCATACCATTGACCATCTTCCTTAATCATTGAGTGGTGGCCTGTACCTTCCTCAAATTCATTTGCTTTAAGGACCGGATGATATGTGTTTTCATCAGGATATTTTTCAAACTTGATTTTTGTAAGGTCAGTTTCATCAGTTTTTGCTCTTGCATAGCCAATGTAATATGTAGGCTGTTCAAAGCAGTTGCCTGAATACATAAGATAGTGCCAATCTCCCTCTTTGAAGTAAAAAGCACCCTCAATTGTATGCCAATGCTGTCCTTTTTTATATCTGTCACGACAATAAATATCCTCATCAAGTGTTGGTTCAAGCACAAGCACAGGATTTCCTGCAGGAGTAAATGGGTCAAGCATTTTATCAACGTAAATACAAGTGCCTATTCTTTCACCCTCAAATTTGTTTTGTGAATAGAAAAGGAAAAGTCCTGCTTCATTCTGAACAATATGTGAATCGATAGAAAATGGGTGAAGGATTTGCTTGATACAAGTGAAAGGACCAAGTGGATTATCAGCAACTGATACGTGCATAGCGCCTCTGTGACCACCCTTGTCAGGTGTATCTGTGTAAATTTCCATTGAATTGTACATATAAAACTTGCCGTCAAGCTCAATAACGCTTGGTGCCCAGAAAGAGTCAAGACCTTCTACTGTCATAACAACTCCATGATATTCCCAACCATCAAAAAGATTATCTGAATGGTAAGCATAAACGCCATCATGACCTGTTACATAAATATAATATCTTCCGTTACTTTTAATAATATATGGGTCAGCCTGACCAATATAGTGTGTTTTATCAACCTTTAATAAATGCATTGTTTTCCCTCCAAAAAGTATAACTTTTTACTGTTAGATTATATAATGTCAGACAAAATATTGCAATAGAAAAACCATATATTTCTTTAACATAATTTGGAGTATTAACAACACATTGTACATCTGTTATACTGTGTATGCATATATGCAGAAAGACGAGGTGTTTATGAAACGAATAATATCTGTTTTATTATTAATAAGTATACTCACGACTTTTATATTGCCTGTTAAATCTTATGGTGCAACTCTTACTTCACAGGCAGGTATTGTTTCTGTAATGAATGGCGGACTTAATGTTCGTAAAACAGCATCGACAGATAGTACGATTTTAACAACATTGCCAAAAAACTCTTATGTCACTTTAATTTCAACATCAGGTAACTGGTATTATGTTGAATATGCTGACGGAAAATATGGCTATTGCCATAAAAATTATATTAAGCTGGATTCAGGAAAAACAGCATCAGTTAACACAAGTTCAACATCACTTAATATTCGTTCGGGTGCAGGTACAAACTATTCAGTTAAGGATAAAATTCCTAAAGGGGATATAGTAATAATTCTTTCAACGACAGGTGAGTGGAGTAAAATTCTATATGATGGTGTAAAGACAGGATATGTAAGTAGCAAGTATTTATCATCTTCATCCAACACACAAGCATATCCTAAAACAAGTCTTAATGTACCCGATTTTAAGCAGACAGATTCTCGTTGGGCAAATGTAATAATCGGTAATTCAGGTAAAACAATAGGTAGAATCGGTTGTGCAACGACGGGTGTTGCTATGATGGAATCATACCGCACAGGCACAACAATATACCCTGATGCTATGTCGAAAAAGTTAAGCTATAATTCATCAGGAAGTGTCTATTGGCCAAGTCATTATACTGTTGTTACAAGTAAAACAAATTATCTTAATAATATTTATAAAAAACTAAAAGAAGGTAAACCGGTTCTTTTTGGTGCAAAGAATTCTTCAGGTACACAGCATTGGGTTGTTATTAAGGGCTTTTCGGGTGGTAATACATTAATACCATCAGCATTTTTAATAAATGACCCAGGAACAAAATACAGAACCAATTTACAAGAGTTTTTAAATGAATATCCAAATTTTTACAAATACTTTTACTATTAATAATATGCCGTATCAGTTTTCTGGTACGGCTATTTTTATATATTATCAATATCTTCTCTCGAATAATAATCAAAACAAGTGTTATGTGTCGTATATATAATATAACTATTGAAACTATAAACAAAAAGTGTTACAATTATGTTATAAAAGTTACAGAAATATTACAACAAAATGACAAGTTGTGAAATATATATGGGTGATTTGAATTGAAGAAAATTTTAGCTATTTTACTTATAACTGTTTTGATATTGACCTCTGTTTCTCAGGGGTTATTCGTATTTGCTGAGAATGATGAGAATTATAATGATGTTAAAGCTTTTGCTGATGATTTATCACAAATGCTTCGAGAAAATAATATTGACAACCATAATGATGTTTATATGAATCAGATGTATGCTTCAGGTGAAGCATATGAAGGTGTGACCTATAATGATTTTGAGTCGTGCAGACTTATTGTAAAAAGTGAGGAATTGATTGACTTTCAGGGTGCAATTGACTGTGTAAGTGGATATAATGATTTATTTGTTTTACAGTATGACAGCATCGCTTCAACAAAAAATGCTTATGAATATTATCTCAGTTGTAATAATGTAGAATATGTTGAGCCAGACTTGATTGCAGAAGCAGCTGTTGATGATATTACGGAGGTTGAAATTCCGGGTGATATTGCATCTGCTGCTAATGATTGGTTATCTGATAAAATAGGATTTAATGACATTAAAGATAGACTTGCAGACAAAATTAAGGATGACTATGTTCTTGTAGCTGTTATAGATAGCGGTGCTGACCTTGACCATGACATGCTAAAGGACCGTCTTGTTGAAAGTGATGTAAATTTGAGTAGCACCGGTATTGTAGGTAGCGCAGAAGATGATTATGGTCATGGTACTCATGTTGCAGGTATCGTTGCAAGCAATACGCTGACTAATGTAAAAATAAAACCATACAAGGTGCTGAATGAAGATGGCAAAGGCTCTTTGACAAGCATAGCCTTAGCCGTTGATATGGCTGTTGAGGATGGTGCAGATGTTATAAACTTAAGTCTTACAGCGGATGGTGAAAACAAAACCTTAACGGATGCTATCAATAATGCTGTTGCTAATGATATAAATGTCGTTGTTGCTGCAGGTAACAGTAGTTATGACCTTGATTATAAAAAAGTTACACCTGCTTGTATTGAATCTGCTATAACAGTAAGTGCTATTGACCAGAATGATAATATTGCATCTTTTTCCAATTATGATGGTCCTATTGATATTGCTGCACCTGGAGTTAATATTGAAAGTAGTTATCTTAATAATGAATATAAATCAATGAACGGTACTTCTATGGCTGCACCTCAGGTGTCGGCAGGTCTTGCTTTGCTTCAAAGTATTTCACTCGATGAACCATCATATGAATGTGAGCGTCTTATTAAGGAATATGCAATTAAAAAGAGAGAAAATGATAATGAAAATCGTTATGGTGCAGGTATATTATATCTTAAATATATTTTAGATGGAAAGCCGACAACTGCTTCTCCTGTTTTTAGTGTTGATGGCGGAGTGTTTTACGAAACATTTGACCTAGAAATTACATGTCCTGATGATAATGCTAGAATTTATTATCTCATTTATAAGGGCGGAATTGAAAATTCAAATCTATCAGATAGTTTAAAGTATAGTGAACCAATTGAGATTTCTATTGACTGTAGAGTTTCTGCATTTGCTTTTGTTGATGGAAAATATCCTAGTGAGATAGCAACAGTTGAGTTTGACAGAATTGCCGAAAATGAAGATGCGTTGTATGAAATTGATGAGAAAGGCTACATAACTGAATATTTTGGCTCCGATGAAAATGTTCTTGTACCTGATGTTGTACAGAATAAGCATGTGAAAGGTATTGAATCTGGCGCGTTTGAGGATAATGATTATATTCATACTGTTGTTTTGCCTGATTCCTGTGTTGAAATCAAGAATTCAGCCTTCAGAAAGTGCTCGTCACTTATTTCTGTCTCAGGCAATGGTGTTAAGACAGTCGGCTCTTATGCTTTTGCCCAGTCATCTGTTGAGTTTGTGAATTTACGTAATATGAAGACCATAGATAGCTATGCCTTTCTTGAATGTAAAAAGCTCAGTACAATTACAATTGACAGAGCAATAGAAATCGGTAGTTTTGCATTTAAAGACACAAAGTCATTAAAGAATCTAACCTGTGGAAATCTTACAAAATTAGGAATGGCAGTTTTTGAAAAATCAAGTATTACCTCATTTACTGCGAATAATCTGATGGAAATGGGTAATAACTGTTTCTTAGATTGTATTCATCTTACTTCAGTTTCTACGGATAATCTTACAGTTTTACCGTTTGGTGCATTTAAAAACTGTGTTTCTCTTAAAAGTATAAATTTGCCTTCTTTGACTGAAATAGGTCAGAACGCTCTTAATAATACTGTAATTGAGGAGTTTATAGGATTAAATGTAAAAAATGTAGGTAGTTACGCCTTTGCTAACAATCCATATCTTAAAATGGTTTATTTACCAAAGGCAACGTCCGCTGGAGCTTATCTGTTTTCAGAATGTACATCACTTGAAATTGTAGGTCTTCTTTCTCTTGAAGCCTTGAACTCGTATTCTTTTAAGAATTGTTTCAAACTATTAAATTTATATTTACCTAATGCAACATCAGTCGCTAATTTAGCATTTAAGGGTTCGTTAATTGAGCTTGTACGATTTGAAAAAATAGAAAAAATTAAGGATTTACCAACAACACTTCAGGCGTTGATTCTTCCAGCTACAATAATCTCGATTAATGCAAATACACCTGATTCAGATTTTACTGTTTATGGATTTGAGGATACCTTTGCTGAAGAATATGCAAATAAAAATGGAAAGGATTTTAAGCCTGTTCCTGCTATTTACCACGAAACATCAAAGCAGGTGAGTGTTGATGAGAAATATATTATGGCTTACGTAATCGGCTTTAACACTCATTATCAATGGTACAGAAATGATGTAGTATCAAATGTAGGTGGCACACCTATTGAAGGTGCAATTCGTTTCTATTATGAGCCTTCTCCTGAAGATGATTGCGCAGCGTATTATTGTGTTATAACAAGCGACGATGGCACAAATTATAGCACTGTTACGACAGACGCAATTCCTAATGCTCCTGAATACAGAAGTGCAGATTATACAGAGTATTATAAGTTGATTGAGGAAATAAATTCTCTTGATAGAGAAATGTATGATGAGGAGCATTTCAAATTACTTGATGAGTTATTAAAAACAGATATTTCAGGCATTAAATATTGTGAACAATACATAGTGGACTCATTTGTAGATGAATTAAAAGTCACACTAGAGCTTGTTATAAATTCTTTTATTTATGGTGATGTGAATCATGACCACAATATTTCTGTAATTGATGTTAGATTAATTCTTAGATTTATAGCTGGAAATCAGGTGTTTAATGAAACACAATTAAAAGCAGCTGATTATAATAATGACGGTGAAATTACTGCTGTTGATGCACGACTCATAGCACAAAAAGCAGTAGGATTATAAAAATTAGCCTTGAGCGTAAAAACTCAAGGCTGTTTTTTATAGTGCTTCAATTAATTTTTCTATATTTTCATCTGAATATTCAATTTCAGAGGAGTACATACGGGAATATTCAATAATATCATCAAGTGTTAATTCTCCGTATTTCTTTATGTGCATTTTGCAAAGATTTTTAATTGTTTCACAGCTTAAATGTATAAACATCAAATCACTTTCATCAGAAAATTCATTCAGGTGTCTATATGTAAAATATGTAAGTAAATTTTTGAAACAAAAATCATATTTTTCAGGTATATTAATTTCATCAATGTCAATAGACTTTAAATCATTAAGCAAAATTGGCCAATGCTCCTCAAGTCTTTCTAAAGATAAGTAAATATCAGCCCATTGAGAAACTGATTTTTTTGGAAAATCATTATTACAGAAGCTAAGGATGGATTTCCCTTCATTTATTGCATCAAAAATGCATTCACGGATATGGAAAAAGTCTTTTTCATCTTCAGTGCATTGAATGTCCATTCTATCATCTTCTATTACTTCAAGTGAAAATTTTTCATTTTGTGAAAGTATAATTTTTCCTGCTTCTTCACAGCAAAGACCAAGCCCCATTTCTGTTCTGTCAGAATAGTAATTTCTGAATCTCGGATGGTCGTTACAAATCTGACAAAGAGAATTTTCATCCAAATTCAAAATAATTTTACAAAGATTATTTTCATTCAGAAAAGCACATCTGCCTTTACCGTCAAGCTTAAAACAGGCAAATTCTTCATTACGGTTAATGCCCTCATCAAGTTGCTTTTTGAATGAGTTCTTCACATTGTCGTATAAAGATAATGTATCCTCATCAATATCAATTTCCCAACCAATGCAACAATTATGTTTACATTCCTGAGCAATACATCTGAAATTTTTATAATAATTCGGAACAATAGTTTTCATATCATTTCTCCACATTTTTTATATAATTATTATAATTGATAATTTCTATTAATTCAATGAAAAATATTAAGATTTTATATGATTTATTATATGTCATGATATTGATTAATAAATAAAACTGTGTTAGAATACAAAAAACATTTTGAGGTGCATTATGACATTATTATTAGTTATTATATATGTGGTTTTTGTTTCTTTAGGTCTGCCTGACTCCTTATTTGGTGCAGCCTGGCCGGTGGTACATCTTGATTTTGATATTAATGAAAGCTTTGCTTCGCTTTATGGTATTATAACAGGTTTTTGTACAGGTGGTGTAAGCTTCATTTCAGGTTGGCTTATAAGAAAATTTGGCACGGGTAAGGTTACTCTAATTTCAACAATGCTTACTGTTATAGGCTTGTTCATTATGAGTATTTCACCTAATATTGTTATAATGATGCTTGGTGCAGTTGTATTAGGCTACGGTGCAGGTGTCATTGATACAGCTCTAAATAATTTCATTTCTCTTCATTATAAAGCACAGCACATGAATTGGCTTCACGCTTGTTGGGGTGTTGGTGTAACTATAAGTCCATTGATTATGTCAGCATTTTTAACAGAAGACACAGGCTCATGGAGAAGTGGCTATCGTGTTGTTGCAGTGTTACAGTTATCAATTGGTATTATAATTGCGTTAACACTTAATAAATGGAAAATTGTAAAAGAAGACTTTTGTACTGAAAAATCTGACCAGCCACAAAAAAGTCTTTTTGAAATTTTAAAAATCAATGGTGTTTTACCAAGTGTGCTTTCACAAGGAATTTATTGTAGTATGGAATTTACAATCGGTACATGGGGTGCATCCTATCTTGTTAATGTTCATTCATTGTCACCGGCAGAAGCTGCAAAATGGATTTCATTATATTTTGGTGGAATAATGGTAGGACGAATTGTTTCAGGCTTTATTTCTATGAAAACAAGTGACAATACAATGATTCGTGGAGGTATAGTGGTCTCTTGTCTTGGTATGATTTTATTGTCTTTACCATTAGGTGAAATTTCATTCCTTGGTTTGCTTCTCATCGGTGCAGGCTTTGGCCCTATTTTTCCAAGCATTCTTCACTCTGTACCTGACAGATTTGGTACAGAGTATTCAGCAGATATAACAGGCTTCCATATGGGTGGTGCTTATGGTATCGGTTTTGGTGTTCAGCTTATATTTGGTTTTGTTGCTACTGCAACAACGTTTAAAATCACAACTTTTGTTTTGTTAGCACTTGTTTTGGCACTTTTTATGGTGAATGAATTAACAATTTCTATTGTCAGAAAAAAATAATATAGTAGGAAGTACACATAATAATCAAAAGGAGCGATTATTATGTGTACTTCAATTTCTTTTACAGCAAAAGACCACTACTTTGGCAGAAATCTTGATATGGAATGTTCATACGGAGAAAAGGTTATAATTACACCAAGAAATTATCCGTTAAAATTTCGACATCTGCGTGAAAATAATAGACATTTTGCAATGATAGGTATGGGAATAGTAGTTGACGATTATCCTTTGTATTATGAGGCGACAAATGAAAAAGGTCTATCAATGTCAGGTCTTAGTTTTACTACAAGTGCTGTTTATAATGACTTTGATATTGATAAAGAAAACATATGTGTATTTGAGTTGATTCCTTATGTGCTTGGGAACTGCTCAACAGTTGATGAAGCAAGCGAATTATTAGAAAGAATTAATATTGTTTTAACACCGTTTAATAACGATTTAAAAACAGCTGAGCTTCATTGGATGATTTCGGATAAGGATTATTCCATAACTGTAGAATGTGTCAAGGATGGTTTGAAAATTTATTATAATCCTGTGCATATTTTAACTAATAACCCTGAATTCCCTATGCAGATGTTTAATTTGAACAATTATATGAACTTAACTCGCGAAGAACCTGAAACACGATTTGCTGAAGGTTTTGATTTCAATAAATACAGCAGGGGAATGGGTGCTCTCGGTTTACCCGGAGATTTATCCTCAATGTCACGGCTTGTAAGAGGTGCATTTACAAGACTTAATTCCGTTTGTGGCAATACGGAAAATGATTCTGTAAGTCAGTTTTTTCATATCCTTCAATCAGTTTCACAGATAAATGGCTGTGTAAGAGTAGGAGTGTCCTTTGAAAAAACATTATATTCCTCATGTTGTAACACTGATAAAGGAATTTATTACTATACGACTTATAACAATAATCAGATTTCAGCTGTTTGTCTCCACCGTGAAAATCTTGACAACAATCAGTTGATAATATATAATCTCTCATATGAACAAAATATAAATTATCAGAATTAAATATTAACTGCCACCGGGTAGGGTGATGCAATGCATCCATTTGATATATCGTTAGGTCTTTGAAGATGTATCAGTGGGTGTTATTTTTTTGGAGGATTTATGAAAAGGATTTTAAACTATTTTACAAAATTTGAAATAGGATTATGGCTGTCGTCGGTAGTCGTGATTATTGCAACATTCTTTATTTTTAAGGATAAGGATTATCTTACACTTTGTGCCTCGATTATCGGAGCAACATTTTTGATTTTAAATGCAAAGGGCAATCCGTTAGGACAATTTCTTACAATTATTTTCAGTATTCTTTATGGCTTCATTTCCTTTAAATTTTCTTATTATGGAGAAATGATTACATATCTTTTTATGTCAATGCCTATGGCAATTTTTGCACTTATATCATGGCTTAAAAATCCCTATAAAGGCAACAAATCACAGGTAACCGTTAACAGAATTTCTAAAAAAGAAGTTGTGTTTATGATGTTGTTAACACTCGTAGTAACAGTAATCTTTTATTATATTCTGAAGTATTTTAATACAGCAAATCTTCTGCCAAGCACCTTTTCGGTGACAACGAGCTTTATTGCTGTTTATCTAACCTTTAGACGAAGCCCATATTTCGCACTTGCCTACGCTATGAATGATTTAGTTTTGATTATCTTATGGTCTCTTGCAAGCGTTACTGATATCTCATATCTGTCTGTTGTAATCTGCTTTATTGTATTCCTTGTGAATGATATGTACGGATTTATCAGTTGGAAAAGAATGGAGAAAAAGCAAAAAGAGGATTGATAAATTGGAGTTTGTCGGGATATACAATCGTAGGGGCGGATGCTACATCCGCCCGCAGTAAGTTAACAGCACACTTTGGAGCGGGACGATGAGGGGTGCGGGTGTCCGGTGGACACCTCTGCGAAGCAGAAGCACCGACCGAACCGGCAGGTGAGACTCATCGTCCCCTACAATTCTACTCAACGACAAATTATAATTTGCATTATCTTGTTAAATCTTTAAAGCCTTTACCTACACCATCTACAACGTCGGAAGCAGCTTCACCAACACCGCCAACAATATTTGATGCTGCTTCGCCAATGTTAGTAGCAGCTTCACCTACGACATTACTTGCGTCTGTCACAGCGTTATCCATCATATTGTTTTTATTTGTTGTACTTGAAGTGCTTTCAGTATTTTTTCTTGTAGTCGTTGTAGTGCTTCTGTCGTTACCTGTTACCATTCCATCCTCAGCATTATTACAGCCTGTAAGGAATACACAAAATATAGCAGTTACTAAAAGTGAAATAAAAATTGCTTTTTTCATTTAATTTACCTCCTGAAAATTTGTATTTATATTATTTGTTGTATATTTAATTTTATTCTATTTTGTTAAAACTCCTCCATCATTGTAGAGAAGTATCAATATGTTATCTTCTTCACCTGTTTTACAATCGATATAAACAAGTAATTCCTGACCTTCATTTGTTTTGCAATGAATTTCATAACATAGTTGCTCTGTTTTCCATTCAGTTGGAATAACACAAAGCTGTGTATCAATTATTTTCAAATGATTATTTATAATATTTTCTGCCTCATTCTGCGATAATGCAGTATTGAGGTTTTTTCTTTCAGTGTGGTTAGAAATATATCCCGATGCATCAAATGACAAAATATCACCTTTTTCAAGACAAACAGAAACCTTGATTAAATCAGGATACATAATTATTCCATCTTTTGTTGCAGCAAAATTTATTGTGCATACACCATCATCTGTGAAATAATAACTTTCTTTTAAATCCTTATAACCGATTTTATTAAGAAATAATTCAGCATTTCGTATAGCTTCACTATATTTTATTTTTGTTTCACCTGAAAACTTTGAGCTTAACATATAACAGGGCTTTCCACCTTGCTTTGTTATGGCAATTGAACAATCCTCATTCTTAAAAACATAGCAGGGGATATCACCGTTATCGTCGTGTGAGAAAATCAGTTCATCTTTATTGGAAATACAAATATTTTTAGCAATTACCAACGCCTTTTCCTTGCTGATATTTTCAAGATTTTTTATGAATTTCGGTTCACTTTGAGTTAAATGGTCAGAAAAAGGACCGTCATAAATTAAGGTAGGCAAATCTGTCAAGGTCTGTTCGGTATCATCAAAGCCCTGACTAGCTGATTTTAAATCATTTTTTGTGCTCATAATTGTAGAGTTGATTTCATCAAAAGAGAAATTATTATTCTGCATATCGTAACACATCTGGTCTATTTGCTCGTTGAGTTTGTTACAGAATGAATATAATTCCATAAGCTGATTTCTCTCTTCGTCAGTCAGCTTTTCACCATTGGCACTTTTCCTTTCAAGTGCCATTACAAATTCGCCAATCTGTGAT
>CAJGCX010000035.1 GCA_904501895.1 Clostridiaceae bacterium
GGTGTATCAAGAATTTCATCAAGGCTCTTTTTGAATCTCTCTCTTGGAGAAAAACGGTCAGCAGGAATATCCTTGTAGCCGTCAGGAATCCATATATTCATAACACACGGTATCCCTGTTTCTTCAGCAAAATACTCAGCAATTTTAAGACAAGCCTTACCGTGATTTACCCAATATGTACGAACATCTTCATCAGGTGAAGAAAGAGTAAGATTGTCCTTTACCATAGGATGTGAAAAGAATGTTGGGTTAAAATCTATACCCATATTTCTTTCTTTGGCAAAGTCTACCCATTTTTTGAAGTGCTTTGGCAGGAGTTTATCTCTACCAACAATTTCGTCACCGTCAAAAATTGCATAGCAAGCGTGAAGATTAAGTTTCTTTTTGCCCGGCATAAGCGAAAATGCTTTATCATAGTCTGCCATAAGTTCTTCAACTGTTCTTGCTTTACCAAGGTAGTTACCTGTTGCCTGAATACCACCTGAAAGAGCCTCTTTACTGTCAAATCCCGTTACATCATCACCCTGCCAACAGTGAACTGAAACACATATGTTTTTAAGTTTTTCAAGTGCTTTTTCAGTATCAATACCATAGTGTGCATATATTTCTTTAGATTCATTATATCTGTTCATCATTTTGCCTTCTCTACATCAAAATTTTTTATACTGGTAAGAGTAGTTTTTGCATAAATTCTGCAAAAGTGTAATAGTCATCAATTTGATATGTTATTATAATATCATGTTTTGATATTATTTAAAAGGCATTTTTTTAAAATGTTCATATTTGGGATTTGAAAAAAAAACAAAGATTAGTGTTAACGAAATTTCAAAATCCGTAGAACATAATCCACTATTATTTTACATTTACGATTATCTGCAACGCTACCTGTATAAACGACGAATTGTGTAAAATAGCGAAGTCAATGCCAAATCAGATACCACTATTGATACAATTTGTGTTGATAGTGGTATCGTTGTTTTACTGCGAAAATCATAGCAATATAGCCATATAAAAAGTATAAGCGTTGCAGTTGGGATTAATGTTGTCCCTTATGCAACGCTTTTTTCATTTATTAAGTTATAAGCCCATTTGGGATATGAACTTGTCATATTCACTGACAAGAGTCATATCTGTATTTGAAACATTTTTTATATATTTAAGTTTTGAAGGTATTTCCTTAAGATTTACAAAGCCTCTTGCTACCCATGCTACAGGTAAAAGATATTTTCTGCCCTTGACGAATTTGTAGCGTTCTTCGATTTTTTCAGCATTTGGAAATAATGTATCCTTCAATACGCTTGATTTTGAAGTATCCTCGTTATTCCTTATGGAAATTACTGACTTATCCCTTGTTTTACCAAACAAATCAGCATCAAATGTATAGTTCTTCAAGTCCTCTATACTGTTTAAATCAACATCATTTATTTCAAATGGCAACTCAATCTTAAACCATTCACAGCAAGCAAGCGTAACTGTTTTGAAGAATCTTTCAAGCTTCATTTTTTTAAAGTCACTGCATATTTTTTCAAAGTCAAGAGTATCACTATATTCCTTGATAAACAAGGCAATATCCATATACATTCTTATTCCTGCGCCACCCTTATACAAATGCTTTGCAAGGTGACAAATAAGATATATGAGATGTGTTTCCTTCTGTGGTGAAAGTCTTTGTCCCTTATCCATTTCAGCTGTTTCAAGAGCATCTGAAAAGAATGTGATGACCTGCTCACCTTTACCTAAATCAGAGTCCATAAGTTCTGTGTGTACCTCACACATAACTATATCGTTGTTATAGGTATAGGTTGGCTCCCAATTTTCTTTTACCTTGTAGCCGTTTTCAATAAATAACTTATCTGATTTTTCTCTGTCCTGCTTATGGATAAGAATATCTATATCGCCAAATGTACGAAGCTCAGGCACAGGATAAAGATTTCGTAAATACCAGCCCTTTACCGGCATATGAGGAATACTATTTTCACTAAGTCTTTGTGATATAACCTCAAATGTAGCTACCTTTTTAAAATTTTCAGCCACAGTCTGATAGTAACAATCTGTAAGCTTTTGTTTGATTTTTTCACTTTTGATAATATTCCACTTTTTATCCATATAGGCTAAAACGGGCAATATATTCTGAAAATAAAAGGTATAAAAGACCTTACCCTCCTGCATTTCGCAGTTTAAATAAGGCCTTCTGTTGTGTATAAAAGCAGAAAGAATTTCCAAGATAATATTTTCTTCCATTTAAATCTCCTCTGTTACACTACCATTACTTTCAAACATCTATATATGTAAAATACGCTTTATTTTGTTAATTACTCTTTTAGTGAAATTCAAAATATGGTTATATAAAATACAAACATTATATTTAAAATCAGAAAGGTACAATGCAGCACAATTTTTACCTTCTCTTAACAATTTCAACGCAGAAATTTGTTTCAGATAAATAGATGTTTTGGTAAATCTTGTACCCCAATGAACAATATCTGTATATGTATCATTTACTGTTACGTATGCACAGTTATTCTTAAAACTGAGCTTCATATTGTTCTCATATTCCCAATAGCAGGTGATTGCAGTAAAATCAAACTTTACAGGCTTACACTTATTGACAGCCATACTCAAAGCCACAAGTGGTTCATCCCCTGGATTTGTAAATTTGCCTTTGAAGCCGTAAGAATAATAATCCTTTGTAAAATCCTTTGCACAATCGAACACCTTTTTGCACAGGTCAGTTTTTCTCATATAGTAAATGCCACCGTGCAAACCAACGACAAAATCAACCTTTGACTTCATATTTTCATTGAGATTATCATACTCAAACCACCCTGTTTTATCGTCAAGTGGCAAAACTCGACCGAAGCAGGAAAAATCATCAGCATTTTCAAACACGTCAAAAAGTCTGTTTATATCTCTGTATACAAGGCAGTCTGCATCAATGAAAATATTGATGTCATAAGGAAGATAGTCATACATCTCTAATTTATCAAGATAATTACACTTTGCATCCTTGAAAATGCGGACATCATCAAATTCCCTTGTGTACTCATTTTCTGCATCACACAAAAGGGCAAAAGGAAGTGGATTTTCAGTTGTAAATCGATAGGAGCGTAAAAGATTTCGTGCAATTTCGTAATACTGCTCCTTACCTGTTGCAATTGTGATAAAGCCCTTTGTGAGTGCCATATTTTAACCTCTTTTAAATAATGCTTTTAATTTAGCATAATTTTTGTCACCTAACAGCTTCATAAGGAGCATATTAGGTATATGAAGAATATATCTTATTTTTTCCTTACGCCAACGCTTTTTTTGACCCTCTTTCCATGATTCTTCAAACCAGGAGGCATCAAAGTGATGGATAGAATAAGTGTTTTTTGTTTTATTTGTAAGGCCTGAACGCTCATTTTTCGGACAAAGGTATTCAGGAGGATAAATATTCATTCCTGCCACCTTTTGGATATCTCCAATATCCTCTTTCAAACCATAAGGTATAAGCAATTCAGTTGTAATAAATGGGCATGAACGAAGTTCAGAGAAATCGGTAAGTTCCTCGTAATAACGCATATTTTCACCGATAAATTTATGTCCTTTTTCACCAGCAAAGCCAAGACCTGTAGCAATGGATTTCTCATCCTCAAAACCCATATATGCACCCTTTTTTACTAAATCATCAAGATTTTTCAGCAATTCAACGTCTGCGTCAAGATACACACCACCGTTATCATAAATGACCTTAAGACGAATATAGTCCGTAAGAAATGCCCATTTTTTATTTTCGTAACAAAACTTGCAATAGGCATTACAATTAACATCAAAATTGCTTTCATCCCAACGTTTTATTTCGTAATCAGGGCAATATTTCTGCCAGCTTTTTATACATTTTTCTGCAGATTTAGGTAAAGGATTCCCACCAAACCAACAGTAGTGAATAATTTTAGGGATACTCATTTAAAAATTCCTTTTCAAGCTTAATTTGAGCAAACGACGTATTGTTTTTAATAAATCTGATTTATTGTATATTTCTAAAACAAACTTACGTAAAGGTGCAGAAATTTTCTTTTCAAATTTTCTGTGAAGTTTTTGTAAAAGAATATATGATTTACCTTTATTAAAGGTGAGTGCATAATATTTATCCCACATTTCTGCAGCAGGATTAGTATATACTTTTGACCACGGTTTAAAAGGTCCTACATAATGAATAATGGAAGCACTATTCAAATCGTAATCGTTGCGTCGCCAATCTAAAATCTGAACGTTGTAATTATCGCTTTCTAAAATTTTAATTTGATTTTCAAAGAAACTATTTAATATGTCTTGGTCTGGGAAGACAATAACATCCTTATTTCCTTCAAAAAATTTATAATAATCATTCAGGGTTACTTTTCGCATCACAGGTAAATTAAATAAAATCACACCTGAATTTATGTAGGTTTCGCAGGAAGATAATCCCAATTTTTTTATATGCTCCTCTTTGACATAAGTATCACGGCAAGCTATAAAGACTTTTTCATCAAAAGGCTGGTTGTAAAAATCAAACAAAGACTTGTTAACAATTAAATCTACATCCAACCACAAAGCACGCTCTTCAGTTTCAGGTAAAAGAGAAGGAATTGATAATCTGAAATAAACCTCAATAGGGAATCGCTCTGTGGCAGTGAAATCTTTGAAATTATCCGCTGTAATTTGTATTGGAACAAATTCAGAATTAAAAGTCTTTACCAAAGCCTCTAATTTATTTATATTTTCTTGTTGAGTATTTCGGTGCATAAAATATATTGTATGCGTTTCGGAATTATTATTCTTAAAAAAAGATGTCAACATTACTTGTGCGGGTAGAATGTATTTATCATCTGCAGAAATGAAGATATTCATAATTCAAACTCCTTTGTAAAATCCGAAAAAACAAAGTACAAAAATCACATTAAAAACAGTTTGTTACTTTTATAATCTTTTTAATTTTTTTATATATCGTTCTAATCGAAAAAATATACGTATCGGTTTGGGATACAAAACACCATATATCAGATTAAACTGCCAATCTTCATTTAAATCTATAAGCGCCTGTTCCTTTTTCATAAAGGTTCTTAATTTCTTTTTTATTTCTTTTGCCTTTGAAGTATAATTTTTGTTATCTGATAGACGCAAATACATTCCAGCACAAGCAATAGCATAATTTCTATAAACTATATTTTTTATTTCATTGAAATCTGAATCTTTATAGAAGTTCACTTGCTCTTCAAACGCCCACAATATATCTAATTTTTTTAAAGAAAAATCAGCATTGGTGGTGCTATTAGGGTTAACTCTGTAAAAATACAATTGTTCATCAATTATACTAACATTTTCTGTTTCATTAATCCATTTGAAAACCACACCATTATCTTCATATATTCTTCCTGATGTAAACGGATGCTTTTGGACTATTTCTTTTTTTATAAGCTTTGCATGTACTACCCAATACTGATAATCGTCATTATACATCGAAACTAATTCCTCATCATTAATTGGGTGCTTTTTAAAACTACAATCATTTTTTAGATGCAAAAAGCTCTCGCAAGCAGCAGCTCCTTTAACCACACCTCCAATAGAAATATGGGTTGTTTCATCCACTGCACTATACAAAAATTCTAACATTTGTGGATGAATTAAATCATCACTATCCACAAAATGTATCCACTCACCTTTTGCTATTGATACTCCGATATTTCTGGATACTGCTTGTCCTTGGTTTTTTTGATGAATTACAGTTATTTTCTTATCTTCACTTGCGTATTTATCACAAATAGCACCACTATTATCTTGTGAACCATCATCAACAAGTATAAGTTCAAAGTCAGTAAAGGTCTGTGCTAAAATACTATCAACACATTCATATAGATATTTTTCTGCATTGTAAACGGGTACTACTACGGAAATTCGGGGCATAAAATCACCTTTTATTTATAATTTTTATCGAAAAAATTTAATATTTTTGCTTTGAATTTACTTGCGAGAGCATATAGTTTCATAAAAACAGGGTATGCTGACTCATATGAATAGTTCATATTATGAACATTGAATTTATCTTTATTTTCTCTAAGGTATTTTCTTAAGGTCTTTTTTATTTCTTTTAGCGTAGCTTTGTTTTTCTTTAAATCTTTTTTATTTTCTTTTATACGCACAATTTGGTAAGCATGATGGTGAACAAAAAGCTCAAATTCTTTTGCATATGCTTTCTCAAGTCCTTTTTCCTTATAAAACTGCATCTGTTCCTGCATTGCATCAAAAATCACTAATTCAGATGGCTTCCATGGAGAATGGGATATTCCCTGCTCATTGTAGAAGTAGTAATATAATTGAAGGTCTGTATATGCAATTTTTTCGCATTTGTGCAGCATCTTATATGTAGTAAAGGTGTCTTCGAAAACCTTCCTTACAGGAAATCTTATGCCCTCAAACATATCCTTGTGGTAAAGCTTACCACATGCATAGTTGTATTGCCAGAAATGATTTACAAGAAAATCCTCCGGTGATGATAATTCAAAGTTAAAATTGTCGTAGTTTTCGTATGGTAACACATCAGTTACACGATTAAGGTCACATACGGATATTTTCACATTGTTTTCGATAATACCCTTCATTAAAACATTAAGGTATTCCGGATGAATCCAGTCATCACTGTCCAGAAAGGTTATATATTCACTTCTGTTCTGCTCGCAGACCCAATCAATACCTGTATTTCTTGCAGCAGAAAGTCCACCGTTTTCTTGATGAATTACAAAAATACGGTTATCCTTTTCAGCATATTCATCACACATTTTACCGCTATTGTCAGGTGAACCATCATCAACAAGCACAACTTCAAAATCTGTATACGTCTGACTCAGGATACTGTCAATGCAACGGTTTAAATATTTCTCAACCTTATAAACAGGAACTATAATCGTTATCATTTTAATAAGCCTAACTTTCTTTTAAGCCTTGTTATATAAAACATAGGCTTATTTGTTCTTTCGTAATAATAAAGCTTTTGTTGAGTATTCGGTTTAATAAAATTTCCATATTGCTTTTTTATCTCATTTTCTTTTTCTTTGATAATGGGTATAAGCTCTTTGGCATTCTCTGTTTTTGCACGGTAGTGCATATTTGCAGAAATTTCAAGGTAATAAGTAGCGAGATGCTCAGTCATTTTTTTGTAATTGATAAAACTGAAGAAATCAATCTGTTCCTTAAATGCCCATAAAACATCAAGATGTTTCTTTGTGAACTCTTTTTTTGTAGTGCCTGAGAGGTTTACATAATAAAAATACAAGGAAGCGTCAGTTAAAGCAACCTTTTTTGCTTCATAAAGCCATTTGCACACAATAGCATTATCCTCGTAAATTCTACCTTCTATAAGAGGATATTTTTCATAAATTGATTTGTGAATAAGCTTACCGCATACAATCCAATAATAATATTTCTCGTTTTTACAAAGGTTTAAAATATTGTCCTCGGTGGTTTCAAGGACTATAAAATTCACTTCCTTTGAATCATTAAAGAAAGATGGCGATTTCTCGCCCTGGATAGCGGAGCACATACTCAGCTTAACATTATTTTCTGTAACGGCGCTATAAAGTGCTTCTAGTATTTCAGGGTGAACGAAGTCATCACAATCTACAAAACAGAGCCATTCGCCACGAGCAATTTTAACTCCGTTATTGCGAGCAGCTGCCTGTCCCTGATTTTCCTGGTGGAGTACAGTTATTTTATTATATTTTTCAGCCAATTCATCACAAATTTTACCACAGTTGTCAGGTGAGCCATCATCAACGAGTACAATCTCGAAATCCTGATATGTCTGATTAAGAATACTATCAACACATGCTTCAATATATTGCTCACATTTATATACGGGAATTATTACGCTTATTTTTGGCACAACAATCACCTTGCGCTTTTCAGTTTCTTCAAAAGTGTATTAACATAACAATAAATTTTAGTTATCAACGGATATGCTACTCTGTAGAAATCATATCCATTATCTATAGATAGATTTAAATCAACCTTGAAATCTTTCAGATATGTTCTAAGGCTCTTTTTCAATCCCTGTGTAAAGTGGTGATACTTTTCAGACTTTCCAGTGAATTCAATTTGTGAAATAATATACCACAAAAGCTTTCGTTCAGCTTTTATTAAAGCATCTCTATGTCCACTTTTTTTGAAATAAGTAATTTGTTCTTCATAGGCACAAATTGCATCGAATTTCCTTGGTGACCATTCGCCTCTTATAATACCATCGAGATTAGAGTAATAAAAATATAATGACTCTCTTATATAAGAAACACGTTCTTTTTCGAATAATATTTTATATGTAATATATTCATCCTCATGAAGCTTACCTAATGGATATCTAATGCTTTCAAAACAACTTTTTTTATAAAGTTTGCCCCAAGCTGTAGTTGCGGTTACGTGGTAGTTTACAAAAAGTTCTTCAGGACTTAACACACAAGCTTTTACACTATGGATATTTTCAAAGTCTGAAAGCTCTGTAACTTGCTTGTATTCACAAACACAAACATCTGTATTTGTAGCTTTTGCACCGAACAAAAGATGCTCCAAATATCGTGGATGAATCCAATCATCGCTGTCAATGAAGGTAAGCCACCGACTGTTACTATTTGCAAATGCCCAATCTATACCTGCGTTTCGTGCAGAGGAAAGTCCACCATTTTCTTTGTGGATAACTTGTATTCGATTATCTTTTTCTGAATATTCATCACAGATTTTACCGCAGTTATCAGGTGAACCATCATCAACGAGAATCAATTCAAAGTCTGTAAAGGTTTGAGATAAAATACTATCAATGCACCTGAATAAATATGGTTCAACTTTATAAACCGGAACTATGGCGGAAATTAAAGGCATTTTTTCACCTCATTGCACTAATTTTTGAATATCTTCTTTCAATGTATCATACAAAGGCATAAGTTTGGAATTATCATAAATAAATTCTTTTTGAGGAATTGAGTTATACAATTCAGCAATATCTGATAAATCATCTGCAAACTTGATATACTCAAGATCCTTGACCCAATCATAACAGCCCTTAACTTTTGGACTCTTACTATTTACAACTATACATGGTGTACCGGTTATAGTGCAGAAAATCATACAATGAAGCCTATCGGTTACAACAAGTTTTGCACTTTTGAATTGTTCAAATTTTTTGTTCAATTCCCTATTTCTATTTTCAACAGTTACTTTTTGCTCGGCATACATATCTGTTCTGGTTATATTATCACCAAATATTTTCTGAATTTGTTCGTAAATTAACTTCTCTTCTTTCTCACCTATAGTTCTTTCCAAATCGTTTCTTAGGCATAGTACTGCACCATTACGAACAACGTTTTTTTCGCATTTATTGAGGTAGAAAACCATATCAGGAACAAGCCTCACATTATTATATGCATCCTTCATTGTTTCATAAGAAAACTTTTCACGAGCAAACAAATTTAAGCTTTTATGATTATTATAAATCTCTTTTGATTTTTCAAATTCGCTCTTGCCAAACTCAGAACTCTCATAGTAAATAGTGCTTGGGAAAATCAAAATATCTGACTTTGGTGCAGCAACTATAATATCTTGAAAAATCTTTTCCACGCGAATCCATAATGTTCCGAGATTTCCACCACCAGTTATTAGTATTTTTGTTTTATTAAATAATTTAAGCAGTCCAAATTCCTTTAATTTATAAATTTCCGATTCAGAGATTTCTGTATATTGTACACTCATATCATTTAACAATTTTAATTGTGCTTCCGCAATGGCATGGTCACCGAGATTTTCGTGTACAGGTGTATACACAACAAAAACCATCTTAGGATTTTTCTTGTATTCTTTGAATATCGGTTTATATTTTTTTAAAAGATGTTTGCGACTTGTTAGTTTATATAAAAGATTTTTTATAAAACTAATTTTGCATATCAGATCAATTATTTTTCTTTTCATCAAAAAGCCTCTTTATATATTGAACTTACGACGGATATTTCTGTAACACTCTTTTAATTCCATGTAAACCTTACTATGCTCTTTGTTACTTTCATTAAGCTTGAAGTTTAAAAAGGTTTCCATTTCAGGAGTATACCAATGTGCCTCAGGTCTGTTTCTTAATTGAGCATAAGTTGGAGTTTCTATTTCAGGAATAACCCCTAAAGACATAAAATGGCTTGAATTTATACAATAGCAATTCTGACAATATCTACCTACTGCTGAAAATTTTATTGGTTCATTAATATTTTCAAAGATATTCTGTCCTTCACAATTCGCATAACATTTAGAAAGCCATCCCGTCTGCAAATTTAATACACCAGACCATTCACCTGCATAACAGTATTCATTGCGTTTCACATTAAAATTTTTAAATGTAAAATCAAATAATGGTGAATCAAATGTTTTTCCTATTTTGTAATATTCTTCATCTGATAAAGAACTATATATTTTCATAGGATTGCAGGATTCATCTCTTGTAAGAGCAACCTGAGGATATGCACCGAGTTTTTCCATAGATATTCTTTTAATCTCATCAATATAGGGCAAATACTCATCACACAAATTTATTTGTAGTAAAATTGAAGCGCCTGCATTTTTTATTTTAACAATATTACTAAAAAATCTGTCTGTTAAATTGCGTTTTTTCAGCTCAGTAAAATGCCATGAAAAAGCAATGTGTAAATGATTTAAATTGCCGTTGCATCTTTCAATTAATTTATCGAATTGTTTATCTAGTGTTCCATTGGTTGTGATATTAACATAATGTCCTTCTTTTAATAAAAGCTGTACTATATCGATTGCCTCATCTTGAATAAGAGTTTCACCCGCACCACAAATACTAATCCAACATTTACCACCTAAACGTTCTGTTTGTAATGCCTTTGCAATATGTTCAGGTGAATATTTTAGTTCGACTTTTTCCATTTTTCTACGGTGTTCTTGAATTATATAACAATATGGACACTCTAGATTACATATTGTTGTAGGTAATAAGCACTCCAAGAAACGTTTAGGTTTATCCATTTTTTTCCTCACCTACAATTATATCATCAAATTTTATACTGCCCCAACCATTAGAGTTCCATTTCATATTATAATAAATTTCAGACTCTTCGATATCAAAAGCCATCGCCTTAATAACTATATCATGACGTACTTGCGATTCATTTTTATATTGGCACAGAATTAAATCTACCATATATTTTCCTGACACAAGTTTTTTGGTATCAAAGGTAAATTTGATTGAATTATCTCCCTCTTTCAAGTCAAAAAACTTTGAATATGCAGTACCTATAGTATTACCTGTTGAATTGAAAACAACGTATCTGAGTAAAAAATCCTTATCACTTCTACAAGCATTAATATCTAGAGTAAAGTTCAGTTTTTCTTTTAGGTTTATAGTGTTTTTCTCTAGATATCCCTTTTGTAGTATGTATTCATTTGTAATGCCATCAATACGCTTTCCCTGTGAGAAGTCGTATTCTTTTTTTGAAGTAAGGTTAAAATCATTGCTATATATAGATATCGCTTCATCAACATCACCGTCAAAAATAATCTTACCTTTTTTCAAAACAACACAACGGTCACAAAGATTTTTTATTGTCGTCATATTATGACTAACATAAAGAATAGTTCTACCCTCTTCTTTCGCAACCTTACGCATCTTTTGTAGGCATTTTTGTTGGAAATTAACGTCACCAACCGCCAAGACCTCGTCCATAATCATAATTTCAGAATCAAGGTGGGCTGCAACGGAGAATGCAAGCTTAACGTACATACCACTTGAATAACGCTTAACCGGAGTATCAATAAATTTTTCCATTTCGGCAAATTTAACGATTTCGTCAAACTTTTCAGTAATCTCGTCCTTAGACATACCGAGAATAGCACCGTTCATATAAACATTTTCACGACCTGTAAGCTCAGGGTGGAAGCCAGTACCAACCTCAAGCATACTTGCGATTCTGCCGTTAAATGAAATTGTACCCTTTGTTGGTGCAGTAACACGTGAAAGAAGCTTTAAAAGTGTAGATTTACCTGCACCGTTATGGCCGATAATACCTATTGCTTCACCCTTATGAACTTCAAATGAAATATCATCAAGTGCCAAAAATCTTTCATTGAGCGTGCCACTTTTTGCACCGATTCTTAACGTTGGGTCTTCTTTTTTAAGAAGCTTAGCCTTAAGTCTTTGTAAGTCATCTCTCAGGGTTGTTCCACCAATTGCACCAAGGCGATATTCCTTTGAGACATTTTCAATTTTTACAGCAATTTCACTCATAACAAGACCTCACACAGTATCGGCAAATGTTTTTTCTATTCTGCTGAATAAAACAACACCGATAAAGAGAACAACAATTGTAACTATCCAACTAATTAAATAATACTTCAAATCAAAGTATCCTGTACCAAGGAATGCGTATCGCATAGCCATAACAGCAGGTGTTACAGGATTGAGCATATATAAAGCAAGATATTTTTCAGGAATCATACTTATATCGTAAGCAATTGGTGTTGCATACATCCAGAGCTGAGTACCGAAGCCTACTGCCATTGCAAGGTCACGATATTTAGTGGTGCAAGCAGAAATTATAACACCGAAACCGAGTCCAAGCATAGCAAGTTGGAGTATAATCAACGGGAATAACAAAATATACCAATTAGGCTCAACTCCTGATGGCACTACAAGATAATAAACCCAGAATATAATAAAAAATACAAGCTGAATTGCAAAAGGAATAAGCTGAGATATTACTGAAGAAACAGGCATTACAAGTCTTGGGAAATAAACCTTACCAAGAATTGCTGCGTTGGCTGTAAATGTGCTTGAGGTTTGTGTCAAGCAGCCTGAGAAATACTGCCAGATTATATTTGCACTTAAGTAAAACAAGAATGTAGGAACCCCTGACGGTGCGAGACCTGCAATATTACCAAAAACGAGGGTGAATATTACAGTTGTTATAAGTGGCTGAATAATCGCCCATGCAGGACCTAAAATTGTTTGCTTATATTGTGCTGTAAAATTTCTTTTAACAAACAAAATTATAAGGTCCTTATAATTTAAAAGCTCCTTTAAATTCAGTTCAAACCAACCATTTTTAGGTTGAATAATCGTAGTAAATTTTTCGTTCATTTCTTCACTCGCCTTTTATTTCTTGGAATCGTTATATACCTTCAGAATTGCATCAATCCATAAATCAATGCTATATTTTTCAATAAATTCAATATTGTTTGAATCGGCAGATTTCATATCATAAGCTTTTAAAATAGCTCTTTTGCAATCATCTGCATTTTCTGTTGCGTATTCAAAACATTTATTATATCCATTAGCCCACTTTGTTCCTTCAATATCACTTACAACAACTGGAGTGTTTTGCGATATTGATTCCAATAAACCATATGAAAACGCCTCTTTGCGACTTGCAGATAAATAAACATCTGCCATCCTGTGATATGCAAACATATCTTCTGTACTAGGAAGAAACTTAATATAATTTTCGAACCCAGAAACTCCACTTAATTGTTCAAGTTTGTTAATTGTTTGGGTTGATGGGTTTTCACCATATCCAACTACAGCAAGCATCCAGGATGAATCTTCCTGATATAATTTTTGAGTCGCTTGTATTGCAATATCAATACCCTTTCTTTTTGAATCCCAACCTAAAAATAAACAAATTTTTTTATTTTTTATATTTAGTTCTTGACGAGTTTCTTCGACATCAGTTTTCGTATCAATATTTCTTATATATGATAATCCATTAGGAATATAATGGTTTTTCTTTCCGAGAAGAAAATACCCCTTGCTTTTTTTATCCATTACAGAAATAACACTTACATTTTTCAAACGATAATATATGGAGGAGGCTATTTGTCTAAGCAAGACATTTGGCATGACATCATCTACACCATAATCCATATGGTCGTGAATAATGATTCGAACATTATCTGAACCACCAAAAGTATCCACAATTTTTCTTTGCATAAAGCCAAAATGTATGTGTATTAAATCAATTGCTTCTTCTTCAACAATTTTTTTTATTATTTCTATGGAATTATTTGCATTAGGCTCAACAAAATAAATTTTGCAACCATGTTTGCGAAGCAAACATGCCCACTGTCTCTCTTCAGGAAATACAAAAACAAGTTTTCCTATACCATTGACTTGGAATTTTTTTGCTAAATCATGCAATGAACCAATGAAATTACCGCCGCAAGGAGCACTGTAATCACCTAAAATCAAAACATTCATTTCTTCACCTGTTAAAATATTTTTTCAATATCTAATATAATTTTTTTATTTATACCGTCAAAATCATAATCCGTCAAAGTTGTTTTACAAGCTTCAAGCTCTTCTTTATTTTTATATAATCTTAAAATATTTTCATAAACAGAATCTACATTTGTATCACACAAAAAGCCATCAACACCATTTTCAATCTGATTCTTCGCTGCTGCATAGGTTGCAAGAATTGGTGTTCCAAGAATTTTTGCTTCCATGATTGAAAGGCTGTAGCCCTCAAAAAAGCTTGGTTGAATAAACAAATCGCAGTTTTTTATGTATGGATAAGGATTAGCCTTCATTCCCAACATAAAAATATGGTTTTCTATTTTAAGCTTTGCTATTTGTTCTTTTATTTCGGCTTCAACAGGACCTCCACCAACTATGTACCAATTGATATCTGTATGACCCTCGTTAACAAGCCTTGCAACTGCATCCACTGCAAGATTAAGTCCCTTAACAGGTGATAATCTTCCACAGGAAACAATATTGAATTTGCTTTCAGGGAAAAGACCTTCTTCAACAGAATCATTGCTTTTTTCAATTATTGAATCAACATCTATAACATTATTGATTGTGACAATTTTGTCAGCATATTTTTTTCGGTACACTTTAAGCTTTTCTGTAATATTATCTGATA
>CAJGCX010000036.1 GCA_904501895.1 Clostridiaceae bacterium
CCTGAAAAATCAATGATAATAGCATCACGACGCATATCAATAACTTCAATAAAGCCTATATCACCGTTAAATATTCCATCACCCTCATCATCACGTGATTCCCAATGAATATTATAGTTATTTTTCGTTTGCATAACCTTATCACCCTCACGGAAAAGACGATAACCTGTGTTATGCTCTCTTTTATCCTTTGAAGGTGGATTAATAGCCTCTTGCAAAACAGCATTAAGATTAAATGTACCCGTGTCACCTTTTTTAGAAGGACAAAGCACCTGAATCTGTGACATAGGGTCAAATGAGTACGCATTTGGAAGACGAGTTGTTGTAAGCTCTTTAATTGTTCTGACAGCATCTAACGGGAAATTTCGTTGAAGCAAATAGAAATCTCCATCCTTATTATCTGTCTGAATTTTGTCACCATTAACAATAGCGTGAGCATTTTTGACAATATTGCTTTCCATTGACTGACGGAAAATTTCTTTCAACTGAACTACAGGAATAAGACCACTTTCAATTAAATCCTTAAGAACATTTCCAGGACTTACTGACGGAAGCTGGTCACTGTCACCAACCATAATGAGTCTGCAACCAAATGGAAGTGCTTCTAAAAGACTTGAGAAAAGGAATATATCAACCATTGACATTTCGTCAACGATAATCGCCTGACAATCAAGTGGATTACGAAGATTTCGCTTAAAAACAGGCTTATCACCCTCTCCCCATTCAACCTCAAGAAGTCTGTGAATTGTGGTTGCAGTCCTACCTGTGGTTTCTGTCATTCTCTGTGCAGCACGACCTGTTGGAGCACAAAGAGCAATATCTAGAAAATCCTTTTCAAACATATTGATAATTCCGTTAAGAGTTGTTGTTTTACCTGTACCGGGACCACCGGTAAGAATCAAAACACCCTTATTAACTGCAGTTATAATTGCTTCTTTTTGCAATTCTGCAAATTCAATATTACAGGATTTTTCTATTTTTCCGATATGTGAAGCCACATCAATAGGATTTTCAGGTGGGAATTTAAGTAACACCTTAAGTCTGTTAGCAATTCCCTTTTCAGCGTGAAATGCTTCAGGCAAAAAGATAAAGTCTTTATCGTTAATTTTTTCAATAATTACTCTGTTTGTTTTCTGAAGATTATCTATTGAAATTTCAATATTTTCTCTTGATTCGTTAAGCAGGCTTCCTGATGGTGTAAAAATCTTTTCAAGTGGAAGACAAGTGTGACCATTGTTATAATTATGCCTAATAACGTAGAGAATTCCTGCCTCTATACGATATTTCGATTCAGGCTTTTGTGGTAATAATTCAGAAATCTGCTCAGCACGTTCAAAGGAAATTCTATTTTCGCCTTCACAAAGTATGTAAGGATTACTTTCAATCATTTCAACTGCACTGTTACCGAATTTATCATAAGCCATAAGACATTCATTTGTATTAAGTCCATATTTTGAAAGATTAATGATAAGTAATCTTGTTGATGACTGACGCTTATATTCCTTACCTATTTTCTTTGCTTTTTCAAGAGAAATCCCCTTAATTTCAGCAAGTCTTTCAGGATCATTTTCAAGAATTTGGAAGGTCTTTTCCTGAAATTTATCAATGATTTTCAACGCAGTTGATTCTCTTATACCTTTTATAACACCGCTCGCAAGGTAATGGTATAAATCCTCAACAGTTTCAGGCAAAAGTGCATTACAGAAGTCAGCCTTAAACTGCCTTCCGTAAAGTGAATGATATACATAATCACCGACTAATTCAACCTTGTCACCCAATTTCAAATCAGGTGCAGTACCCACAACCGTAATTTCTTCATCACCCGTATCAATGCTGAAAACAGTATAACCGTTTGAATCGTTACGATAGGTTATATCTGTCACATTTCCCTTTAACTTTATTTTAGTTTCAAACTCTTCCATCAAAATAATCCTTTAAATAATCGTTTTTAACGTAATAAATACCATTACATTCCTTGCAGATTTCTAATAATTCCTGCTTTTCACTATCATCAATACCGTAATCAAGAATCACAATTTTGCTGTGAATATCTTCACCTAAAATGCTTAATCGCATTCGCATACCGTAGGCTTTTTTGCGAATATCTGTTGACGAGTTATCGCAAGGAATAATCAAATAATAATCATCTTTTTGCTTCGGTACTAATAATTTTAACATAATCATATAGCAAAATGCAACAGTTCCGAAAAGTATAAGTAAAACAAAAACAGACCATATAATTGATTCAAGCATAAAATCACCTCATCACATTATATGGTCCTTAATTTATTCTGTTAAATTTTATCTGCTGTTTCCAACCTCAACTATTGAGAAATAGAAATCATCATAGGTTGTAGGATAATCTCTTGTACCACAGAAATCGAAATGGTCAGTACCCTCCAAAGTTTTCATATAGTACCATCTACCTGGTTCAATAGTTTCACCATTAGCAATACTTTCCTCATAACTTTTTGCAGTTTCGGCATCACATTCAGGATAAAGTGCACTTGCAAGTGGTACTATGCCATCGTGTGTAGCCCAATTACCTTCAATAGTAACGCCATCATAAGTCTTTCCTTCTGAAAGAAGCATCATACCTGATGAAATATAGAAAATTGGAGTAACTGTTATATTAATCACCTGTGGGCCACCAATATAAAGCTCATCTGTTGCATCAGTACTGTATGAATAATAATATGTATTAGGTGAAAGCTTAATCTTTTCGTTAAGTTCCCTTGCACCTCTGATAGTCAAATCATAATAACAGTTATCTTCAGCATAATAATACTCAGTAACACTTCTCATATTGATATTTACTCTGCTTTCACCCTGAGCAGGTGTAAGACCAAAATGACTCATCTGAAGTGAGAAAACAAGGAAATTATTTCCAAGTGTTGAGCCGATTACATTGTAAAGGAAGCAAACTCCGTAAAGTGGATAACCTGGGTCATAAAGGATATTTGCAACCTGTGTACCATTGTGAGGGCTTGAAAGAGTGCTACAAGAATGAACGCTATCGTGACCGCCTTTGAATAATGGGCTTATATCATCACCTGAAACGGCTTTTTCCTCTTCACATCCGAAAGTCATAAGAGAAGTAAAAAGTCTTATTGTTTCGCCACCGAATGAATGACCAACAAGGTTAATTTTATCCTGAGGATTCCAAGTTTCACCCATAAGCGGATGTCCTTCATAAGAAAATCCGTATCTGTCGTGATTATGTGCCTTTGAGTGTGCTTCACCATAGTCAACAACTGTACCTGTAAGTTGAGCATAAAGCTCACACGCTCTGTCCCATGCACTATTGAGAGGTCCAACCTCAGCAGCGTAAGCTTCAACGCCCTGTTCATTGAGCATCTTCACAAAATCGGTATCGGAAAGAGAAAGACCACCACCCCAATATGGTGATAATTTATAGAACTGATTTGATGGACCCCAACCACCCATACCGTGAACGAAAACATATGGATAATCTGTTACAAAGTTGTTTTTTTCTACTGGTCTTACCTGTAAATCATCGCCTGAATTTGTACAGGCAGATACAGGAATAACTGCTATTGAAAACATAATAGCAATTGTTAAAACAGCAATTATCAATTTTTTCATAATAATCATCCTTTCATATTTATATTTTAAAAATCTTTTATTGGTTTGTCAACAACATTATTATATTAAACAACAAAAATAATGAAAATGTTGTTTAATAAAAAACAGAGTACATAAGCACTCTGTTATAAAAATGAGTAAATCTGTAAGCCGAGTTCTGTCGTTTAAGGCAATTATCTATCTGCGACACATATTGCTATGAGCCTGAAGCCATCTTTTGGAGTATCTGCCCAGCTGACAACTCCGGTCGATGTTGCATCGGGTAGGGTTTGCTCGGCCGTTACATCTCTGCAACGCCGGTGAGCTCTTACCTCACCTTTCCACCCTTACCGTTAAAAACGGCGGTTATTCTCTATGCACTTTCCCTAAGGTCACCCTCGGCGGCCGTTAGCCGTTACCCTGCTGTATGATGCTCGGACTTTCCTCACAGACAAAAGTCTGCGCAACTGCCCAATTTACTCATTAATTATTAAATTGTAACACCGTCTTTTTTAGTTTGTGTAATTTTATTACCGTCAACCATATAGACGTTTTTAGAAATATCCATCATAGGCTTATCTGCCATTGAATCAGTATAAAAATCATCAATAGTAACATCACCATAAACTGAACGGAATACCTCTAACTTATGCTCCTTATAACAAATACTGTTGATTTCACCTTTAATAGGGTCTATGTCGGAGCCTATGTAGTGCTTTATTTCTATTCTGTCACAGATAATTTTGAGTAAGCAATAAGGACAACCTGATACAACAATATCATCCTCATGTTGAATATCAAAATAAATCTGCTTAACCTTATGTTGATTTAAGTCCCAGAATTTTTCAAATTCATCATAGATATTTTCGTATTTCTGACAATACTCCTTGAAGGCAGCACCATAACTAGCCATTGCTTCTTCAACGGTAATTTTATCAAACTTATATCGGATAAAATCCTTAATAAATTTCGGTGCAAATCTTATAATGGTCTTAAAATCCTTCTTTAAAAAGTAAAGAAAAATATCCATTATACTTTCGCCATCATAAATTGTATTGTCAAAGTCAAATACTCTCATAGTTTAAAAACCTCGTGATGAGCCACCGCCACCAAAGGAGCCTCCACCACCTCGGAAGCCACCGCCTCCGCCGGAGAACCCCCCTCGTGAGCCACCTGAAAAACCACCGTAGAATGTTGTACCACGATAACTTCTTCCACCGGAGAATGTTCCACCACCGAAGTCAGAATCATCCGAGCCTCCACCTGCATGCTTATTGATAAAAATAATGAGCGAAACCAATACAAGTGCAGTTACAAAAAGCACTATACTTCCAAAAGCATCACTATCACCTAAATCATCTGAATAATGATAATCATAATCATCATAAGTAATCTGATAATTCGGATTAAGCTCCACGCCATATTCGGTGCATACGTCACCTACTATCGCCTTATAAGCCTCAATAAGTCCTGTTGAAAAATCGTCGTTAACAAGATACGGAATAGCGTAATTGTCAAGTATTCTGCCTGTTCCTGCGTCTGTTAAACAGCCTTCAAGTCCGTAACCTACCTGAATTGTAACCTCTCTATCACTTACGGATAGTAAAAGTACAACACCATTACTGGTTTCCTTACTTCCTACTCCCCATTCACGACCTAATTCGAGAGCATAGTCATTCACTTCATATCCGTCAAGTGAATCAACTGTTACGACGACAATCTGTGCTGAAGTTTGTGAATACAAATCAGCACCGATTTTCATAATTTCTTGTTCATCTTCTTCATTTATAACATCAGCAAAGTCATTGACGAAGAAATCACTTGTAGGTTCAGGAATATTGATAGCAAAAGAAGAAAAAGACAGAGATAAAACTAAAATCAGAATACTGACAAATGTAAATACCTTTTTCATATCTTCAACAATTATTCAAAATCAACTGTAGGAACAGTCTGTGATTCTTCTGTTGCTTCAAAAAGGTCAACCTTTTCAAAACCAAGCATACCTGCAAAAATTACTGTAGGGAATTTCTTGATTAAAGTATTATACTCAGTTGCAATATCATTGTAATCCTTACGAGCGACAGAAATTCTATTTTCAGTACCTTCAAGCTGGTCCTGTAAAGCAATAAAATTCGCATCAGCATTAAGCTCAGGATAATTTTCAACAACAACCAAAAGTCTTGAAAGGGCTGATTCAAAGCTTGCATTAGCATCAGTATATTCTTCAGGTGTTGATGCAGATTTAAGCATTGTACGAGCCTCAGCAAGTGCTGTATAAACACCTTCTTCGTGTGCAGCGTATCCCTTAACTGTATTTACAAGGTTAGGAATTAAATCTGCTCTACGCTGAAGCTGAACCTGAATCTGAGCATCTGCATTTTCAACATTTGCCTGTTTTTCAACAAGTCCATTGTAAGATGAAACTAAACTACCACCAAGAATTGCGATAACTGCAACAATTGCAATTACAATAATTAAGCCTTTTTTCATTTAAAATCATCCTTTCAGTTTAACATTATTAAAATTAGTCATCAAATCCGTTTGGATTATTACTCTGCCAACGCCATGAATCCTCGCACATTTCAACAAGGTCTCTTTCAGCCTTCCAGCCAAGCTCATTAAGAGCCTTAGAAGCATCGGAATAGCATACATCAAGGTCGCCGGGACGACGGTCAACTATTTTATATTCAATCTTCTGTCCTGAAGCCTGCTGGAATGCATTAACAATATCAAGAACGCTATATCCGTTACCTGTACCAAGGTTATAAACGTTAACCTTTGGTTCATCCTTAAGGATTTTATCAACAGCCTTAACATGGCCAAGTGCCAAGTCAACAACGTGAATATAATCACGAACACCTGTACCATCGTGAGTATCATAATCGTCACCAAAAACGTTAAGATATGGCAATTTACCGATAGCAACCTGTGTGATATATGGCATAAGGTTGTTTGGTATACCATTTGGATTTTCACCGATACGACCACTCTTATGAGCACCAATTGGGTTGAAATAACGAAGAAGTGTTACTGCCCAATCCTTATCTGCCTTATGGAAGTCATCGAGAATAATCTCAATCATATATTTTGTTGTACCATAAGGATTTGTAGTACCACCTGTTTTCATATCTTCCTTTAATGGAGAGATATTTGCACTACCATAAACAGTTGCTGATGAGCTGAAAACAATTTTCTTACAATTATATTCAGCCATAACCTCGCAAAGTGCTAATGTACCACCGATGTTATTATCGTAATACATCAATGGCTCACGACAGCTTTCACCAACAGCCTTAAGTCCTGCAAAATGAATACAAGCATCAATTTTATGATTTTCAAATACCTTACGCATATTCTCCTTATCACGAATGTCATAAGGATAGAAAGTAAAATCCTTACCTGTCAATTCCTTTACTCTGTCAAGAGATTTTTCGCTTGAATTGTAAAGATTATCAACAATAACAATTTCATAACCTGCATTTAAAAGCTCAACACAAGTGTGAGAACCAATAAAACCTGCGCCACCTGTAACTAAAATACTCATACACCCATCTCCTTAGCTATTACAGTACCTTCGTAATATTTTCCAAGAATTAATTTATAACCATTGCCTTCAGAAGCAAGAAGCTTCGCTGTATTAAGACTCATACCAACGCCGTAACCCTGACCATATGAAGTAATAATAAATCTTGAAAGTGCTTCATCATATGTAATTGAGAAGCAAAGTGAAGGCAAATCAACAGGATTCATAATGTTAATTCTGAAGTCGATACCTGTCATTTCAACACCATTGAATGATACAGATGTTACGTAACCTACATTTTCTGAAATTGAAGCATCATGTGATTTAACAACAACCCATTCAGCAGGATTTTCAGAAAGAGTTGCTGTACCGTTATTCTTAAGTAAAATTGCTTTCATTTCATCTACTGAATAGATTTTTTCAGAAATAAAATCTCTTGCAGTATCTTCCTTTGCATTATCAATCACAACACTCTTAAGATAAGGCAATTTAGCTGACATATCAAAAGGTACACCAGCAGAAAGGTTATGATAAACAGGAAGTGCAAGTGCTCCATTAAATGTAAGATATTCACCATAAACATCTTCAACAGCATCCATAACAACACTATTATATGTTTCAGAAATTCTTACGCCATCAATAACATAGTCATTTCCAAGGAATTTAAGACAAGTATAGGCAGCAACAGTCTGTGCCTTAACAGCTTCAAGTCTGTAGCCTGAACCTAATTCAGCAGTTAAAAGTCTTGCAAGAGCCTCTTTAGGCTCGATTTTTTCGCCATTTACAGTAATAAATTCAGGTTTAGAGGATGGTTGTGCCATTTTAGCTGAAATTTCTGACTCATCCATACTCATAATCTGAGCAACAAGATAATCTGATAATTTCATAAGATTTGGATTGTATGGCTGAACAGGAATTTCCTCAGTAGTAGTTTCTGTTGGTGGAGGTGATGTTGTTGAAATAGAATCAGTTGAAGCTTCCTTATTGAAGATTGAACCGAGCATATCAGCTATACCACTACTATTCTTATTCTGAGAAAGAATACCAATTACGGCACAAAGAACAACTGCTATACCAACAATAATAGCAAGAATTGCTAATGGCTTTTTATTAACAATCTTTTTATCTTCCTCTGTAATAGCATTGTCATCAGTTATTTCAATACCAACACTTCTCTTACCTGCAGCCTTTTCACCAATAAGCTCAATCAATTCAAGTGCAGCACTTTCAACAAGTTCCTGTTCACTTTCATTTTCAGCCTTATAAAGCTTTCTTACAAGTGCAGTATCATCCTTTGAAACAGCAATACAAATGAATTTTGCTTCAGCAGAAGAATAAATATCACTGATACACGCGCCGATATTAGCAGCAGATAAATCAAGACTTGCACGAGCTAACTGTGCAGTATATTCTGTAGGATTTATGTTGCCTTTATCCTCAACATATGGTGTAAAAACGAATGCATTATTAAATCCTTCAACAGAGTTTCCACAGCTTTTAAGAACCTCAGCGTTTCTAGTGCCATTAATAGCAACAAGTGAATTAGATTCAAGAATACTGTTAACTGCAATTGCAACCTTTGCTTGAACTGGTGACAACTCTGGCTTTTCTTCAATAACATCATCAGCAACAAAACGTTTATTTAAAAATGGTACTAACCCATTTCTGAGAATTCCATCAATTCTATCGTTATCAATTGGAAGTAAAACAAGATACTGACTGCCATTTTCCATGACCATACCTGAATACAAGCCGTCTTCACTTACAAAAACAGTTGCTGGTTCAGGGAATGTAGAAAATGCTTTTTTCTTTTTATCGTCAAGCTCTAATGCTTCAATTTTATTAAGAATAGAAGAATTATATACAACGTCTGTTCCAAATGCCTGAATCAAAGCATTTTTAAATTTTAAATAATACTTAGTATCAACAGCAGTAATAATAATTCCGTCTTCATTAAGAGCAGATTGTAAAGCAATAAACAATTCTCTAATGTCTTCAAATTCAACAAATTGACAATCATCAGTATATGGGTTGATGCTGCTTTCTAATCTTGCCTTAAAACGGGAATATGACATACTTTTGTCAATGTTAAGTGATAACACCTTAGTTTTCATATCCAAAAAACCTCTCTTCTTCCCTATTATTTATATATTATTATGCGAATGGATTATAATCCTTGTTATTATACCAAGCCTGGGGATATTTCGGAGCAGAATTCAAAGTAACTGAATCCATATCAATATCCGTTGTTTCATTGTCACGAATCATTCTACCCATAACAACTAATCTTGCACCTTCAAATTCATTTGAATCTGTAACAAGAGTAATTAATTTATCATCAGTCTGTACTGAAATATCAGTATTAAATAAGCTTCTTAATTTAACCTCATTAATATATTCACTGAATTTTCCATCTGATATAAAATCTGTAGTAGCGTAATTGAAGCCACCATCTGATACAGGATTATCAGTTGCTATAAATGCAGCAAACACTTTAAATGTATATGTTTCATAAAGTGTACTGAATTCAATCAATGAAGCATTTTTATAGCCTTCTACTGTTCTATACTGGTCGAGAGTCGCAAACAAAAGATTATTTTGTAAATACGGACCATAAATTACAGTATTATCATCAAGCTCCTGTGTGCTGTTCTTATAATGAAGATAAGGACAACCCGAATTACTTGAATTTTTATAAAAATCTCTTGATGAATAATATTCATTATCAGTGCTCTGTACAATCTGAACATCAAGATTAGTATTATTAATTTTTAACCATCCTACCAAATCCTGATTAACGTAATAAAGATACGCAAAATTCGAATTCATTCCGGAAGGAAAAACTGTACCTGAGCTTTGAGCGTACTGTTCTTCCCATGCTTTAGCATACTTGTTATTTTCAAGCATATCAACAGAAGCAGAACCCGCACCTGATGATGAAGCATTCTGTTGCTCAATAAAAATTCCGGCAATACCTATTGCGCAAGCGATAATAAGTATAATAGAAAAGTCCATTGCAACCTTTCTTATTTTCTCCTTACCGCTGTCGTCCCTGACGGGAACAAAAAACTTAATAAAATCACCCAACATTTCATTGAATGTTTTTACACGCTTTTTATCAGGGAGAATAGGCGTATCAGGAATATCCTGAAGTGGTAAGTCCTCTGCTTCTTTGATAATTGGTATCTCATTAAATGTAAACTGTTCAGTAATATCTATAAATGTAGTACCATTTTCAACAACAGATTTACCCTCACCCGTATATGCCTTATTTGAGTCATCTCCAACAGGTATGTCATTTGTTATTGCATTATCTTTTGTTTCTTCAGTAGAGATTTCATCAATTCCTAATCCCTCACGAAGTTTGTCAAAAGAAAGCATACCGTTATTGTTTTCTTTGTTATTCATTATTTCTCAACTCTATTTGGATAATATGGATTCTTGTAATCATTGATAAATGGATTTTTAATACCATGCTTATCATAATAAATCTGTGGATACTTTGGATTTTCATTAATATATGCCTTTGATGTATCAACTGTAGGGTCTTCACCTGGTCTTACAGCACGAGCAATAATAATGATACCACCTTCAGCACGGTAGTAAGATGAACCACCTGATGTGTAATTATGTGGATATTTTGAATTACCCTTAATATCAAAGTTTCTGACACAAGTCTGTAATGTTAAGAACTTATCGCCTTCTTTAACATCAACACCTGTGTAATATAATGTTCTCTTATTTAATTCCTCAGTATATCTGCTATAGTTAGTGCTTTCAAAGTTATGAGGATAGATATAATTCAATACATATCCGTTATCTTCCTTAGGTAAACGGTTTGTAATCATTACAGCGTAAATTTTCCACTTATAGTATTTCTCAAGAGTATTAAATTCAATAACAGGATGCTCCTTATAGAATTCAATATCCTCATACTGCGCAAGGTCAGAGAAAACTACACCAGCATTGTAATTGTTATGACCATAAATTACAGTGTTTGAATCAAGGTTAAGAGCATCATTATTCTTATCCATAAAGATTGCACCGCAATAATGTTTCTCATGTTCATAATTATGAGTCATATAATATTCATTATCAATTGTCTGAACAACAGGGAAATCGATTCCTGTGCCAGGAACTGTAATCCAACCTACTGTTTCAGGATTAATTGCAAGGTATTCTGAATAGTCAGGTCTTGCTTCAGGCTCAGTTGTTTCTGTAATATCAATTGTTGGGTCAGTGCTTATTGCACCATTGCCCTCGTTATTCTTATCAACAAAGAACTTAACTAAAAGTACTGAAGCAATAACAAGTACAACAGCACAAATAGCAATTATTATCTTTTTTACATTTGCATTGTTTTTCTTTTCCATTGTTTAATCTCCTATCATTTCAATTATCATATTCAAGGCTTCATCGGAAGCACTTGTTCTGTTACTGTTTCGTATATCTTCGGAAAAACTATTGTTAAGTCGTTTAACAACAGTTTCATTTCCATTCGATACTGCTAAAAATATCAAACCAACAGGCTTACTTGTGTTATCGGAATTAGGTCCTGCAATCCCTGATACTGAAACTGCAATATCAGCACCTGAAATTTCCAGAACACCATTTACCATTTCACGAACAGTCTGCTCACTGACTGCACCGAATTGTTCAAGCGTTTCATGTCTTACGCCGAGAACTTTTTGTTTAATTTCATTGCTGTAGCTTACAACTCCACAATTAAAGACAGCTGATGAACCACTTACGTCAGTTATTCTTTTTGCAATGAGTCCTCCTGTACAAGATTCAGCACAAGCTAACACAAGATTATTTTCTGAAAGTTTTCTTACTACTATTTCCTCGAGCTTCATTATTCAACTCCTAAAAGCAGATATTATTGATAGTAACATTGTTTAATGCTCTATCGATAAGTCCCTCAACATCCAATGCCTGTTCAGCAGTTTCAATAATTGAAATCTGTGGTTTTGTTTTAGGATGTTTAGGAGTAAATACTGTACAGCAGTCCTCATAAGGCTCAATTGAAATGTTGAATGTATCAATTTTTCTTGAAACCTTAATAATCTCATCCTTATCAAGACCGATAAGAGGTCTGAAAACAGGCATTCCAACAACTGCATCAGTACAAGCAAGTGCGTTTAATGTTTGACTTGCAACCTGACCAAGACTTTCACCTGTTATGAGGGCTTTAGAATCTTCATTTTCAGCAATACGCTGTGCAATTCTCATCATAAATCTTCTCATAATAAGAGTGAAAAGTTCTTCAGGACATTTATCTCTGATTTCTTCCTGAATTTCAGTAAAACCAACTGTCAAAAGACAAATGTTACCGCTATACTTTGAAACCTTACGAAGAAGGTTATGTACCTTTTCTTCAGACTGAGGTGAAGTGTAAGGAGGAGAAGCAAAATGGATTGCATTAAGCACAAGGCCTCGTTTCGCCATCATATATGCAGCAACAGGACTGTCAATACCACCTGAAATAAGGATTGAAGCCTTACCTGCTGTGCCTGTTGGCATACCACCAGCACCCTTAGTCTGATTTCCACGGATAAAAGCAAATTTTTCTCTGATTTCGATTGTAACAAGAATATCAGGGTTTCTCACGTCAACCTTAAGGTGTGGAAATTTGCTTAAAATCGCTCCGCCGACCTGTGCTGAAAGCTCAGGTGATTTAAGTGGGAATTTCTTATCAGAGCGTTTACCCTCAACCTTAAATGTCTTTGCATCCTTTAACTGGTCTGCAAGGTATATAGGTGCTTGTTCAAGAATCACATCCATATCCTTTTCGACCTGCAAAGCTCTTGAATACGCTGCAATACCGAAAACGCGACTAATTCTGTCACTTACCTCATCCATATCTATGTATTCATCCATTGGGACTACTGATACGGTAGATTGTTCTTTTCGATATTCGAATTCACCAAGAGGCTTAATTCGTTTACGTATGTTTTTTATTAATATATCTTCAAATGTTGAACGGTTTAATCCTTTAAGAGCAAGCTCACCGTTCTTAATAAGTATAATCTCTTTCATATTCATCTCCTGACACGATTAATTGTTTCGATTATTCCATTATACAGCATTTCCATATCATTTTCTGTGGTAAATTTTGACAAGCTTATTCTTATTGCACTGTCAATGCTTTTAGGTGAAACACCCATTGCAGTAAGAACATTACTTCTGTGTCCCTTTGCGCAGGCAGAACCTGCAGAAACATAAATTCCCATAGATGATAATGAGTTGAGCATAACCTGTGACGGTACACCCTCAACAGAAATATTGATAATATAAGGTAACGCATCTTCAGGTGAATTTACATAGACTTTATCAAGTGTACTGATTTTATTTATAAAATAATCTTTTACAACCTGAACATTATGTAAATTCTTTTCAACATTACCTATATCTTTAACTGCTTCACCGAATGCACAGATTGCAGGTATTGATTCAGTTCCTGAAATCAAGCCATTTTCCTGACCTCCACCAACAACATAAGGAAGAATACGGACATTGTTACTAACGAACAATGCACCTGCACCTTTTATGCCATGGATTTTATGAGCGCTCATACTCATAAGGTCAATGCCCAATTTTTTAGGTTTTATTGTGAGCTTACCAAAGCCCTGAACAGCATCACAATGAAAATATGCTTTTGATTTACAATCTTTAATAATACCTTTGATTTTTGAAATATCCTGAATGGAACCAACCTCGTTATTAACAGCCATAATACTTACGAAAATTGTATTACCGTCAACTGCATTTGAAAGCTCATCAAGGTTTATCTTACCACTTGAATCCGGCTTCAGATAAACAACCTCATAGCCCATATCCTCAAGGGTTTCAAAGCATTTAAGTACACTTGGATGCTCAAGCAATGAGACAACGACCTTTTTACCATCACGACGACGAGCTTTTTCAGTACCAAATATTGCTGTATTATTCGCAACTGTTCCACTTGGCGTGAAATACAATTCATTTTGCTCACATCCAAGGAAAGATGAAACTACTCTACGAGCATTATCAAGTTCCTTTTTTGCACTGAACCCACAAGCATGAAGTGAGGATGGATTACCAAAATTTTCGTTCATCATCTGAAGTGCTTTTATAACCGAATTTTCACATGGTTTTGTCGTTGCACTATTGTCAAGATAAACGTTCACATTCTTTGCCCCCATTTTACATACTTAAACATAATAATTATACTACATATTAATCTATTTGGCAAATAAAAATTGCATTTTTTTCCGTATATTTTTAAATTTTATGTGAACAATATTACTAAAATATTAAAGGAGTGCTTTATTTTGGTAAAAAAGCCTTTTCCGACTCGTAAAAAAGCAAGAATCCTGCTTTTTACTTCCACACTTATAGTCGTTTTGTTCATAACGTCAGTTGTCCAAACCGTAAAAGCAAATAAATATGAGCAGGAAGCCACACTTACAAAGCAAATGGCACTATCTGCTCTTGATGAAAATCTCAATAATATATCAACAAATCTCGAAAAAACAATATATGTCAGTACACCTACAATGCTATCTAAATTATCGTCTGAATTGTGGAGAGAGGCATCGGGAGCTAAAATGAATTTATCAATGCTTCCAACAGGTGAAAATACAATCACTAACACATATAAATTTCTATCACAGATTGGCGAATTTGTAATGGCACTTGAAAGGAAAAGTGCCAATGGTGAAAAGCTGACTGACGAAGAGAGAAATCAGCTTATGGAATTATATTCATTCTGTAACAAACTCAACGAGCAAATAGACCAGATGTGTTA
>CAJGCX010000037.1 GCA_904501895.1 Clostridiaceae bacterium
GGTCTTGATATTCCTGAAGTGTCATTAATTGCAATTCTCGATGCCGATAAGGAAGGATTCCTTCGTTCTGAAACATCACTTATTCAGATTATCGGTCGTGCTGCACGAAATGCAAACGGTCACGTTATTATGTATGCTGATTCTGTAACCAATTCTATGGAAAGAGCAATAAGCGAAACGTATCGTCGTCGTGAAATACAGATTGCTTATAATAAAGAGCACGGAATTGTTCCGAAAACCATTACAAAGGATGTCCGTGAAATTCTTGAAATTTCAAGTCGTGATAATAAGGGTAAGAAAAAGATGAGCAGAGATGAAAAACAGAAGCTTATTATCTGTCTTACAGAAGAAATGAAGGCAGCTGCTAAAATTCTTGAATTTGAACACGCTGCGTATTTAAGAGATAAAATTGAAAAGCTGAAATCGGAGAAATAAATGATACACGATAAAATTATTGTTAAAGGTGCAAAAGAGAATAATTTAAAAAGCATCGATATTGAAATACCAAGAGATAAGCTTGTAGTGTTTACAGGACTTTCAGGTTCAGGTAAATCATCACTTGCGTTTGACACCATTTATGCAGAGGGTCAGAGGCGATATATCGAGTCCTTATCATCATATGCAAGAATGTTTTTAGGACAGATGGAAAAACCAAATGTTGAGTCAATTGAAGGTCTTTCTCCTGCAATTTCTATTGACCAGAAGACCACCTCTAAAAATCCTCGTTCAACTGTTGGTACAGTAACGGAAATTTACGATTATCTTCGTCTTTTATATGCAAGAATCGGTATTCCTCATTGTCCTGTTTGTGGAAGAGAAATCAAGCAACAGACAGTTGACCAGATTGTTGATAGCATTATGAGTCTTCCTGAGGGTACTAAATTTCAGATTCTTTCACCTGTTGTCAGAGGTAAAAAGGGTGAACACGCAAAAGAACTTGCAAATGCTTTGAAGGCAGGCTTTGTAAGAGCAAGAATTGACGGTGAGGTTACTGAGCTTTATGAGGATATGAAGCTTAAAAAGACCTTTAAGCACAATATTGAAATTATTGTTGACAGACTCGTTGTAAAAGAAGGTATCAGAAGTCGTCTTGCTGATTCAATTGAGACCACAACTGCTCACTCAGGTGGCAATGTTATTATCGATGTAATCGGTGATAAGGAATATTTATATTCACTTAATTACGCTTGCCCTGAACACGGAATAAGTGTTGATGAATTGTCACCAAGAATGTTTTCGTTCAATAATCCTTACGGTGCTTGTCCTACTTGTACAGGCTTGGGTACATTTATGAAGGTTAATCCTGACCTTGTAATGCCTAATAAAAACCTTTCTATCTGTGAAGGTGGAATTTGTGCTAGTGGTTGGGGAAAATCCGAACCAGGCTCAATTGCAGCCATGTATTACAATGCTATCGGTAAAGACTACGGCTTCACATTGAAAACGCCTCTTAAGGATATTTCAGAAGAAGGCATCAACGCTATTTTATATGGTACTGACCACAAGATGAAAATGACTCGTTCAACTCTTTATGGTTCAGGAACATATATGTCAGAGTTTGAGGGTATTGTTAATAATCTTGAGAGAAGATATAAGGAAACAACAAGTGATTGGGCAAAGTGGGAAATTGAACAGGTTATGACGGCTTGCAGATGTCCCGATTGTAAGGGTACAAGATTAAAGCCTGAAATTTTGTCAGTTACTGTTGGTAGCAAAAACATAAGTCAATTTTGTGATATGTCAATTGTTGCAGCACTTGATTTTATCGAAAAATTAGTACTGACAGAGAAAGAAAAATTTATTTCCGAATCAATTATAAAGGAAATCAATAGCAGATTAAATTTCCTCAAAAGTGTCGGTCTTGAATATCTTACTCTTTCAAGATCTTCAGGTACACTTTCAGGCGGAGAAAGTCAGCGTATCAGACTTGCAACACAAATTGGCTCATCACTTATGGGCGTTGTATATATTCTTGATGAACCAAGTATCGGACTTCATCAAAGAGATAATGATAAACTGTTAGGAACATTAAAACGCCTTCGTGATTTGGGTAACACTCTTATTGTTGTTGAGCACGATGAGGATACAATGCGTGAGGCAGATTATATTGTTGACATAGGTCCAGGTGCAGGTGTTCACGGTGGTGAAATTGTCTGTGCAGGTACAGCTGATGAAATAATCAATTGTAAGGACTCAATTACAGGTAAATATCTTTCAGGTGAAAGAAAAATACCGGTACCTGATAAAAGAAGAACAGGTAACGGCAATACTTTATCAATTATTGGTGCTGAGGAAAATAACCTTAAAAATATAAATGTTGAATTTCCTCTTGGATGCTTTAACTGTGTTACAGGTGTTTCTGGCTCAGGTAAATCTTCATTGATTAATGAAATTCTTTACAAGAATCTTGCCAATGAGCTTAATAATGCTAAAAAGCCACTTGGTAAATTCAAGGAAATGACAGGACTTGAAAATCTTGATAAGGTAATTGACATTGACCAGTCACCAATTGGCAGAACACCTCGTTCAAACCCTGCAACATATACTGGCGTTTTCACCGATATCCGTGAATTATTTGCTTCAACTCAGGAGTCAAAAATACGTGGATACAATTCAGGCAGATATTCCTTTAATGTAAAGGGCGGTCGTTGTGAGGCTTGTGAGGGTGATGGTATAGTAAAGATTGAAATGCATTTCCTTGCCGATGTTTATGTGCCTTGTGAGGTTTGTAACGGTGCAAGGTATAACCGAGAAACTCTTGAAGTGAAATATAAGGGAAAGAACATATATGATGTTCTTGAAATGACCGTTGAGGAAGCACTTGAATTTTTCAGCCATATACCTAAAATCAAGAGAAAGCTTCAGACTCTTTATGATGTTGGTCTTGGTTATGTTAAATTAGGACAATCTGCAACTACTCTTTCGGGTGGTGAGGCACAGAGAGTCAAGCTTGCAACCGAGCTTTCAAAACGCTCAACAGGAAAAACAATATACATTCTTGATGAGCCTACAACAGGTCTTCATACAGCAGATGTGCATAAGCTTATTGAGGTGCTTCAAAGACTTGTTGATGCAGGAAATACAATCATTGTTATTGAACATAATCTTGATGTTATCAAGACTGCCGATTATATTGTTGATTTAGGTCCTGAAGGAGGGGACAAGGGTGGTAAAATCGTTGTCTGTGGTACTCCTGAAAAGGTTGCTAAATGCAAGAAATCATACACTGGTCAATATTTAAATAAAATACTTTAATAAATGAAACAAGCAGGACTAAAATAAATCCTGCTTGTTTTTTTGTTTATTCTTCTGTATTGTTTTCTTCTATTATTGGAAATTCTTCTTCAATTACAATTTCAAAATCATTATTTACAATATTATTTTCAATTGGTTGATTACTGTCTTCCCAGATGTTAGATTTCATATTCTTAAAAACTAACAAATTCTTTTTCTTTAAGATAAAGGCCACTAAAAGAAGAATTATAAATAAACCTGAAATTATATAAGCAATGCTTAATCCCGGAATTGAATATTCAAACTTGATTGTATGCTCACCAGAAGCAACCTTAACACCTAAAAGTGCTTCAGATATTCTTATGATATTTTCTTCTGATACCTTTTCACCATCGATATACACATTCCAGCCTTTATCGTAAGGAATTGATGTGAATAATATCTCATTTTCTTCTGCTGTAAATGTACCTTCGATTACTGTGTCACTAAAGCTTGTATATTCAAGCTGACCTTTTTTAAGCATATTATAGCCATCAATAAATTTTTCCTGGTCAATTGTGAATACTACAAAATCAACGTTTGCATATGTTTCATCTTCGCTGATAGGCATTGTTACTGAAATATTATCATTTGCTTCATAATAGCCTAAATCAAGAATATAACCATCGTTAACGCCCATTGTAGTGCTGATTGATGGAGAATAAACTGAAACATCGTCAAGATTTCTTGAATATAAATAGATGTATATATGACCACTTGATTTTGCTGTAATGGTAGCAGTTGCTGATGCATCAGACTCAGTATCAATTTTATTCAAGTTGAAATTACCCATCATTATTTCATCTTCAGTAATTTCGTAAAGGTTAGTACAGCTTACTTTGTAATCATAGATTTTATTGTAAATTCCATCTATTCCTGTAGCAGCTGCAAATAAATCCTGCTGTGAATCCACAGGATTTGAATATAGGGTAGAATCCCAGGTGTAAATACTATCTGAAACAGGGAAAGCTATATTAAGATTATATTTGTTTTCAAAAGCCTTATATGTGCTGTTTGATTCTTTTAAGGTGTAAAAATAACCATCATCGATTAATGAATGTCTGTCGTAGATGTACTTTATACCGAAGAACGAATTATATACAGGTGTCTGTGGATTGTATGTGAAGCTGTTGATTTTATTACCATAAAGACCAATGCTCTTCTGCATATTTGCAACGCTTTCGTAAGCCATTGAAGAGAAAACGGATGCACCGTTGTAATCATACCAGCTTGGGTCCATTCTTGCTCTTAAATCGGACATTTCAGTTCTGTAAAACAAGCTGTCGTCATTTTTATCAATAGTTGCCTGGATTTCTTTAAAGCTGTCATAATCCTCTGTGTATGCAGTTTTAGTTTGGTTAGCAACATAATGGTCGGTATTTGCAATAATAGTTTCTGAAATTACTGTACATGATAATACAACCGAAAGGGCGTAAGCCTGATTTTTTTTGCTTTGAAGTAATCCTAAAATAATTGTGAAAGCAAAAACATAAATCATTGAAACAAGAATTGTTGTATTGTCAACATTCTTTGAACCGAGTTTTTGTGTTAATACGATAAATGCTAAAATGCTGATTCCAATTGCTAAGATTTGTTTTTTATTCACATACTTTAAATTTATAAAAGCCTTATAAGCCATTGTGATTAAAATAAATGAATACATAAATGACTGACGATATGGTAAGTCATTAGGGAAATGAAGTCCATGCCACAAATAATTGATAAAATTAATATTAAAGCTGAAGAACATTATTCCTAAAAGAATGCATGAAGCAATTTTCTCTTTAGAATTGATTTTATCAGAGAAGAGATAAACAGGAATAAGAATAATTGTGAGCATACCACAGTAAACGTTAGGAAGAACATCTTCACCACTACTACGGATTGTCGGCTCAAGACTTGCAAGATGATTTGCAAGGAAATCAAAAATATCAAAATAGTTTTTTAATTCTGTAGGATGAGTTCCTGATGTTGCAGATGATGAGCTTAAAACGTAAGCCACAGGTAAAAGCATAAATGCCAAAATAACACCAACTGCTAAAGATGAAAAAGCAAAACGCAATCCACTCTGGAAGAAAAATGATTTACCAAGAAGTGAATATTTTTTACCGTTATTATCTAAAACTTCTGTCTTTTCATTGAGTTTATCGAATGAGCTGAAATAGTAATAAAGAAAGTAAAGGCAAGAGAATATGCAGAGCATAAAGCCGATGTAGTAATTTGTAAAAATACCAAGAGCAAGTGAAACGATATATACTCCACATTTACCCTTGTTGATTATTCTTTCAATGCCGAGAACAATTAAAGGAAGAATGTACATAGCATCAATCCACATAACATTCCAGTAATATGCAATGAAATAAGCACTGAAAGCATACATAATACCAAATGCAACAAGCTGTGGACCATCTGATTTATTTGATTTTTTGAGATAATATGAAATGGACATTGAACTGAGAATTGATTTAATTGCAATCATAGCTGCAACTGCTTCAAAGGTGTTTTCATGTCCAAAAATTAATACTAAAACTGAAAAAGGACTTGAAAGATAGTTATAAAAATTACCTATAAATGAACTTCCCAACCCTGAATTCCATGAATAAAGAAGTGATTCACCACTTGTAATTCTGTCATATAATTCTGAGAACAAAGGTCCGTATTGGTGATACAAGTCCATTCTGTAAATTGTTTTATCACCAAACGGAATGATTGAATAACAGAAATACACAACCATAATTATGAAGAATGCTGAAAGTCCTGATAAAAGAATAAATTTGTTATTTTGAATTAAAGATTTGAATTTTGATTTCATAATTTACTTCCTGAATAAAATTTTTAACTATTATATCATATTTTCAATCTCTTTACAATAAATATTTGTAATATCAAGGGACAAGTGGTCATAGATATTAACAGAGGTGAAAAATGTGAATGATTCATTTCATAAAGATTTTAATTTTATTGTTTCATATTTGCCCTTAAGGATACAAAAAATCATAAATAATTTAAATGATGAAATTCTAAATGAGATTCAGGAAATCAGAATAAGGGCTGAAAGACCTGTTGTATTAATACTCAAAAGTAACAATTATTTCATTACATATAAAGGCATTCTCAGTATCATTCATTCTGCAAATGTAATTTACACATCCCAAAGTGAAATAACAGAGGCCTTCAATAAAATTTGTGATTATTCCATTCATAGCCATTATGAGGATGTATTGAATGGTTACGTAACACTTAAAAATGGTGCAAGAGTAGGTGTTACAGGAACAGCTGTATTTGATAAAACAACCTTAAAGGGAATTCGGAATATTGACGGACTCAATTTTCGTATTCCAAGATTTGTTGATAATTGCGCTGATTTTATTGTGAATAATATTTTTAATAGTGGCATATCCAATCTTCTTATTGCAGGTCCACCGTCATCAGGAAAAACAACAATTCTTAAGGATTTAATTTATCAGTTATCCTCAGGGAAAATGGAAAAATACTATAAAATCTGTGTTATTGATGAAAGAAAAGAATTGGTTAGCTTTAATAATATTGACCGTTTAGGCTTTAATACAGATGTTTTGTATGGATACCCTAAAAGCATAGGAATTTCTATGGCTGTAAGAACACTTTCTCCTGATATTATTATCTGTGATGAAATCGGTGTTGAGGATATTGATGAGATAATTAAATCATTAAATTCAGGAGTAAGCTTTATCTTCACAATCCATGCTCAAAATTACAATGAATTAAAAAATAAATATATATTCAGAAAATTATATGATTACGGTTGTATTGATAAATTGGTAATTATAAATAGCTTTAATAATTTTGTTGTTATTTCAGATTCTGAAATTAATGAGGTTGAATATGAAAGAGCTTCTGATTATTGTCGTAATAACCACATCTGTAATAATCTCAATGACATATATCAAAAAAATAAAATTACATACAAAATCACTGAACCAATTGTGCTTACTGATTGAGAATATAGAAATTCTTCTGATGCAAAGCAATATTACAACCGAAGAAATCTTTAAAATATTGTCGTTAAGCGATAATTACAATTTATTATCATTTATAAAATTTATATCTGAAAATATGACTAATGATAAAAATATTTTAACCAGTAAAAACCTTTCATACATTAGAAATAATAGAAATTTTTCTGCTGATGAAAAAGAATTAATCATAAATTTTTTATCTGTGTTAGGTAAATCGGATTTAAACGGTCAGTTGATTCATTGTAAAACATATAAAGAAATATTCTCAAAGAAATTAAAGGAGAATGAAGACAAGGAAACAAACAACTGTAAAAGCTCAACCATTCTGGTTTTCGGAATAGGCTTTTTAATAATAATCTTAATAAATTAAGGGATATAAATGGATATTTCATTTCTTTTCAAAATAGCAGGAATAGGACTTATTGTTGCAATAATGCAACAGATGTTATCAAAAACAGGTCGAGAGGAATTTGCGACCTTAACGGTTATTACCGGTATAATTGTTATAATAGCAATGCTTATTCCTCAACTATCGTCTGTAATTGATGAGATTAGTGCGATTTTTAATTTATGAATATTATCGTTAAAATTGCATTTCTTGTGTTTATATACATAATTTTTTCTTCAGTTATAAAATCTTATAGACCTGAATATCTTTTCCTGTTAAGAATTTCAACTGTATTATTAATAGTTGTAATTTCAGTTGACTATTTAGCTGATTTTATAAGCTCATATTTATCATTCTTTTCAATATTTAATATTGAATCGGCACATGTTTCACTACTTATAAAGGTAGTTGGTGTTGCAATTTTATCAGATATTGTTTCCGATAATTTAAAGGATATGGGAGAAAATTCTTTATCGAATATTGTTGTGCTTATATCAAAATTTATAATATTATATCTGACTATTCCGATTTTCAACGGAATTATAATCTTTTGTATGAAGTTTATTGATTTATGATTAAAAAAGTTATTTATGTATTGATAGTATTTACTTTAATATTTACGATTAATGTTCAAGCCTTTTCAACTGATTTTACTGAAGAATTAATGGATAATATTGATGATGATACAAAAGAATATTTAAGTGATTTGGGGATTGATGAAATTTCATTTGAAAAATTGTTTGAGTTATCTCCAACAAGAATATTTGAATTTTTATTTTCACTTATTCTTGAAAAATCAACATCATTAATCGATAAATTCATTTTAGTATTTGTTACTTTAATAATATCAGCGCTGTCAAATTCATTTCTTAAGGAAAATTCAGAATTAAATAAAATTATCGATTACATATCAATATTAATCGTACTATCCTTTTTAATGGAGTCTGTCGGAAGAATTTTAACTGATGTAATTGTCAGCATTAAGGTCACAAACGTATTTATAAATGCGTATTTGCCGATTATGGCAGGTGTGCTTGTTGCATCAAGAAATCCTGCATTGGCTGTGACATATAATTCTTACACAATCATATTATCAAATGTAATTTCTGTTTTTACCGACAAATTATTTCTCCCAATTATAAGTGTTCTATTTTCATTTAATATAATCTCTGCATTTTCATCTGATATGTTTCATTTAAAAATCAATAAAACGCTTAGAAAGCTTATAATTCTTGTTTTGTCATTATTTTCAACAGTTTTTACAGGTCTTTTAACAACACAAAGTCTTTTGGTATCCTCTTCAGACGGATTTGTTTTAAAAGGAATTAAATTTATATCAGGAGCATTTATTCCTGTTGTTGGTGGTACTGTCAGTGAGGCTGTATCGTCAGTTGTAAGCAGTTTTATAATTATGAAAAGCACGTTGGGTGTTTTTGTAATTATAGTAATAATATTAATTAATCTTCCCGTAATAATTGAATTATTAGTTTGGTACTTTTTTCTGTCATTGTGTTCAATTGGCTCGTCATTGTTTAAAACAGAATCAGTTACAGAGGTTTTTGATAGTCTTGCATCAACTATTTCTCTTTTGAATATTGTTTTGTTCTTTTTGACGTTTGTATTAGTTGTTTCGACAGGAATTGTAATTATGATGGGAAGGTAGGAAATGGATAATTTTAAGCTTTGGATAATATCCTTTTGTGGTACAGGAATAATTTCATCATTATTCAAAATACTTGTAAGCAATTCAAATGTTAAAAAATCTGTAGACATATTTTTATCTATGTTTGTCTTTTTATATACTGTTATTCCAATTGGAAATCTGATGTATGATATAAAATTTGATATTGAAATTTCAGAAAAAGCATCCTACGAAGATTTATATAAGAATGGATACGAGGCAATAGTTACAGAATCTATTGAGAAAATATGCTCGTCAAATGACATTGAAATTGAAGATATATACATTGATTCATATTTAGATGAAAATCAATATTTAGTAATAAACAAAGTTGAGCTTGAGTTAAGTCATAATGAAAATAATAATGAAATTAAAAGGGCGATAAAAGAAGAGTTGGGAATTGAGGTGGTAATTATTTGAACGTTTTTGATAAATTTAAACAATTAACCCATAAAATAAAGGCTGATAAAAAATCACTAATTATTTTTGCTTGTGGAATGTTAATTATTGTTTTTATTATGATTTCTGAAATAGATTTTGAAAAGGAAAAAGAAATTGTTGATAATGAATTATCCGATTCAGAATACTGCAGTTATCTTGAAAGTAAAATCAAGAAATTCGTTCAGAATATTGACGGCGCAGGTAAAACAGAAGTGATAATAACACTTGCAGAAACTACAGAATATATTTATGCAACAGACGATAAGGATACAAGAAAAAACAGTAGCAATAACAATGATTATACCCTTCAAAAGGATTACGTAATAATTGATAATAATAACAATGATGAAGGATTGCTTATTAAAACAATTGAGCCAAAGGTCAGGGGAGTTGCAATCTCCTGTGAAGGTGCAGATAATATTAAGGTTCAAGAGCAAATTTATTCCACTGTAGAAGCCTTATTGGATTTAAATACATCTGATATTTCTATATCAAAATTATCATTATCGGAGGAAAAATATGAAAAGTAAAATTATCGGTAAAAAGCAACTGTTAAGCTTTTCTTTAGTAGTTGCATTAGGCTTATCTGTTTATGTGAATTGGTATTATACAAATAACTTTAATGATGCAACGACCCCGGAATCAACAGAATATCACAATCTTGGTGATGCGCAGCTTGTGAATTCGAACTCCGTTACAAATATATCGGATTATTTTACACAAGCAAAAATAAACAGAGAAAAGTCACATGATGAAGCCATTGATAATCTTGAAGATATAATTTCAAACAATGAAAATGATAAGGAAACAGTTACGTTAGCAAAAAATGAATTAATGAAAATATCTGAAATGATTAAGCTTGAGGTTGATATTGAAAACATCATCAAAGCACAATTAAGTGAGGATTGTCTCGTTACATATAATGATAATAGTATTGAGGTTATAATGCCAAAGGGTACTGTTAATGAAAGCAACATAGTGAAAATTAAGGATATTGTGTTATCCAAATCGGATGTGTCAGCCGAAAAAATAGTTGTAATTGAATTAAAATGAATGTATATACAATAAAAATATACATTATCTATTGAATTTTATACAGACAAGTGGTACAATATTAGCAAATAAATGTATAATACATTCGTACCGCAGAAAAATGAAGAACACTCCCTGTCTTTTTCTGGCGGGGAGTGTAATTTTTTGGAGGATATTATGACCCGTAAAGAAGAAAGAGAGCTTGCATTTACTCTTGTTTTTGAGAAAATCTTTAATGATGATTTGACAATTGAAGAAATTGCAAACAATGCAGTTGAAGCAAGACTTATTGAAGAAAACACATTTGCTTTTTCATTGGCTCAGTTGACTTATGAACACATTGAGGAGATTGATAATATTATCAATGAAAATTCAGTTGGTTGGAAGGTAGAGCGTTTACCAAAGGTTTCTCTTGCACTTATGCGACTTGCTATTTGTGAAATCCTTTATGTACCTTCAATTCCAAGTGGTGTTTCTATCAATGAAGCAGTTGAGCTTGCAAAGAAGTTTGCATCACAGGAGGACGCTTCATTTATTAACGGAATTCTCGGTAAATATGTGAGAGAGAATGTGACAGAATGAGTTACTTTCTTGGAATAGATACAAGTAATTATACAACATCTGTTGCCATATATGATGATGCTACTAATACTGTAATCAGTAAGAAGAAGTTGTTGCCTGTAAAAGAGGGTGAAAAGGGCATTCGTCAGAGTGACGCTGTGTTTCACCATACAGTTCAATTACCTGAATTAATTAAAGAATTATTTTCTGATAATGATTATAAAATTGACGGTGTTGGTGTTTCTGTAAAGCCATGCAATGAAGAGGGCTCATATATGCCTTGCTTCCTTGCAGGAATGTCTGTTGCTGTTTCTTTATCATCTGCCTTGAATGTGCCGTTATATGAGTTTTCACATCAGGATGGTCATATTGCAGCAGCGCTTTATTCTGCAGATGCTCTTGATTTCATTAATAATAAATTTATAGCATTTCATATTTCAGGGGGTACTTCACAAGCGTTGCTGGTTGAGCCTTATGGGAATTACTTTAAGACAATTAAGGTTGCTGATTCACTTGATTTAAAGGCAGGACAAGCTGTTGACAGAGTTGGTATTTCATTAGGTCTTAAATTTCCTTGTGGTCCTGAGCTTGAAAAACTCGCATTGAATAGTGAAAATAATCTTGAATATATTAAGGTTTTCAGACGTGATGGAATGTTCAGTCTTTCAGGTGTTGAAAATAAGTGTAGTCAGATGTTGAGCAAAGGATGCAAAAAGGAAGATATTGCACTATATTGCTTAAGCTATATTTACTCTGCCATTGACGATACTGTTTCGGAGCTTTTAGAGAAATACGGTAATTTACCTGTTGTATTTTCAGGTGGAGTTATGTCTAATCAGATTATCAGAAATAAATTACAAGAAAAATACACTTCGTTTTTTGCTGAACCACAGTTTTCTGCTGATAATGCGTGTGGTATTGCAGTTTTAACTTCAATTTGTAATAAAGGAAAATAATTTTAATGAATTCTCCAGTTATTTTAAGTGTTACACAATTGAATAATTATGTTAAATCAATTATTGAGCAGGATGAAAATCTTTACAACGTTTTTGTAATTGGAGAAATTTCAAATTTCGTTGACCATTACAGAAGTGGTCATCTTTATATGAGCATTAAGGATAATCAGTCTGTAATCAGTGCTGTAATGTTTGCCGGTAATGCTTCAAGGCTTAAATTCAAGCCTGAAAACGGTATGTCAGTCATTATCCGTGGCCGAGTTTCTCTTTACGAGCGTGACGGTAAATATCAGCTTTATATTGACGATATGCAGCCTGACGGAGTGGGCACACTCGCTCTTGCTTTTGAACAGTTGAAGGAAAAACTGTCGAAATTAGGCCTCTTTGACAATGAACATAAAAAGCCTATTCCTCGATTTCCTTCAAAAATCGGTGTTATATCTTCACCAACGGGTGCTGCTGTTCAGGATATTTTGAATGTCCTTGAAAGACGTTATCCTGTGGCTGAAATTGTTTTTGCAGGAGTTCAGGTGCAGGGTGAAGCTGCTGCATTAACCGTATGCAATGCCTTAAGGAAAATGAATGAAACCGATGTTGATGTGATTATCATTGCCCGTGGTGGTGGCTCTGCAGAGGATTTATGGCCTTTTAATGATGAAAAGCTTGCTTTTGAAATTTATAATTCGCGTATCCCTGTAATTTCAGGTGTGGGTCACGAAACTGATTTTACAATTTGTGATTTTGTAGCAGATTTAAGAGCACCGACTCCTTCTGCTGCAGCTGAACTTGCAACTCCTGATATTAAGGAGCAAAGATATTACGTTTCATCATTAAAATATTCTATTGAGAATTCATTTAATTCATATATAAATGACTTGACAAAGGATTTAAACAGACTTACTGAGTCTCAGGTTTTGAAAAATCCCGAAAAGATTATTGAAAACTGTGAAATGTATCTTGATTCGTTAAATGAAAAAATTAATCTTAATTTTACAGATATTTTAAATAATTACAGTAATTCATTTGCTATATTATGCTCAAAGCTTAATACATTGAGTCCCTTGAATGTGCTTTCAAGAGGTTATTCAATTGTAAAGAAAAATAATGATGTATTGACTGATGTAAATCAGATGAATATTGGTGACGTTGTTTCAATTCAATTAAAAAACGGAATTGCAAATGCACAGATTATTGAGGTGTCAGAATGAATTTAACATATGAACAAGCAACAAAAAGACTTGAAGAAATAGTTTCAAAGCTTGAAGAGGGTAGCTTATCTCTTGAAGAATCCTTGTCTTTATACGAAGAGGGTATTAAGCTTTCTGAATTTTGTATGAAGAAATTAGAAAGTGCAAAACAAAAAATTATTGATATAAATGAGGTCAAGAATAATGACTGATATTAAAGCTTACGTTAATCATCAAGCAGAATTAGTATCAGAAAGATTGAGTATCCTTCTTTCTGAAAATATGTTATCAACTGTCCTTGATGCTATGAAATACAGTGTTTCAAACGGTGGTAAGAGAATAAGACCTATTCTTGCAATGGAATTTGCAAGGGCGTGTAACGGTGATGTTGCTTCAGCGTTAGATTTCGGCTGTGCAGTTGAAATGATTCACACATATTCACTTATCCACGATGATTTACCTTGTATGGATAATGATGATATGAGAAGAGGTAAGCCTTCTTGTCATATTGCCTTCGGTGAGGATAACGCCTTACTTGCAGGTGATGCATTACTTACAGAGGCGTTTACAGTGCTTTCATCTGTTAAGAATATTCCTGCAGAAAACATTGTAAAAGCTGTTTCTTATCTTTCATCCTTTGCAGGGATTAATGGTATGGTTGGTGGACAAGTCCTCGACTTACAATTCGAGGAAACAAATCCTACTGTTGAGGAAATTCTTCAGATGTATTCTTTGAAAACATGTGGACTGATTAAAGCATCTTGTGTTTTAGGGTGCCTTGCAGGTGAAGAATGTAATGAAGATAAAATCAGGGCCTCAATAGATTTCGCTGAAAATCTTGGTATCGCTTTCCAGATTCAGGATGATATTCTTGATATTACAAGTGACGAAGCAACACTTGGTAAGCCTGTTGGTAGCGATGAAAAAAATGATAAATCAACTATTGTTAAGCACTTTGGTCTACAAAAATCAAAGGAGCTTGTAAAGGAATATACAGACAAAGCCATTGAGGCTTTAAGCGTATTCAATACTGATACAGATATAATAAAGCAACTTGCATTTATGCTTGTTGACAGAAAAAATTGATTGGAGTCTTTCTTTAATGAGCTATAAATTTTTAGATAAAATAAACGCTCCCTGTGATTTAAAGAAACTTAATAATAATGAATTAATCGAGCTTTCCGCTGAAATCAGAGATTATATGATTAAAACTGTTTCCCAAAA
>CAJGCX010000038.1 GCA_904501895.1 Clostridiaceae bacterium
GCTTCTTTCCTTGCTCCTGATACACTTCTTATCCTTGCACTCGGTCTCTTCGCATTCGTATTCGACACAGCAGGTGGCGTTATGTTTGCAAAGATTCTCAACATCTTCTTACCAAAGGGCAAGAAGATTAATCCAATGATTGGTGCAGCAGGTATTTCAGCATTCCCAATGTCAGGACGTATTGTTCACAAGATGGGACTTGCAGAAGACCCACAGAACTTCCTTCTTATGCATTCAATCGGCGTAAACGTTTCAGGTCAGATTGCATCTGTTATCGCAGGTGGTCTTATCCTCAATTTCTTTATGTAAGGAGAGTGCTTTAAATGAATATGTTTACTACAATGATGGCTTCAAACATCGAATTCAATCCAATGGCATTTGTTGACAACCTTTATTATATGGGTATGGGTATGCTCGGTATCATTATCGTTATGGGCGTGCTTATTGGTATCACAACTCTTCTTAACAAAATCTTCTCAAAAACAAAGAAGAAGGATAAGGAAGAAAAGTAATCCCTTATGAAGCTTTTGACCGTCAGGAAACTGGCGGTCATTTTTGTTTTTACTGTTGAATAAATTTTTCTTCTTTGATATAATAATTACAAATACTTTTGTTGGAGTGATACATAGTGAAGGAATATAAGATTTTAGAAGTAAAGCTCAGTGAAGCTGAAGCTCGTATGAACGATATGGCAAAACACGGCTGGTCCGTTGCAAGTACGAACACATTTTTCAATGGTGTTGCTCATACTAAGGCAGGTACGCCGATGCTCATTGTTTTTGAAAGAGAAGTTGCAGAAGAATAGTTTTTTAAGCACTCGTTTCGGGTGCTTTTTATTTTATATGGGAATCGCCTCATAAGGGCTGTCTACCTCTGCAACCTCCAAATTGTTCACAATTAAAAACAATTATTTCCTTGACTATTTTTCGTATCAATAATATAATTATAATGGTTTTATTTTGTATACAGGAGGTATTCTGAATGGAAAAATTGCATATAAATCTCTTGTCTGCTATAAAGTTAGCTCTTACGGGTGAGTCTGCACCTATTGACAAGGACCTTGATTACAAGGAAATTTTTAAAATCAGCAGAACACATCAGATTATTCCTCTTGTTTTTGACGGTCTTTATAAGGCAAATGGTCAGTTTGAAGGATTTGAGAATTTCAGGAATGTAACATTCCAGTTAATCCGTCGTGACCAAAATCAATTATATTATCTTAAAAAAATTGAAGCTTTGTTTAATAATAACGGCATTGAGTATATGCTTCTCAAAGGCTCTTCAATAAAAAGATATTATCCCACATCCGAGTTCAGATTAATGGGCGATATTGACCTTTTAATTAAAGAAAACCAGTATGACGTCATCAAGCCTTTACTTACTGAAATCGGACTTGTGGAAAAGGTTGAGTCCGACCACGAATTGATTTGGGTCAGCAGCAACGGACTTATTCTTGAGCTTCACAAACGACTTATCCCATCATACAACGATGATTATTATTCATACTATATCAACCCTTGGGAAAAAGCTGTTTACAAGAGTAATTGCTCCTATTCCATGTCAAAGGAAGACGAATATATTTACATCTTCACGCACCTTACAAAGCATTATCGTGACGGTGGTATAGGACTCCGACACCTTATTGACATCTGGTATTTCACATTAAAGCATTCACTTTTAAACAAGACTTATATAAATAAGGAGCTTGAAAAGCTTGAGCTTCTTGAATTCCACAATAACATTATTGATACACTTGATGTATGGTTTAATGGCAAAGAGCCTACTGAATTAACTGACTATATTACACAGAGAATTATCGAAAGTGGTTCATTCGGACTCAGGGAATGGCACGAGAAAGCAAATGCTGCACGTGCTACTGCAAGAACTGATTCAACATCTTCTGCTAAAAAGAAAACTGTTTTAAGACTCATTTTCCTTCCAATGGATGAAATGAGAAAGAAATTCCCTATATTGGAAAAATTACCGTTTCTCTTGCCTCTTCTTTGGGTTGTGAGATGGATTAATGCAATTTTCAACAAGCGAAAATCAATTGCTTCAGAAACAAGAAGACTGAATTTAATCGATGACCAGATTGTTGATAATTATAACAGTGAACTTAAAAAAGTCGGCTTAAAATTTAACCTTAAAAAGAAATAGCAACAAAAAACTCGCAAGATTTTAATATCCTGCGAGTTATTTTTTTATATTTTATCACCTGTTATAGCATTAACAACATCCTTGTATATTGCACGGTGTGTAACAGAGATGTATTTATCGAGATGCAATGAGCCAAAATACCATTTGTTGAACTTGCAATTCTGTGAAAGCTCCTCGAAATACGCATTCAGAGCACTTACACGAAATTCTGACGAGTCATTAAGATTCAAGAAATTTTTAACCTTCAACGGTGGCTCGTGAGTAACAATAATATCAATATCATACCCTGCAAAATCGAGATTCTCTGCACCCTCAAGCAATTCCTCCTGCGTTGGGAGCTCATCCTTTGACCAGGCATTTACATCACGACGGATGTCGATATCGGCACTTTCACCACCACCCATTGTGAAAACCTTTCTGCCTTCAATTTCATAAACCTGACCACGCATAAGGTGATATAGATTTCCATGAATTTTATGGACCTTGCCGCCATTCCATTGGCTGATTTCGTAATTGTTAATCAGATTAAAATTTTCATGAGTGCCATCAATAAAGCAGATATTGTACTTCCTCTTGCCTAATGACATAAGATAATTCTGCTCTGCCGTGCTGTTATCCCACAGAAATCCGAAATCACCACAGATTATAAGCGTATCGCCCTCTTTAAGCTTACGAAGCTTCAACCATGATAATCTTTTACGGTCACCGTGAATATCACCTGTAATATATATCATTTTATTCTTTCCTTTAAAAAATTTACTTTTTCCATATTGGATATTGCTGTTAATTGTGTTATACTCTATTATATACAATTATAACTTTTTTTCAAGTAGGTGATTTTGTGAAGAAAATTTTATCAATTTTCCTCATTGCTATAATTTTAATATCAGCATTACCGTTTAGCGCAGGTGCGTCCTTTAATTCTCTTATGGAAACGGAAGCTGACATTGTTTTGCTTGTAAACACTGACAGTGAAACTGTCATTCTCGATAAAAATGCAGACAAGCGCTCTGCCCCTGCATCTCTTACAAAAATTGTTACCTGTATGCTTGTTCTTGAAAACTGTCCTGACTTATCTGTTCAGGTTACATGTAAAAGAGAGAGCCTTAACGGTCTTTACGCTATGAATGCTGCTACAGCAGGTATTGTTGCAGGTGAAGCTCTTTCAATAGAGAATCTTCTCTACTGTCTTATGCTTCCTTCAGCCGCTGATGCTGCAAACATCCTCGCTGATTATGTTGGTGGCAATATTGACAACTTTGTTGTTATGATGAATGATTTCGTTGCAGAATTAGGCTGTGAAAACACAAAATTTGTAAATGCTCACGGTCTTGATGAAAATCCTAACGGATACACAACTGCAAACGACCTTTATAAAATTACAAAATATGCTTTGACAAATCCTACATTCAAGGAAATCACAAGCACATCGAGATACGATATCGCTCCTACCGAGAAATATCCTTACACAAGATATCTTCACAATACAAATAAGATGATGAATCCGGGTATCCGTGACTATTATCACAAATCTGTTTCCGGTGTTAAAACAGGTACAACTGAAAAAGCAGGTCATTGTGTTATCACAACTGCTTCACAGGATGGATACAACTATATGTTAATAGTTATGGGTGCTCCTCAATATGATATTGACGATGACAATGTTGAAGAAAACGTTGCATTTACCGATAGTAAAAAAATCTATAACTGGGCTTTCGAAAATATTGAGCTTACTAAAATCACAAATACAACAGACGTTGTAACTGTTGTTGATGTTAAATACAACAGCAAAATCGACCACCTTCGACTTCTCCCTGCAGAAGAGTTGTCAGCACTTGTTCCTCTTGGCACAGAGTCAGGAAGCCTTATTATACGACCAATCGAGAGTAAGACGCCAAAAGTTGTAAAAGCACCTATTAAAAAGGGTGAGGTGCTTGGCAAGGCTGAAATTCTTTACGGTGAGACTGTAGTGGAAACAGTTGACCTAGTTGCTGCAGAGGATGTTGAGCTTAATATTTTCTTGCTTATTTTCGGCACAATCAAGGATATTCTCTCAACAACAATTTTTAAAATCTTGTTTGCTATTGCTGCGGTTTTGCTTATAATCTACATTCTTCTTATAATCCGTAAAAACAGAATTATAGCAAAACGAAAAAAAATCAGAAAAATAAAGGGCTGATAACACAATGAAACTTTCTTTAATTATCCCTTGCTATAATGAGCAGGACAATGTTACACCGTTTTTCGAAGAAACTGTAAAGGCTTTTCAGCAGATGCCAAAAGCAATTACATCCTTTGAAATGATTTTCGTAAATGATGGTAGCAGTGACAATACTGCAAAAAAACTTAAGGAATTATATAAATCATATTCTTCCGTTGTAACTGTCGTTGATTTCTCACGAAATTTTGGTAAAGAGGCTGCTATGCTTGCAGGGCTTCGTCACGCTAAGGGTGATTTTGTCACAATTATTGATGCCGATTTACAGCAAAGACCTGAAATAGTTGTAAAAATGGTTGAGCATCTCCTTGCAAATGAAGATTGCGATATGGTTGCAGCATATCAGGAAGAGCGAATCGAAGGCAAGCTTATGTCTTTTATGAAAAAAAGCTTCTACAAATGCATTAACATTGCAAGTGACATAGACTTTTATCAGGGTGCAAGTGATTTCCGTACATTCAGAAAAAGAGTTGCAGAGGCAATTTTATCATTACCCGAATACCATCGCTTTTCAAAAGGTATTTTCTCATGGATAGGCTTTAACACATATTATATGCCTTATGTGGCAGAGGAAAGAGCTTCCGGTGAAACTAAATTCTCATTCTTCAAATCTCTTAAATACGCTATGGAGGGTATTATTTCCTTTACAACAATGCCATTGAAAATCGCAACAGGTGCAGGACTTTTCGCATTCGTAGCATCAATTCTTTATATGTTTGTGGTTATTATTCAGAAGCTTTTCTTTGGTGTTGATGTGCCCGGTTATGCCACAATCGTTGTGCTTATTCTTTTCCTTGGAGGGCTTCAGCTTTTGCTTATAGGCATTGTTGGTGAATATCTTGCAAGGACATATATTCAGGGTAAAAACAGGCCTGTGTATATCGAAAAAGAGGTTTTGTCTGCAAAATCAAAATCACTTAACGAGGACATTGGCAATGAATAAAATTATCGGGCTTTATAAAAAACATAAGGAAATCATAAATTACCTTGTTGTAGGTGGTCTTACTACTGTTGTAAGCATGGCAATTTTCTACGGTAGCACATGGACCTTCCTTGACGGACACGACGCCTTTGAGCTTCAGGTTGCAAATGTGCTTTCTTGGGTTGGCGCTGTGCTCTTTTCATACTTTGCAAATAGAATTTTCGTTTTTGAAAGTAAGGAAAAGAATATTTTAAAAGAGCTTCTTGCTTTTATTTCATCAAGACTACTTACATTGTTATTTGATATGGGTACAATGTTTGTGCTTTCTACACTTTTACATGTTGATTACAATTTTTCAAAAATCGTTGCTATGGTGTTAGTCACAGTGGGGAATTATGTGATAAGCAAGGTTTTTGTGTTTAAGAAAAAGGAAAAGTAAACAGGGGGATTAAAAATGAATACAAGCAAATCTATTCCACGAGCAGGCTCGCCAAAGGAAGTGGGCGTTTCTTCAAAAATAGTTAAGGCGTTTTTGGATGATGCTTCAGAAAAAGGATATGAATACCATAGTCTTATGGTTATCCGTCACGGTAAGGTTGCTGTTGAGTGGTATAATGAGCCATATAACAAGGACACACCACAATCGGTTTATTCAGTCAGCAAATCCTTTACAAGCACAGCAATCGGCTTTGCGATAAACGAGGGTCTTATTACACTTGACACAAAGCTTGTTGATATTTTTCCTGATTATCCACCAAAAAAACCTGACGAAAAATTTGAAAAATTAACTATTCATAATCTTTTAAGAATGTCATCAGGTAAGCAACCGAGCTTTCTTACCGATAAGAGCAAGGTTGACTGGATTGAGGATTACATAAATTCACCTTGGGTATTTGAACCCGGTGAAAAATTCCTGTACATCAACGAAAACATCTTTATGCTTTCTGCAATTATTAATCGTGTTACAGGTATGACAATGCGTGAGTATCTCACTCCTCGCCTTTTTGAGCCACTCGGAATTGATTTTCCTTTCTGGGAAACTGACAGAAACGGCATTGAAGCAGGTGGTTGGGGTCTTTACCTTAAAACAGAGGATATTGCAAAGCTTACTCTTTGCTATGTGCAAAAGGGTGTGTACAACGGTGTTCAGGTTATTCCAGCAGAATGGGCTGAGCTTGCTACTGCAAGACAGATAGAAAATTCACAAAACAGACCTGGTACAGACGCTTCTTATGGCTACGGCTACTGCTTCTGGAAAAACAGTATTGACGAAACCTCATTCCGTGCTGACGGTATGTTTTCACAGTTTGGTATCGGTATTCCTGAATATGATGCTGTTGTAACTGTCACATCTGCTGTTACCGATGAAACAGGCTGTCTTGAATATCTTTTCAACTATTTCCCAAGAGCCTTTGAGGAAACAGATGAGGCTGAAGAGCAGATTGTGAACACAATGGTTGAGCCATTATTCTCAAGTGACAGACCTGAACTTGAAAAAGTCATCACTGACCGATACATCAAATTCCGTAAAAATCTTCTCCTTAACCTTACAGGCTTCCCTGTCAGCGTTTTGCCAATGGCTGTTGTATATATGCTCACAGATAAGCCGGGCAATATCGATATGGTTAAATTTGATTTTAAGGACAAGGAATGTTCAATGACATGGTCAGAGGGACTTGAAACAAACACTATTATCTTAGGTCTTGACGGTCATTATCGTTATTCAAAAATCACTTTGGGTAATATTGATTTTACCGTTTGTGCAAATGCAATATGGCTTGATGATGAAAGCCTTCTTGTGACAATCCGTCCAATTCAGACGGTTGCAAAACGAAATCTTGTTTTTGAATTCAAGCCAAAAGACAAGGTTGTTATGATTCCGTCAAGTTCACCATCAGGTACAGAAATCCTTAATAACCTTGGTGGATTCTTTGAGCAGATGATTCCGAATAAAACAATCCTTAATCTTTTTAATAAAGTGTTGAAGGTAGCTGCAATAGTTATGGAGCCAAAGCACCACGGAAAATTTATTGAAAAATAACCAACACAAAACCCGGTAGAGAAGAAATAACCCTCATTCTACCGGGCTTTATTTTACAAATTGGAGTTTATTTGGGAGTGCAAAATGCAAAGCGCAAAATGGAGGAACTGCGTTGCAATTATATTGCCTCCCCTCAAGAACAGGCATCCAATAACTCAACGACAAATTATAATTTAAATTTCTCTCCCCCAAAGAATTCCTGTTCAACCATTGCACACAGATAATGATATATGGGCAAGTGGTATTCCTGAATTTTATATGTTTCACTTGATGGCACTGTTATTGTAACAGTTGCCATCTCTTTTATTTTTCCACCGTCACAGCCTGTAAGTGCAAGGGATTTTACACCGATACAATTTGCCACCTCAACTGCCTTCAGAACATTTTCAGAATTGCCTGATGTAGTAATAGCAATGAGCAAATCATTTTCCTTGCCATAGCCGTAAACCTGCTGTGCAAAAGCGAAATCAGGGTCACAATCATTATTAAAGGCTGTCATAATTGCAGTCTGATTTGTAAGCGAAATGGCAGGTAAAGCACCTTGAAGCTTTTCCTTTAATTCCTCAGTGAGTCTGTTATCATTGACCTTTCTTTTACTAAGAAAGCCTTTCATCAATTCTCCCACAATATGCTCACTGTCAGCAGCACTACCGCCATTACCGCAAACAAGGACCTTGCCACCATTTTTGTATGTATCGACAATGAGATTCAAGCCATTTTCAATATCTTTTTCACAACATTTAAGCTGAGGATATCTTTCAAAAATATTATCCATTATTCGTCACCTCAAACAAATTGTAAAATTCCTTGCCTGTAAAGTCCTCTACAATAACATTTGTACCGAGTCTTTTGTGTAATTCACGCTGATATTCTGCATTTTCAGGCAATCGACTGATTACAACTGCACCCAATTCAACACCCGCCTGAATTTCAGCTCTGCCGTCCCCGATTACAAGAATATTTTCACCTGAAATGCCTAAATTTTTAATCAAATCCTTCATAACAGCATCTTTAGGCTTCTTTTCTGTCCAGGTTGAGCCGATAATATCCTCAATCAATTTACCCTTACCGATACTGTAACCGAGAGCTTCCACCTCTTCGTGCATTCCCATACCTTTTTCCACCACTGCACCCGTGACAAAATAGTTTTTTACACCGTTTTCATATAAATATTCTAAAAAGTCACAAGAGCCTTTTACACGGAATTTTTCAGGGTTCTGGCGTGCCTTGACCAAATTCTTATCTCTGCAATATCCATTAAGAACATTTTCGTAAAGCTTAAAAAGTCGAGGTGTCTGTATTTTCAGCATCTCGTTCATTTCTGTTGTTTCAGGTAAATCGTCGTAATATTCCTCACCGTTATTGATTCGTTCAATAATCTGTGCGTTTGTGTCACCGTTGCAATTCACCTGAATTTTGCCTTCCTGAACACCTCTGCGGATTGCCCATTCCATTTGTGTGAGCGCAGAAAGACCTGCTGACTCCACACAAAAGGCATCTGTTTCAGGCAAATCCCTCTTCCCTGCAAGTGAAATGAGCCTCTTTGCATTTTCAGAGCTGTCAAAATGTTCAGGCAGACCGTTTTCGATTACATCAAAAAGACAAACGCTCATAACAGGAGGCCAATCACGAATAAGGGAATGTGTTCCGTCAATATCGTGAAAGGCATATTCAATTTTTCTGTTGCTGAAATCCTTTACAACGATTTCGGATTGATTATTCTTAACTGTAACCATATTATTTCTTTGGAAAAGGTCTTTTTTTCGCAGTAAATTCAAGTGTGTCAATCTTAATAATACTTACAACAGTTGTAAGCTTGTCCTCAAACTGAAAATCCTTTCCTGTCTGTGTTTTCATAAGGATTGAAAGTGCCTTTTTCTTTTCCTCAACATCCTCAACAAGAGTTGCAAGTCCCCTGCCCATAATTGAAGCATAGGTAATACCGTATTTACAAGCAACCTCACCTTCAAAAGGTGTTATATCACAACACATTTCATAGAAAACCTTTGGATTAGCCTTAATCGCATCAATTTTTCTTCCTCTTCTTGCACCATGAAGATAAATTGTAAGCTTATCATTTTCAAGAACATAACCGTAATTCATTGGCACAACATAAGGCTCATCACCGTCTATCATACCAACGTGAACAACCTTTGATTTTTCAAGGATTTCTATAATTTCATTTATATCTGTAACCTGTTGCTCTCTGCGAGTCATTCCGTTCATAATTTTACCTCATTATATAAGACTGAATAAAAGCTTGAAATAACTGATAATCATTTTGAAGATTTCAAAAACAAAGTTGTTTATATGCTGTTTTGCAGTTTCCTCGTTTCTGTCAGTTGGCAATTCAGTATAGCCGTCGTTTGCAGGTGCTTTTTCTGTCTTTTTGATTGCATAAGAGTCGATAAGCTCTTTTTCACCTGTTTCGTCATCAACAATATAAGCATTATAAACAAAATGCTCACTATCAAGACTTACTGTTGCAAAAACACCACCTGTTTTTGTATCTCTTGCAAGTGCAGCGTTTTCAAGAATTGGTGGAATCGCATCCTCATTTACACTGTAACGCTTTGTACCTGCTGTTGATGGTAAAATGTGAGTTGTACCATCAGGATTAAGTGCAAATGTTGTTGCCTTGCCATTCCACACTTCAGTTACTGTTTCATAATTCTGAGTTTTTTCACCCTTTACAGGCTCTGTTCTCAAATACATATGGTCGTGACCTGCAAAAACAACGTCAATTCCAAGCTCATCAATTACAGGTAAAAGAAGATTTCTCATAATAATTGTGTCAGGCTTGTTAATATTCTTACCTGCTGAATAGAGCGCTCTGTGAGAAAGAATAATTTTCCATTGTGCATCAGATGCGTTCATATCATTTTTAAGCCAATTAAGCTGTGATGCTGACATTGGATACATATCGTTTGAGTTAAGCACTGCAAAGTGTGCATCGCCCCAGTCAAATGAGTAATAACAGCCTGTGATAACTGAGCTATCCTCTGCTTCACCAATGTTGAACATATTATTGAACTTGAACCACTGAAGGTTACCCTCGTGATTACCTGCAACAGGCACAAGAGTAGTATTCATATTCATAAACTCAAAGTTTCTGAAATAGCTGTCCCATTCTTCATTTGTGCAATCATTTACAAAGTCACCAAGACCAACCGCAAAATCATATTCAGGCATAGTATTAACTGCCGACTGTAAAACCCTTGCAGCCTGTTGGAAATTTTCCTCATTACTTGCCTGAACATCAGCAAAAACGATAAAATCAGCCTTGTCGTCAATTTTTGATGCAGTTGTGAAATAACCGATTTCACTCCATATACCTGCCTCACTGTCACCTACACGGTACTGATATTTTACACCTGATTTTAACCCTGTTGCCTCTGCCTTATGAACATATTTCTCCATTGAAGGATAACTTGTTCCGCTGATAATTTCAGCCTTTGTTAAGTCCTCACCAACAGGTGCTATCTGCAAATCTGTTCCTGCTTTTTCGTCTGTGTACCAGCAAAAGCCTCTTGATGTAGCTGTGTCACCATTGATTGTGACACTTACTCTTGTCACCTCATATCCTGACATAGCACTTGCCATAATAGGAAATACCATACACAATACAAGAATGATTGAAATGATTTTTTTCATAGTTTTTTCTCCTTTATATTAACGTGCCGTAAGGCACATATCGCATCCGTCAGGATATATCGCAAATCACGAATAGTGATTTATATCGCTGAATCCGTAAAACTAATCTTTACTCTTAACAGTAGTAATAGATGCAATAAGTTTTCGTCTGATTGTTCCACATTTTGACTGCATAGCTTTATATGTGACTTCGTCAATTGATTTAACATTAAACAAAACTTCAAGCCAGTATTCAGTTTCATAACATTCTTTTAATGCTATTTCCATTTTATGTATAAAATCTGCTCTGCTTTGTGCATATTTTGCTTCATGAGCATTCGCACCAATAGAAGAACAAGAACGAAGCAATTGGTTTGTAAATACTGAACGACCCTTAATCTTGTCGCACATATTAGTTATATCAACCGTTAATTCAATGGATAATTCCTTTATAGTTTTATTTTCCATATTGTCTCCTTTTTGCGATATACTCACTTCGTTCGTGCGATATAATCTCATACTAAATTCGATTGCGATATTTTTGCTATCGCAAAAGCGATATGATATAAATCACGTTTCCGTAAGGAAACATATCGCATCCGTCAGGATATATCGCATCGTAGATATATCGCAAATCACAAATAGTGATTTATATCGCTGAATCCGTAACACGGATTCTACTCCTTTATATCATATCTCTTTGACATCTTACTGAATGCTTCTTCTCGTGTGATTTTGCCTGTATTACAGTCTATCATCACCTGAACATCCTTGTCCTTCAAATCGTAGAAGCACCAAACGATAAATGCCAAGAGGCCACCAATTGCAGGAATAAGCATAAAGATAAGCCAAAGCATATTAAGTGCGTGAGGAGTTTGTGTTACTCCACTTTGCTCAAGCTCCTGGAATGACCCTACCTCAACTACCTTCCAACCAACTGATTCAAGACCGAGGATAAAGAGTCCCAATGCACCTGAAATTGAGCCTGTAAGCTTTGCCATAAATGTCTGCACAGCAAAAGTTATGCCCTTTGCTTCTGTACCACTCTTAAATCTGCCGTATTCTGCACAGTCAGGTGTAAACATAAACATTTCAAGGCTGACTACTGCTAACGGAATTGAACGGATAGTAAAGAGAATTATATAAACAACTGCGTTGCCATAGCCTATTGCCCACATAATAATGCTGATTACAACATAAAGCAACAAGCACACCTGATTTACCAGCATCTTGTCATATTTACGGATAAGCTTTGGTAACATCAAGGAAATTACAAGCTGTGGAACTGTTCCGATTGCACCAACAAGGATTGAGAACAATGCGCTGTTGAACAGATAATATGAAACATAAAGTGTAAATGCATTGCCTATACTGAGTGCTGAATAGAAGAAAAGTCCAAGATAATATATCAATAAATACTTATTCTTGAAAAGATATGAGAACATACTTCTGATAGTAAAGGTTTCTTCACCCTCTGCGTGGAAGCGTTCCTTAAGCTTAAATGATGCCGGTGACATTAAGGCAAATGCAATAACACAGATGATTATTGAAATCATACCGTAATTCATACCCACCTTTTCACTGACAAGAACAGTTGCAAGTGTAGATGTAATACCAACCCCTGCATAGGTAGCAATACTCTTATATGACTGAATTGTGTTTCTTTCATCAATACTCTGACTCATAGATGTAAGAATACCGAAAATAGGCACGTCACAAAGTGTATATGCAGTATCCCAGAGTATGTACGCAATAGCAAACCAAGCTAATTTTACCGTCTGTGATGAGCCTGACGGAATAATAAATGTAAGTATTGTTGCTATTGGAATGAGTATAGTGGAAATTCGTATCCAAGGAAGATATTTCTTTCCGTTTCTGAACTTGATTAAGTCAAAAACAGCACCGAATAATGTGTCATTTACAGCATCCCATACTTTTACAACAAGCATTACGGTTGCTGACTTGATTGGGTCGATACCTAAAAACAAAAGGTATGTTGTCAGACACACATTAAAAAGCGTGTAAATCATATTTTGTCCCGCAAAATATGAATAATAACTGGCTCTTTCAACCGGCTCTGTTGACCAGTTTTCACCATTAACAAAAACCTTTTTAGCTAATGAAGAAAGTTTCATATCTTTTCCCTCCTTATCACAATGACCATCGGTCAATTCATGGCATAGCCAATTCATGAGAATTTTCTCAATTCATGCAATCGTCAGATTGCAATTCATTATCGCATTAACAATGCGACACTTTCTGTATGGCTTGTTTTCGGAAACATATCAACCGGAGTTACCTCTACAGTTTCATAACCCAATTCACGAAGAATTGCACAATCCCTTGCCTGAGTTGACACGTCGCAGGAAACATAAACAATTCTTTTCGGATTCATTTCTGCAACATATTCCAAAACTTCCTTGTCACAGCCCTTGCGAGGTGGGTCAAGGATTACTGCATCAGGCTCAATATTTTTGTCCTTAAGAATTTTTACTGCATCCTTAGCATCGCCACAGTAAAATTCGCAATTTTCGATGTCATTATTCTTCGCATTGATTTTTGCATCTTCAATTGCTTCATGGATAATCTCAACGCCGATTACCTTTTTCACATTTTTAGCCATTGAAAGACCGATTGTACCTGCGCCACAATAAAGGTCGAGAATTGTCTCGTCGCCACTTGTCTGCACATACTCAAGTGCTTTTCCGTAAAGAAGCTCTGCACAATCGTGATTAACCTGATAGAAAGAGAGTGGTGAAAGTCTGATTTTCACACCACAAAGCACATCTTCAATATAATCATCACCCCAAATGGTTGTGCAAGTCTTACCAAGAATCACATTTGTCTTTTCTGTATTTTCATTTATGACAACGCTCTTGATTTCCTTAAATCGCATCAACTCGTCACACAATTCCTCTGCATAAGGCAATGTGCAACCGTTGATTACAAGACACACCATAAGCTGACCTGTACGGAATGCTTTTCTTATGTATATATGACGGATAAGTCCCGTGTGATTTATTGAATCGTAGGCAGGAATTCCGAATTCCGTCATCCAAGCCTTAACTGTATCAACAATTTTTGCAAATTCCTCAGGCTGAAGTGCACAATCGGATGAATTTATAATTCTATGACTCTTCTGTGCATAAAAACCTGCCACAACGCCCTTATCAAATCCAACAGGATACTGTGCTTTATTTCTGTATCTTTCCGTTTCACAAGTGACAATATCCTTTACAGGCACGTCAATATGAGCAAGACGAGTAAAGGCATCAATCACCTTTTGTCTTTTAAGCTCTTTTTCTGCCTCATAGGAAATATGACGGAAAACACAACCACCACATGAACGGAAATGAGGACAATCCACATTTACTCTGTCCTTTGATGGCTTGATAATCTCTTTGATTATACCGATAGCATAGGTCTTTTTTGCCTTGATAATATGAGCAATTATCGTGTCACCCTTTGCAGCACCTGACACGAAAACTGCCTGACCGTTGTAATGCCCTACGCCATTACCCTCGGCAGTATAACCCTCAATATTCAGTTGTATATCCTGATTTTTCTGAAGCGACATACTTTCACCTTATAATTTAAGAATAATTCCTGCAAGTGCACCAACTAAAAGCCAGAATGCAGGATGTAATTTTTTAAGCTTTTTCACA
>CAJGCX010000039.1 GCA_904501895.1 Clostridiaceae bacterium
AAATAATGATGTATCAGGCGATATTTCAGGTGATGTATCAGGCGATGTTGCTGGTGACGATACAACAGTTGACGCTCCTGCAGATGACACAACAGATGCTCCTGCAGACGATTCAACAGACGCTCCTGCTGGTGATGACGCTGGTTCAGCTCCTGCAGATTTCTCAAAGGCTAATGCTCACGAAATGTTCAACAAGTGGACAGCAGCTGCAGCTAAGAAGAGCTACAAGTTCAACCGTGTATGTGCTTACACTCCTGACGGTGCTATCGACGTTGGTAATGCAACAGGTACACTTAACAAGATTATCCAGGGTATCGACGAAAACGCTTCTCTCGACTCAGTTGTTGGTGGCTTCCTCGGTATAGGTAACAGAGAAGGCGCTGTTAAGAACGGTGTTATTCCTGAAGGTATGAACAAACAGTACGCTCTTAAGGCTATGAGCCTTACAGCAGCTGACATTAAGGATGCTACAGCTAACGGTAACAAGTTCACAGTTAAGCTCGGTAACTTTGCAAATCCTCAGAAGGATGGCAAGAACGCTATGAGCCGTGCAACAAACGACTTCTTCACACATCAGGAAGTTGTTGACGGTATCGCAGGTATTACAACTCTTATTACTGTTAACAGCACAGATGTTCAGTACACAGATGTTACTCTTGTAGCAGTTGCTGACGGTGACAACCTCAAGTCTCTTGAAATCAGCTATGGCTTCTCAGCTAAGATGCAGCTCAAGGCTGTTGTTACAATCAACGGTCAGGGTAAAGCAACAAACAAGATTGCTTACACAATCGGCTAATCAATAATTAAACAAAATCAGGCATCATCGTAAGATGGTGCCTTTTTTTAGTTAAGAAGTAATAGGGAAGAGGTAATAAGTAAATATTTTCCGCTTTCCACGTTCAATTTTCCGTTTGAAATTGTCCTTTTTCACAAATATTGACAATATATTTCAGTAAAGTGCCACATTGTTTTAAGCATAGAAAAGGTGTATAATAAATTATTATCTGACAGTTGTCGGGAGGTAATCAAAATATGAAGGTATATGAAATTAAGGAAATTCTTGACGCAGAGGTAATCTGTGGTGAGGAATTTATGGACAGAGATGTCTATACTGCTTGTGGCAGTGATATGATGAGTGACGTTTTGGCTTACGTTAAGGAACAGGCTGTGCTCCTTTCAGGACTTGTTAATCCACAGGTTGTTCGTACTGCTGAAATGATGGATATGCAGTGTATCGTTTTTGTCCGTGGCAAACAGCCTGACCAGGGTATTATCGACCTTGCAAAGGATAGGGATATTGTCCTTATGACAACAAAACAGGCAATGTTTGCATCCTGCGGTATGCTTTACGAAAAGGGACTTCGAGGAGGAGCAATGAAATGAGTAGCTTGAAACTTCACTATGTTGTTCCGGGTGACGATTTCACTCGTGCAGGGGAAGCTTCTGGCTCAGTAAAAAAGACTCTTAAGGATTTGGGGTTTAATCCCGAAATCGTAAGAAAGGTTGTTATTGCACTTTATGAGGCAGAAATCAACCTTGTAATCCACGCTGGTGGTGGAGAAATTGATGTTGAAATTTCTCCTGAATGTATCAGTATGGTTCTTGCTGACCAGGGTCCCGGTATCCCTGACGTTGAACTTGCAATGAAAGAAGGCTATTCAACTGCACCTGACAATGTCCGTTCATTGGGCTTTGGTGCCGGTATGGGTCTTCCGAATATTAAAAAATACACCGACGATATGAAAATTGACTCCACCGTCGGTGTGGGTACAACAATGTACCTGAAGGTATATACAGCATAATTTGTATATGGTAGGGCGGGGTCTTGACCCCACCGTGGATACTTCCAAATTGATTGGAGTAATAACAATGAACGAAACTTATTTCCATTCCGTGCGACTTGATGAAGAAAAATGCAAGGGCTGTGTCAGCTGTCTTAAGCGTTGCCCTACAAATGCAATCAGAGTCCGTAACGGAAAAGCGTATATTCTCTCCGAGCGTTGTGTTGACTGTGGTGAATGTATAAGAATTTGTCCTCACCACGCAAAATATGCCGAGAAATATTCACTTAATGAAATTCTTGATTATAAATACAGAATAGCAGTACCTGCACCGTCACTTTACGGTCAGTTCAACAACCTTGACGACACGGACTATGTGTTGACAGGGCTTAAAAGAATGGGCTTTGACGATGTTTTTGAGGTTTCGAAGGGTGCAGAGCTTGTCAGTGAAGCAACACGACTTATTCTCTCAATGAAAAAGACTAAAAAACCGTTGATTTCCTCTGCTTGTCCTGCTGTTGTCCGTCTTATCAGAGTCCGTTTTCCGAATCTTATAGAAAATGTTCTCGATTTGAATGCTCCTATGGAAGAGGCAGCACGTCTTGCACGAATTAAGGCAAGAGAAGAAACAGGACTTTCTGACGAGGATATCGGTGTGTTCTTTATAACACCTTGTACTGCAAAAATCTCCTCAATCAAGCAACCCATTTGCAACGGTAAATCATATATAAACGGTGTCCTTGCAATTAAGGATATTTATCCTGTATTGGTTCAGCAGATGGATAAAATAATCGAGCTTGAGAGTTTGAGCGATTCAGGTATTATCGGTGTTGGTTGGGCTTCATCAGGTGGTGAATCTGCAGCACTCTTAAAGGACAGATATTTAGCAGCAGACGGTATTGAAAATGTTATAAAGGTGCTTGAAGAATTAGAGGATGAAAAGCTTAACGACCTTGAGTTTATTGAGCTTAATGCTTGTTCAGGTGGTTGCGTTGGTGGACCTTTGACTGTTGAAAATCCTTTCGTTGCAAAAGCTCGACTTCACAGACTCCGTAAATATATGCCTGTTTCCTGCAATCATCTTGAATATGAGTCAATTCCAAAGGAAATGTATTGGGAAAAGCCTCTTGAAGCATCTCCATGGAAGCTTGCTGACAATGTTTTTGAGGCAATGGAGAAAATGAATCAGATTAAGGAAATCGAAGGCTCACTACCGGGACTTGACTGTGGTATGTGTGGCTCACCGTCCTGCCATTGCTTCGCAGAGGATGTTGTAATCGGTAAGGCAGATATTAACGACTGCATTTTCAATATGAAAAACCGTGAAGGTGCAGAAAACTTCATTCCTAAACCATTCAGAACAGAGGATAGATAATGACGATTAAAGAATTAACAGAAAAATTAAATCTTAAGGTCCTTGTTGAGGGCGATATGGACAGAGAAATCAAGGGCGGTTACTGTGGCGATTTGCTCAGCTGGGTAATGGGCAGAGCAGAAAGTGGTGACTGTTGGTTTACCGTAATGGGTAACATCAATGCCATTGCAGTTGCATTTCTTGCTGACTGTGCCTGCATTGTCCTTTGTGAAAACTCAACTCTCGATAATGATGCCAAAGCCAAAGCAGAATTGCAGGGTATTTGTGTTCTTTCATCAGAAGAGGATGCTTACACCCTTGCAAATAAATTAGGTAAAGAAATATGAAGTTAAAGTATGATTTCCATCTTCATTCTTGTCTGTCACCTTGTGGTGATAATGATATGACACCGTACAACCTTGTGAATTTAGCAAAGCTTATGGGTTACGATATTATCGCATTGACAGACCACAACTCCTGCCTTAATTGTCCTGCTGCCATAAAAGCAGGTGAGGATGCGGGAATTACAGTTGTGCCCGGAATGGAGCTCTGCACATCAGAGGAAATTCATACTGTATGCCTTTTTCCAACATTAGAAAAAGCATTGGAGTTTTCAGATTATGTGAAAACAACAATGCCACCTATAATAAATGATGAAAGTATTTTTGGGAATCAGTATATAATGGACCATACTGATAAAATTTTAGGTAAGGAAGAAATACTTCTCACAACTGCATCAGGTATAAGCATTGACGATGTTGTAAGTGAGGTCAGCCGATTTGACGGTGCAGTTTTCCCTGCACACCTTGACCGTGCATCATATTCTGTCCTTTCAGTTTTGGGCTTTATGTACCCAGAAATGAATTTCACTGCAGCAGGCTTTACCCATAAAGCATATATCCCTCAGTATGAGGAAAAGCACGAGCTTTTAAAGGATATGAAGCATTTCAGAAATTCCGATGCCCACTATCTTGAAAATATGGTGGAAGCATCTTTAGAAATCGACCTTCCTGAATGTACCCCTCAGGCAGTTGTGAATTACATATTGAATAAATAAATGCAAAGCGAGGCTAACCACCTCGCTTTTGTTATTTAAATACCAGTTTATTTTCTTTTTAATCCTCACTTTAATATTGACTTTAATTATTGCAAATTCTATAATATAAAATGGAAGTAATTTTTGAAATTCCAAAAGAAAAGGATTGTGAAATATATGGGTAAATTAAGATTTTTCATTGCCATAATCATTGGTAAAATTATGGCATTTCTCCTTGATAAAATATTCAAAAGAGGTACTAACACACCGGGTATTGTAATGCTCAAAATCTGCCCTGATGCGCTTTCGCGTTTTATTATGCCTCGAAACACAATTTGTGTAACAGGTACAAACGGTAAAACAGGCACATCAAATCTGCTTACACACATTATCCGTAACAGTGGCAAAACTGTTGTTAATAATTCAAAGGGTTCAAATATGGCACCGGGCCTTGCATCTGCACTTGTTACTCAATGCACATTGGGTGGTAAGGTTACTGCCGATGTTGCTGTCCTTGAGGTTGATGAGCGTTCATCGCAGTATATCTACACAGAATTTACACCTAAATATATCCTTTGCACAAACCTTTTCCGTGATTCAATTATGCGAAATGGTCACAGTGGATTTATCTTTGACAAAATCAACGACTATCTCGATAAGAAAACAACTCTTATCTTAAACGGCAACGACGGTATATCAGGTCTTTTGGGTGAGGGCGTTTGTGACAGAGTTTTCTATTCAGTTAACAAAACTGAAAGAAGCACCGACACTTGTGTTGATACTGTCTGCGACCTTATTGCTTGTCCGAAATGTAACCATAAATTAGATTATGAATTTTATCATTACAACCATATCGGTGTTCCAAAATGCTCAAGCTGTGGTTTTTCAATGCCTGAAAGCAGATTTTACGCAAGTGATGTCGATTTCCAGAAGGGCACTTTTGTTTTCAATGGTGATAAGGGTGAAAGCCTTGTGCTTCCATTTCAAAAGGGTAATTTCTTCAACGTTTTTAATATAACAGGTGCTTGTGCTGTCTGCAGACTTATGGGAATTGACCTTGATGTAATCGAAAACAGCATTGAGGACTTGTCATCAAAAACAGGACGTTTTCAGGAGAAGAAGTATAATGGCATTGAGGTTGTTTCGATGCTTTCAAAAAATCAGAATCCTATTTCCTGCTCACAAAGTCTTAAATTCCTTGATAGCACAGAAGAGGAAAAGGATGTTGTGCTTCTCATAACTGATTCAAATGACAAAATTCACGGTCACGAGGATATTTCATGGATTTACGATACTGACTTTTCACCACTTAACAAGGAAAATATCAGAACAGTTTATGTTGGTGGCAGTCGTTGTTACGATGTGGCAAACTGCCTTGAAATCAAGGGCATTGACACAGGCAAGCTTGTTCTTTTTGAAAGTTATGATGACCTTGCAAATGAGGTTAGCAAAAAGAGTATTGTCGGCAGAAGTGTAGTTGTTTACTTTGAACTTTATGCAACAAGTGTTGTTGAAAAAATCAAAAATGCACTTTCACAGAAAGGGGATAAAAACTAATGAAAAAAATAGTGATTGAAGTTCTTTATCCTGAATACAATAATCTTTACGGTGACAGAGGTAACTGTGAATATCTCAACAAAAAATTAAGCCTTGCAGGGTATGATGTGGAAATTATTGAAACATCACTTTTTGATGAACCTGCATTTGTGAATAATCCAGTTGATTTTCTCCTTATCGGTCCTTGTCAGGAAAAGCATCAGTTCAACGAGTTTGAACAGCTTAAGAAATATGCCGATGCAATTAAGGACAGAATCGATAACGGTGGCGTGATTTTAGCAACAGGAAATGCTTTTGAACTTTTCGGTCAATATATCGAAAATGGCGATGGCAAATCAACTGAATGTCTCGGCTTTTACCCATATTATGCAAAGCAGTTCACAAAGTTAAGATATAACGATTGTAGCGTCGGTGAATTTGAAAATATGCAAATCGTAGGCTTTAAAAATCTCTTAAGCCATTCTTATGGTGAAAATCCATATCCATTCCTTAATATGAAAAAAGGATGTGGTATGAATCCTGATAGTAAAATCGAAGGAATTCACCATAACAATCTTTTTGCAACATACCACACAGGACCGATTTTACCACTTAATCCACAGTTTACAGATTATCTTATATGTCTTGTGGATAAGGAATATACTCCTGTTTATCTTGAATTTGAAAAACAGGCATACGACAGCAGATTAAAAGAATTACTCAAATAAAATTGTGATAACAGGTGATACAAATGGAAACAGTAAAAGTAACTGCATCAAAGGAATACACAGTACACATTGGTACAGGCTTTCTTAATTCAATAGGTGAAAAAATCAAGGGAATCAAAAGACTCTGCAGAGTTGTGCTTATCTCTGATGACACAGTTTTTTCTCTTTACGGTGAAAAAGTTAAAAAGAGTCTTACAGACAGTGGATATTCAGTAGTTGAGTTCGTTTTCCCTCACGGAGAGGAAGCAAAGTCCTTTGAAAATTTTGAAAAAATCCTTGAATTCTGTGCTGAAAACAGCATTACAAGAACTGACCTTTTCGTAGCCCTTGGTGGTGGCGTAACAGGTGACCTTACAGGTTTTGTGGCTTCAACATATCTTCGTGGTGTTGATTTTGTGCAGATTCCTACAACTGTGCTTTCAATGGTTGACTCATCTGTCGGTGGTAAAACTGCAATCAATCTTAAGGCAGGAAAAAATCTCTGTGGTGCATTTTATCAGCCAATTGCAGTTTTTGCTGATTGTGATGTCCTTAATACACTCCCCCGTGAAACATTTAACGAAGGCTGTGCTGAAATCATTAAATACGGAATGATTTGTGATAAGGATTTCCTTGCGTTTTTGCAGGATAATTCTATAAAAGAAAATATCGAATATGTAATTAAGCGTTGTGTTGAAATCAAGCGTGATATTGTTAATCGTGATGAGTTTGAAAAGGGTGAAAGAAAGCTTCTCAATTTCGGTCACACAATCGGTCACGCTATTGAAAAATGCAGTAATCTTACAATTTCTCACGGAAATGCAGTTGCTATCGGTATGGTAATTGCAACAAAGGGTGCTTATGAGGTTGGTATGAGTGAAGAGGATTATTCAGATGTCCTTCTTCCTATTCTTGAAAAGAACAATTTACCAACTACTTGTGATTTTTCAGCAGAAGACCTTTACAAGGCATCACTTTCTGATAAGAAAAGAAGCTTTGACACAATGTCAGTAATCGTTCCTGAGGAATTGGGACTTTGTAAGATTATGAAGCTTCCTGTTGAGGATTTACAGAATTTCATCGAAAAAGGTATGAACTAAATGACCGTCAAATGCACTCCATCTGAAATCAGCGGTACAATCAGAGCAATCTCATCAAAATCAGATGCTCACAGAATACTTATTTGTGCTGCACTTTCAAAAAAAGCAACAAAAATTTATTGCAATGTGATGTCAAAGGATATCGCAGCAACTTGCTCTTGCCTTAAATCAATGGGTGCTGATGTTTCTGTCAACGGTGATTTTATTACAGTTACACCAAAGGAGTTTAATAAAAAAACAGAAATTGATTGTAACGAAAGTGGCTCAACATTACGATTTTTAATGCCTGTTGTGTCAGCCCTTGAAATTGATACAACTATTAAGGGTAGTGGCAGATTACCACAAAGACCGATTTCACCATTAAAAGAAGAAATGGAGAAAAAGGGTGTAACCTTTCATAGCGGTAATGTTTTTCCATTGCATTTAACAGGCAAGCTCCAGTCAGGTGAATATGAAATAAAGGGAAATATCAGCTCACAGTTTATTACAGGACTTTTATTTGCCTTACCACTTCTTGAGGGTGACAGTAAAATCAATCTTATTCCACCTGTTGAGTCAAAATCATATCTCCAGATAACAATTTCCGTTCTTCGTAAATTCGGAATTGAAATCGAGGAGCAGGAAAATACATATATAATAAAGGGTAATCAGAAATACTTATCACCTGAAGAAATTTCAGTAGAGGGTGACTGGTCAAATGCTTCCTTTTTCCTTTGTGCAGGTGCATTAAGTGAAAATGGAGTAACAGTAACTGACCTCCAAGTAAATTCGCCTCAGGGTGACAAAAAAATATTAGAGGTTTTGTCCTCAATGGGTGCTGATGTGAAAATCAGCGGTAATGAAATAACAGTTAAAAAGAATAAACTTAATGGCATTACAGTTGATGCATCCGACATTCCCGATGCTGTGCCTGTAATTTCAGTTGTGGCTTCTGCTTGTAGTGGTGACACTAAAATCATCAATGCACAGCGACTTCGTATTAAGGAAAGTGACAGAATTAAGTCTGTTGTGGAAATGCTCACTTCAGTTGGAGGAAATGTAACGGAAACTGACGACGGAATGATTATTCACGGTGGTGCTACTCTTAAGGGTGGCGTTGTCAATGGCTACAATGACCATAGAGTTGTAATGTCAGCATCAATTTTAAGCAGTCTTTGTAATGAAGACGTGGTAATAACAGACAGCAACGCTGTTGAGAAATCATATCCTGATTTCTTTAGCGACTTTAATAAAATGGGAGGTAATTCAGATGTCCTCAATGACAGGTAATAAAATTAAAATATCAGTTTTCGGTCAATCTCACTCAAAAGGAATCGGTGTGGTGATTGACGGACTTCCTGCAGGAAAGAAAATCGATATGGAAAAGGTCCTTAATTTTATGGACAGACGTGCTCCCGGTAAAAACTCACTTTCAACTCCTCGTAAGGAAAGTGACACTCCTGAAATTCTGTCAGGACTTGTGAATAATGTTACATGTGGTGCACCTCTTTGTATGGTGATATATAATGAAAATCAACATTCAGCGGATTACAGTAATATTATCGACACACCTCGACCATCACACGCTGACTATTCAGCATACATAAAGCATAATGGCTTTAATGATGTTTCAGGTGGTGGCCATTTTTCAGGCAGACTTACAGCACCACTCTGCTTTGCAGGTGCAGTTTGTATGCAGATTTTAGATGAAATGGGTATTGAAATTCAGGCTCATATTCAGAAAATCAAAAATGTTTATGACGATAAAATCGATTATGTAAATATTGGTAAGTGGAACACAGCAGAAAAAAGCCTTCCTGTAATCAACGATGAAAAAGGAAAGCTTATGATTGAAGAAATCGAAAAAGCAAGAGCAAACGGTGACTCTGTTGGTGGTGTTATTGAATGTGCTGTAACAGGTGTTAAGGCAGGCTTCGGTGAGCCAATGTTTGACGGCATCGAAAACCAACTTGCAAAAAATATTTTCGGTATTCCTGCAGTAAAGGGAATTGAATTCGGTAACGGATTTTTGGCTACTGACCTTTACGGTAGTGAAAACAATGACGATTTCTGTATTGAAAATGGTGAAATCAAAACAAAAACAAATAATTCAGGTGGCATAAATGGTGGTATCACAAATGGTATGCCAATTGTTTTCAGAACTGCAATCAAGCCAACACCATCAATCTTCAAGGAGCAGAATAGCGTAAGCCTTGAAAAAACGACAGAAGAAAAACTGCAGATTAAGGGCAGACATGACCCTTGCATTGTGCAACGTGCAGTCCCTGTAGTCGAAGCAGTAACAGCAATCACTTTACTTGATTTTTTTATTTAAGTTTGAGTAAAATTGCCCACAGCACATTTTTCTTTCAAACTTTATCAGCGAACGCAATGTAAAGCAGAAAAGAGGTCTTTAGATGTATGGACTTTTAGGTGAGCATTTACCACATAGCTTCTCACCACAGATTCATCTTGCCCTTGGTAATAAGGACTATCACCTTTTTGAAATCGCACCTGAAAATCTTGAGAAATTTTTAAGTGAAAGAAAATTTAAGGGTATCAATGTAACAATTCCATATAAAAAAGCAGTTATTCCGTATCTCGATGTAATTTCTCCTGAAGCAGAAAAAATCGGCGCAGTAAATACAATAACTGTACGTGACGGTAAGCTTTACGGTGACAATACTGACTACTTCGGATTTAAGTATATGGTTGAAAGGTCAGGAATTGATATTAAGGGCAAGAAAGCACTTGTTCTTGGTAGTGGTGGTGCTTCAGCAACAGTACAAGCTGTGCTTTCTGATATGGGTGCTGACTCAGTAGGTGTTGTTTCACGAAATGGTGAAATTAACTATACTAATATATATAGTGAAACTGACACAGAAATAATTGTCAACACAACTCCTGTGGGAATGTACCCTGATAATATGCATTCTCCTGTTGTATTGGAAAAATTCCTAAACCTCAAGGGCGTTTTTGATGTTGTCTATAATCCATTAAGAACAAAAATCATAATGGATGCACAGAATATGGGGGTACCTGCTGTGGCAGGACTTCCAATGCTTGTGGCACAGGCTAAAAAAACTCACGAAATATTCTTCGATACAAAGCTCGAGGACAGCATAACCGAAAAAATCACAATGACTCTCTTTAAGGAGATGTGCAATATTGTCTTAATCGGTATGGCAGGGTGTGGAAAATCCACAATCGGCAAGGCTCTTTCCGAAAAGCTTAACAAAGACCTTATGGATACTGACTCAATGATTGAAAATGCAGAGGAAAAGCCAATTCCCGAAATTATCGCAAATCAGGGTGAGGATTATTTCCGTTGTTGTGAAAATATAGCAGTAAATCTTGCAGGCAGAGAAAAAAGCTTAATAATCGCAACAGGTGGTGGAGTTGTAACACGACCTGAAAATTATATGCCATTAAAACAAAACGGAATTATCATTTTCATAAATCGTGATGCAGAAAAGCTTCCAACAAAAAACAGACCGTTGTCACAACTTCACGGAGTGAAAGCACTTTACGAAAAACGAATGCCATTATACCGTCAGTTTGCTCATATCGAAGTTGACGGAAACGGCACAGTAGAAGAGGTGACAAACTCCATAATCAAGGAGATTGAGAAAATATGAAAATTCTTGTAATAAACGGACCCAATATAAATATGCTTGGTATTCGTGAGCCGGGCATTTACGGAAAAGAAAATTACGAAACCCTTTTAACAAACATAAAGGAATGGGCAGATGAATTAAATTGTCAGGTTGAGTGCTTCCAGTCCAACCACGAGGGCTCAATCGTTGATAAAATTCAAGAGGCTTACGGAGTTTTCGACGGAATCGTCATAAACCCTGCAGCATATACCCACACAAGCGTTGCAATTCTCGATGCTCTCAAATCGGTTGGTATCCCTGCAGTCGAAGTACACATTTCAGATGTAACAAAGCGTGAGGACTTTCGTCAGATTTCTTATGCAGGTATAGCTTGCGAGGAGCACATCATCGGCAAAGGCCTCAACGGTTACAAATTAGCAATGGAATACCTCTGCAATAAATAGCCTCCCTTGTCAAAGGGAGGGGGACCACCGAAGGTGGTGGAGGGATTCATCAGTTTGCGATGTAATTTTGAGCTAAGATTCTCCCACCAAATAACACACAACAGGAGTACATTATGAAAAACATCATCAAAAAATTAACAGCAATAATCCTTTGCATTTCTCTTTTCGGCACAACTGAAGTCTCAGCCTGTGGTGGCATAAAAAATGCAGTTAACACAATAACAGACTTCACTGAAAGATTCATCAGCGTGTTTTCAGGTAGTCAGAATGACTCTGCAGATGTTGACTTCACAATGGAGCAGGGCAAAATCTTCAAAGCAAAGAAATATTTCAGCGATTCTCACGCTTCAACAGTTGTAAAGCTCAATAACGGCAACCTTATGTCAGCATTCTTTGCAGGTACTGCCGAGGGTGACGAGGATGTACGAATCTGGTACAGTATTTATAATGGTAACGAGTGGAGTGAGCCACAGCAAATGTATTCCGAGGACCCGGTTGCCCATTGGAATCCTGTCCTTGTGAATTACGGTGATTATGTACGACTTTATTATAAGGTCGGCATGGAAATTCCATATTGGGTAACAAAATATACTGACTCATTTGATAATGGTGAAACTTGGACAGCACCAAAGGAGCTTGTGCCTGGTGACACAAGTGGTGGCAGAGGTCCTGTGAAAAATAAGGTTCTTATCACATCAGATGGAACAATCATTGCACCTGCTTCAAGTGAGCAGGGCTCTTGGAGAGCATTTTTCGATATTTCAACTGACGGTGGAAGCACTTGGACAAAAACTGACTTTATCGTTGCAAAGGATAGCAGAGGTAACGAGGTAGGAATGATTCAACCAACTCTCTGGGAGGATAAGGATGGAAATATCCACGCCCTTTTCCGTACAAAGGCAGGCAGAATTTATAAAACTGACTCAACTGATGGCGGTTACACATGGTGTGAGGCTTATCCTACAGAGCTTATGAATAATAACAGTGGTATTGATTGTGTCACAACTGAAAATGGTTGGGTGTGGCTCGTTTATACTCCTGTTGGAATGAAGGTCAGAAACAGACTTATCCTTTCCGTTTCAAAGGATAACGGTGAAACATGGCAGGATGTAACAACTCTCGAATATAGCATCAACCTTTTTGCAGAATATTCATATCCTGCAATCATTGCCGATGGCAATAACCTCTATATTACATATACATATAACAGAAATACAATAAAATATGCATTTATCGAATTTGAATCATAATTTGTTTGAATGATGAATTATGCGTAGTGGCAGGCTTCCATGCCTGCCTTTTTCATTTTGATAAACAAATTATAATTTGTCGGGTAAAACAATAAACTGTATGGGGGTCATTCTGAGCGTAGCGAAGAATCTCTAATTTTACACTTTGCACTTATTTGCAAAATACATGTCTGCCAATTGTCGTTACAACAGGTCTCGACCTAATCCATTTATTACTTGTTTTTGCAGGATTATAATAGTATATAGCACCACCCGTAGGGTCCCATCCATTAATAGCATCCCTTGCAGCTTTCTTTGCAGTATCATCTGGAGCAACATTCCAGTTACTGTCCCTTACTGCCGAAAATGCACCAGGCTGATAAACAACTCCAGAAATCGTGTCTGGAAATGATGAGTGTTGAACACGGTTAAGCACAACTGCGCCAACAGCCACCTGACCTGTGTAGCTTTCACCACGTGCTTCCGCAGCTATAATCCTTGCCAACAAATATATATCATTGGAGCTGTATCCGTTTGCAGATGAAGATGTGCCTGACCCTAATCCTAAATATAATAATGTTTTAGGTCCTGCAATTCCGTCAGCGGCAATTCCACAGCTTTTCTGAAAATTACGAACAGCTCTTTGTGTGGCTGTACCATATACGCCGTCAACAGACCCCGAATAAAATCCGAGACTTTGTAGCTTCTTCTGAATCTGTCTTACTTCCTGACCGCGTGACCCAATACTTGAAAGGGTAGCAGTATTTTCATAAACAAATCCGATTGCACCGATAACGATAGCATTTAATAGTATAATGGCAACTATCTGCCACAAGACCTGTTTAAATGAACGATTTTCATTTCTGTAATTCATAATAATATCTCCAAATGACGCTTATTTGTTATTTATACTATCCTTAAAATCATATATTATTCAAATTGAACTGAAAATCCCATTTGTAACTGCGAAAAATGTGCAAAAAGTCAAAGTAGAAAAAATTCAAAAAAATTTGAAAAAAGTTGTTGACAAGTTGAACTTGTTGTGATATTATATTAAAGCTGTCTGCGAGAGATAAACGCTCAGCGGTAACGAAAACTTAAAAAATTGAAAAATTTTAAAAAAGTTTGAAAAAACTGTTGACAACCTCGAGGAGTTTTGATATAATAAAACTCCACCCGCGAAAACGGGTTGGACAAAACTTGAACCTTGAAAATTAAACAACGACGAGATAAAAAAAGGAACCCTGTAGATTCTTTGAGAGTAAAGATACTCAACAGAGAAATACAAGAAACAGTAATTCTTTTGGATAACAAAAGAGTTAAGAAATAAACGCTAAGCGTTTTGAGTTAAAAGAAGTAAAGAGCTAAAAAGCACTTTAGAAAATGATTTCTACACGAAAGTGTAAAGATACAATTTTTTAGAGAGTTTGATCCTGGCTCAGGACGAACGCTGGCGGCGTGCCTAACACATGCAAGTCGAACGGAGATTTTATGGAATGCGACTTCGGTCAAATGAA
>CAJGCX010000040.1 GCA_904501895.1 Clostridiaceae bacterium
AGAACAACGAGTGCATCTGTATTATTTATAAGCTTTCTTATATCATCCTTTGTGACGATTCTTGATGTTGGATTACAAGGATTTGAGAAAATTACGATTCTGACATTTTCCTTGTTTGCAAGACTGATTACGTCATCAATATTAACATCTAAATTTTCGTCCTTCTGATACTTAATGCTTTCACATTCTGCAATTTCAGCATAAAAACGATACATTGAAAAATCAGGTTCAAGAGTCAATATCTTATCACCCTTTTGTAAAAATGCATTCATTATAACTGAAATAATTTCGTCAGAGCCATTACCTGCTGTAACACAATCGGCATCAACATTGAAATAATCTGCAAAGCCTTTCACAAGCTTTGTTGCCATTGGGTCAGGGTAACGGTTTAACGCTGAATTTTTAAGAGCCTCTACCATCTCATTTTCAATTTCCTCAGGAAATGTGAGAAATGACTCGTTAGCATCAAGACGGATTTCATAAGTACCGCTTATTGGCTCATACGGTGTTAAATTTTTTACTTTTTCGTTTAACTGAAACATTATTAGTCCTCAAATCTAACTTTGATTGAATTTGCATGAGCTGTTAAGCCCTCTGTTTCTGCAAGAGAAACAACCTTATCCTTGCACTCACGAAGTGCATCCTCTGTATAGTAAATAAAACTTGATTTTTTAATAAAGCTGTCAACTGACAATGGTGAGAAAAATCTTGCTGTACCACTTGTAGGTAATACGTGGTTAGGACCTGCAAAATAGTCACCCAATGGTTCAGGTGAATAGTTACCAAGGAACACACTACCTGCATTATCCATTCTGCCGATATATTCCATAGGATTCTGAACACACATTTCAAGGTGTTCAGGTGCAAGTCTGTTTGCAAAGTCAACAGCCTTATCCATTGTATCACAGATAATAATTGCACTGTAATCCTTAAGTGATTTTTCAATAATTTCTTTTCTTGAAAGAGTTGCACACTGTCTTGCTAATTCCTTCTTTGTTTCCTCTGCGATTTTTTCGCTTGTTGTAATAAGAATTGCAGAAGCTAAAACGTCGTGTTCAGCCTGACTCATAAGGTCAGCTGCAAGGAATTTTGGATTTGCGCTGTCGTCAGCAACGATTAAAATTTCACTTGGACCTGCAACCATATCAATATCAACTGTACCGTAAAGAAGCTTCTTTGCAGTAGCAACGAAAATGTTACCGGGACCTACAATCTTATCTACCTTTGGAACAGTTTCTGTACCATAAGCCAATGCTGCAACAGCCTGTGCACCACCCATTAAGAACACTCTGTCAACACCTGCAATCTTTGCTGCTGCGAGGATATCAGGGTTTGGTGTTCCGTCCTTTGAAGGAGGAGTTACCATAACAAGCTCCTTTACACCTGCAATTTTTGCAGGAATTGCATTCATAAGCACACTTGAAGGATATGCAGCAGTGCCACCAGGAACATAAAGACCTACACGCTCAAGTCCACGCACACGCTGTCCCATAATAACACCGTTTTCCTTTGTTGTAAGCCAGCTCTGTTGCTTCTGACGAGCGTGGAAATCACGGATATTTTCAGCAGCATCTTCCAAAGCCTTTACGAAAAATGGGTCACACTTTTCAATTGCCTTGTCAATTTCTTCCTTTGAAATTTCTGCTTTTTCAGGTGCTTTACCGTCAAATTTAATTGTGTATTCCAAAACAGCTTTATCACCATTTGTCTTTACATTTTCAAGAATATCAGTAACAGCGAGAGTAACCTTCTTGTCAACCTCACCACTACGTTCTTTAAGCTGTGCGATAAGAGCTTCATCTGCTCTACCGTCTGCAAATACTGTATTAATCATATCTATCAATCCTTTGGAATTACTTTTTCAATGTTTTCAAGGAAGCTGTCAATTTCCTCACGACGAAGCTTCATACTTGCCATATTTACGATTACACGTGCAGAAACAGGCATAATCTTTTCCTTAACCTCAAGTCCGTTTTCCTTAAGTGTTGTACCTGTTTCAACAATATCCACAATACCGTCAGCAAGATTTAAGAGAGGTGCTAATTCAACAGAGCCTTCGATTTTAATAATCTTAACATCCATTCCCTTACCCTCAAAATATGCTTTTGTAATGTTAGGATATTTTGTTGCAATTCGTTTTGTATTAAATCCGTCGTAGAAGTCAACACCCTTTTGTGTTGCAAGGGCAAAATCGCATTTACCAAGATTCAAATCTGTCATTTCGTAGAAGCTTTTGCCATTTTCAACGATTGTATCCTTACCTACAATACCGATATCGCAAACACCATGCTCAACATAAGTAATAACGTCGGCAGCCTTTGCAAGGACAACCTCATAATCACCTGCTGTTAAAATAAGTCGTCTGCCTTTATTAATAAGTTCATCACAATCAATTCCCATTTTCTCGAAAAGTTCAACACTCTTCTTTTCAAGACGACCTTTTGTAAGGGCAATTCTTAATTTTCTCATAATATTTCCTCCCTTACAGTGTCTGCAACAACGCAGATTTTCTTAATCCCCTTAGAGGCTGCATATTCCTTTGTTTCCTCGTAAGTTTCGAATGTGCTGTTTTCACAGTAAACACCATTTTCACGAAGATTTCTTGAATATTCAAGTGCCTTTACAATATATTCCTTTTCACCGAAAACGATTATTTCAGGAGTCATTTCATCATCAAGCTCATCTCGTGAAAGCATAACAGCTGCAAGTGCACCTGTTTCAATACCGAAGCCAGTTGAAGGCATATCTCTGCCGAATTCAGCACCAAGACTGTCGTAACGACCACCGGATACAACTGAAATACCACTACCCTGAAGATAACCCTTGAAAATAATGCCTGTGTAGTAATTTGTTCTGTTTACAAGGCTCAAATCAATAACAATTTTATCTGAAAGTCCTGCATCGCATAAAAGCATATACAAATCCTTTAAGTAATCAAGGCTCTTCCGTCCCTCATCACCTAAATCAATCTGCTTTGCCTTTTCGATAATTTCAACGCCACCGAAAAAGCGTGGAAGATTACGGATGCAATCTGTTACATCTGACTTTCCGATTTTATCAAGAATATTGTTAAGTGAAACGAAATTTCTGCTCTCAACACAATCATAAATTTCACTAACAACCTCGTCAGTAACATTAAGCTTTTTACAAAGTTCCTTAAAAAAGCCTGCGTGTCCGATTTCGAGCTTAAAGTCAGCAGATGTACAGTTTTCAATAGCCTCAACTGCAGTACTGATAACCTCTAAATCTGCACGGAGTCCGTAAGCACCCATAAGCTCGATACCACTTTGTGTTGCCTCATCACTTCTGCCTGTAAGATTTTTCTGTCTTACGAAAACGCTCTGATTATAATAAAGTCGGAGTGGCAAACGTGCATTCTGAAAACGAGTTGACACAAGACGTGCAATAGGAAGTGTTGAGTCAGGTCGAAGTACTAACAATCTGCCATAAGAGTCAGTCAGGCTATACAAATCCTCAGGATTGTAACCTGAGCTTTCACGATTGAACACATCGAAAAACTCGATTGTTGGTGTCATTACCTTTTCATAGCCTTTTGATTTAAAAACTGAAGAAAGTCTTTTTTCAGCACAACGGATAGCACGGCTTTCCTGTGCAAGATAGTCTTTTGTTCCTTCAGGAGTAATTTTAGAGTAATTTTTCATTGAGAAATGTCCTTTATTTAATAATATCGCTTTAGTGTGCTACTATGCTATCACAATAAAGTTCTTAAGTCAAGTGTTATTTTATACAAATATATTAAAAGCCAAAGAATGAGATTTGTGCTGTTTCAGGCAAATCACCGAATGCACCGATTTCCTTTAATGCAGTTACAACGGAGCTTGATGCACCTGTTTTAACCTGGAAATCATCGACGGATACAAATGTACCGTCACTTTCATCTCTTCTTCTTACAATTTCCTGTGCAGCCTTTTCACCAACACCTGAAAGCGCAGAAAACGGCATTCTGATTTTTCCGTCATCAATATAGTAAACTGTTGCATGGGATTTATAAATATCAACGGGAAGAAGCTCAACACCTCTTGCCATCATTTCATTGACAACCTGAAGAGCAGTAAACTGGTCCTTTTCCTTTGTTGTCATTGGTTTTCTGTCCTTTGGCTCTGCGTTAAGAGGTCCGTGAAGCTCAACCATTTTTCTTCTGACGGCGTCTCTGCCCTGACTAACTGTTATAGCATCAAGGTCCCCACCACGAACAGTTAAGAATGCTGTGTAATATTCTGTTGGTCTGTAAATCTTGTACCAACCAAGACGGAGTGCTGCGATAACATAAGCAGCAGCGTGAGCCTTAGGGAACATATACTTGATTTTACGGCAGGAATCCATATACCAGTCAGGTACACCACAAGCCTTCATTGCATCCTCAGCACCCTCAGGGAAGCCTGTTTTTGCAACGATACCCTTACGAGTAAGCTCCATAATCTTAAACGCAAGACCTGAATCAAGTCCCTTATGGATAAGATATGTCATAATATCGTCTCGAGTACCGATAACCTCTGAAATTGTACAAGTGCCATCCTTAATAAGCTCCTGTGCATTACCGAGCCAAACGTCAGTACCGTGTGAAAGACCTGAAATCTGTAAAAGGTCAGAGAATTTCTTTGGTTGTGCCTCTATGAGCATACCACGAACAAAGTCAGTTCCCATTTCAGGAATTGAAAGTGTGCCTGTCTGCACGCCGATATCGTCAGGAGTAATTCCCAATGCTTCAGGACTTGTACAAAGACTTACAATTTTAGGGTCACAAACGTCAACGTCCATAACATTGATGCCTGTCATATCCTCAAGATGCTTATATAATGTAGGCACATCATGGCCGAGAATATCAAGTTTCAGGATTGTGTCGTGAAGGAAGTGGAAGTCGAAGTGAGTTGTTTCCATATCTGAGGATGTATCATTAGCAGGGAATTGAACTGCTGTAAAATCGTAAACATCAAATTCACTTGGCACAACAACCATACCACCCGGATGCTGACCTGTTGTACGCTTAATACCTGTACATCCTTTTGTGAGTCTGTCCTCTTCTGCACGAGTGACAACTCTGCCACGCTCTTCAAGATATTTTTTAACGTAACCATAAGCAGTTTTATCAGCAACAGTTGCGATTGTACCTGCCTTAAACACGTGGTCACGACCGAAAAGCTCTTCTGTATATCTGTGAGCCTTACCCTGATAGTCACCTGAGAAGTTAAGGTCGATATCGGGAGCCTTATCACCATGGAAGCCCAAGAAGGTCTGGAAAGGAATTTCATGACCGTCACGAATCATAGGAATGTCACAATGAGGACAATTCTTCGGAGGCATATCAAAGCCTGAACCATATTCACCGTGAAGGAAAAATTCGCTGTGCTTGCATTTTCCGCAACGATAATGAGCAGCAAGAGGATTAACCTCAGAAATACCTGCCATTGTTGCAACGAAGGATGAGCCAACTGAACCTCGTGAACCTACGTGATAACCGTGAGCCTCGGAGTCCCAAACAAGCTTTTGTGCGATAATATAAAGAACAGCAAATCCGTGTTTGATAATAGACTCAAGTTCCATATCAAGACGCTCTGCAACGTATTCCGGCACAGGGTCACCATACCAGTCCCTTGCCTTTGCCCAACAGATGTCACGAAGCTCCTGCTCAGCACCAGGAATTGTAGGGTTGAATGTACCCGGTGGAATAGGTGTAACAGGCTCTACCATATCTGCAATTTTGTTTGTATTTGTAACAACAACCTCGTAAGCAGTATCCTCACCGAGGTAAGAGAATTCACCGAGCATTTCTTCAGTTGTTCTGAAGTAAAGTGGAGCTTGGTCATCAGCATCATCAAAGCCCTTACCTGCCATAAGAATTGCACGGAATGCAGAATCCTCAGGGTCCATAAAATGAACGTCACCTGTTGCACAGACGAGCTTTCCTAACTTATCACCAAGGTGGATAATCTTTCTGTTAATATCACGGATATCCTCAAGAGTTTTGATTTTGTTATACTCTTTATTTCTGTCAGGATTCTTCGCATTAGGGTCTGAATGGGAAGCAATCATAAACATATTGTTTCCGTCAGGCTGAATTTCGAGATAGTCGTAATAGTTTGCGATTTCAATAATTTCTTCTTCACTTTTTTCAAGGAGAATTGCTTTAATCAACTCACCTGCTTCACAAGCAGAGCCTAAAATGATACCCTCACGATGCTCGTTGAGCTTTGAACGAGGAATACAAGGTCTTGTGTGGAAATATGTAGTGTGAGAAAGTGAAATAAGCTTATATAAATTCTTAAGACCTGCTTTGTTCTGTACAAGAATGATAATGTGATATCGAGGAAGCTTTTCCCAAGGAGTTTCAGGATTCTGGATATCGTCAATAAGATATCCCTCAACACCATAAATAAGCTTGATATCATCCTTGCCTTTACCCTTTACTGCATCAGGGTAGCCCTGGGCATTACCATGGTCAGTAATCGCAATCGCAGTATGACCCCAACTGATTGCTCGTTTAACAAGCTTATCAGCACCTGTCATACCATCCATATCAGACATATTTGTATGAAGGTGTAATTCAACTCTCTTTTTCTCGGCATTATCCTTTTTCTTAATAGGAGAAACTGTATTTACAGCAGTTGCAGAAATGATGTTTTCACCTGAATATTTATCGAAGGTAACTCTACCATAAACGATTACTGTTGCGCCCTCACTCAAAGCACCTAAAAATGATTTTGACTTTTCGCAGGATTCAAAAATCTTTACTGTATATGAATATGTTTTATCTGTAATATTAAAATTGATAATATTATTTTTTCCGTCACGAGTTGTTCGTACATCAAGACTGAAAACCTCACCCCATACAGCAACTGCACCACTTTCGATTGAAACATCGCAAAGCTTCTGCAAATTCTGTGTTCTGATAAGACTTCCGTAAATAGGCTTCTGTGTTTCAAGATAAAGTGGGAAGCCCTCTTTAATAACGTGAGGCTTTGGCTCACCTGATTCTGTCGGCAATTTTGGTTCAGGAATATTGCGCTCTCTGCGGATTTCCTCGTCAGCCTTTTTCTGCATTGTATCAACTGCAAGCTCAGTATCAAAATCTCCGTCTTGACACAAAGCAACTGTGTACTCAACGCCAAAAATACCCTTTATAATTTTTTCAATTTCCTTTTCACAGTTTGCAGATGTGAGAATTTCCTTACCACCCTTTTTAAGGTCGATTTTTAATTCTCTGCCCTGAATAGTATAATCTGCACCACTGAAATATCCGTTTGCAACAACAAGCTTATCTCTTAAAATTTCCACTACCAAATCCATAAATTCAGTACGGAAGCCTGTTCTTGACTCATCACAAACGATACCTATATTAACACCAACAGCCCCTGAAAGTTTACTTTCAAGAGCTTTGATTCTGTCTTCTTCAATTTTTCTGTAAGGTCTGATGGTAAGTTTTGCACTCATTTTTTCGTGAGAAACCAAAAATCCCACGATTTCTGCATAAGCAACATCCATATTGAGAGTGCAATCGAAATACTCACCAAAAAGTGATTTTACTATTGCCATATGTAATTCACCGTTATATTTTTTCTATTTCCTTTAATAATTCTTCAACTATATCTTTTTCGTCAACCTTTTTAAGCACTTCACCATGCTTGAAAATAACACCACAACCGTCGCCACCTGCAACTCCGATATCAGCCTCTTTTGCTTCACCCGGTCCATTAACAACGCAACCCATTACAGCTACTTTAATTGGCTTGTTATAATTTGCAAGTGCTTTTTCTACCTTTTCTGCAAGTCCGATAAGGTCGATTTTTGTTCGTCCACAGGTAGGACAAGAAACAATCTGTGCACAGTCAGTTTTAATTCCTGCCGCCTTTAAAATGTCAAAGCCTGCCTTAACCTCAGTTATCGGGTCAGCGGTCATTGAAACACGGATTGTGTCACCGATTCCATCAAGGAGAAGTGAGCCGATACCGATACTTGACTTTACAAGTGCCATATTGTGTGTACCTGCCTCAGTAACTCCAAGGTGTAACGGATAATCGCACATATCAGCCACAAGACGATATGCCTTTACCATTTTCTGAACATCAGATGATTTAATAGAAACTACAATATCATTAAAATCAAATTTTTCGAGAAGTCCTATATGATACATAGCACTTTCAGCCATAGCCTCAGGAGTTGGTGAGCCATATTTTGCAAGAAGATTTTTTTCAAGCGAGCCTGAATTAACACCAATTCTGATTGGTACATTATGAAGACGACAAGCATCAGCAACTGCTCGCACCTTTTCATCGTCACCGATATTTCCCGGATTGATTCTGATTTTATCAACGCCTGCTGAAACGCTTTCCAATGCACAACGATAGTCAAAATGAATATCAGCAACAACAGGAATACTAACTGCATTTTTCACGGCATAAAGAGTTCTTACGGCCTCCTTGTTAGGCACAGTAAGACGGATAATCTGACAACCTGCTTTTTCTAATTCCACAGCCTGTCTTACATTACCTTCAGCGTCCTCAGCAATAACGTTAAGCATTGACTGAACTGAAATTGGATTATTACCACCGATTTTTACATTTCCTGCCGTTACAACACGACTTTTTCTACGTTCTATCATTTTTAACACCGTCTTTAATTCTTGATTAAATTCACAATATCATTAAATGTAATTACCACCATTAAGAGAAGCAAAAGTGCAAGTCCTGCACCGTGAACATATCCCTCATATTTAGGATTAATTGGTTTTCTTCGTATTCCCTCAACAAAAAGGAAGAAGAGGCGTCCACCATCAAGTGCAGGTAATGGTAAGAGATTGAAAATACCAATATTTATTGAAACAAACGCCATCATTGTAAGTGCTGAAATAAGATTTGCACGACTTTCAACCGCTGACGATGTAGCATCTGCAATAATATTTACAGTACCCACAGGACCTGACAAATCGGAAAGTCCGAATTTACCTGTCACCAAATCAAAAAGGCTCAACCAAACAAGTCTGCCAATTGACACAGTCTGCTTAAAGGCGTTGCCGACAACATTGAACACTGTCGGCTCTTCACCTAAAATGATGAAATCATAGGATATAAGGGTGTAACCGTCCTGCTTTGTTGTTACAAAGGTGACATCCGAAAGTTCAACCTTTTCACCGTCACGACGGACTGTCATATCAAAAATTCCGTCATCACTTCTGCTCATTAAAAATGAAATATCCATATCGGAAAAGACTTTTTTACCGTCAATTTCAAGAAGCACATCGCCCTCTTTAAGTCCTGTCTGCTGACTTATTGCATTTTCCTGAAACTGAAGAATCTGTGTTGTACCTACCAAATCATCCATTGCAAGACACGTTGCAACAATCACAACACCTAAAATCAGGTTCATTATAGCCCCCGCAGCAACAATTATGAATTTTTGCCATACCTTCTTGTTACCGAAGGCATTTTCATCTGTGCTTTCCTCGTCTTCACCCTCCATACTCACATAACCACCGATAGGCAAAAGACGGAGTGCATAAGTTGTTTCGCCCTTTTTCTTCTTGAAAATTGCAGGACCCATACCAAGTGCAAATTCATTAACCTTTACCTTAAAAAGCTTTGCAAATGTGAAATGTCCCAACTCGTGAATTGAGATTAAAAGACCGAAGAATAAAATTGCTACTAAAAAAGGCCACACCTTTGACCAGATTTCCAAAAAATCACTGCTTTCCCGAATACTTGATTACTAAATTTCTTGCCTCAATATCGGCATTATAAACATCCTCAACTGTATATGCTTCTACCTTCGGAGCTTCGTTCATTACCTTTTCCACAAGCTCTCCGATTTCCAAGAAGCCAATCTTACCCTGCCTGAACATAAGATTTGCCTGTTCATTAGCACTGTTTGCAAATGCAGGATAGAGTCCACCACGTGTAATAGCCTCACGACAGATATCCATACATCTAAAGGTTTCATAGTCAGGCTTATAGAATGTCAATGTTCCCAACTGTGTCAAATCCAATTCTCCTGTAAGAGATTCAATTCTTTCAGGGTATGTGAGTGCATACTGAATAGGAATTTTCATATCAGGAAGTCCCAACTGTGCTATTACTGCATTATCATCATACTCAACAGCAGAGTGAATTATACTCTCTCTATGAACAACAATTTCGATTTTTGAAGGATGAACATTAAAAAGCCATACTGCTTCGATAAGCTCAAGTCCTTTATTCATCATTGTTGCAGAGTCAATGGTAATTTTCTGTCCCATACTCCAATTAGGATGCTTAAGAGCATCAGCAACAGTTACCTTGCTCAACTCCTCTTTTGTTTTGCCGAAGAAAGGACCACCACTTGCAGTAAGGATAATTTTCTTTAACGCTCTGTTAGTAGGCTGACCCTGTAAGCACTGGAAAATTGCAGAATGCTCAGAGTCAACAGGAAGAATGTCAACATTCTTTTCCTTTGCATTTGTTGTAACAAGAAGTCCACCTGCAACAAGAGTTTCCTTATTTGCAAGGGCAATTTTTTTATTTGCCTCAATTGCAGTAAGAGTAGGCTTAAGTCCTGCCATACCAACAACAGAGTTGATTACTGTATCAGCACTGTCAATCCCTGCACATTCACAGACACCTTCAATTCCTGAAAGGACTTTTACATCCATATCAGAAACACGATTTTTCAATTCCTTTGCAGCGTTTTCGTCAACCAACGCTGCCACTTCCGGCTTGAATTCACGAATCTGCTCTTCAATTAAATCTACATTAGAATATGCCGAAAGCGCGGATACAGAATAGCCGCACTTTCTTGCTGTTTCAAGGCTCTGAGTACCGATTGAACCGGTAGAGCCTAATATACTTAAATTTTTAGTCATTTTATATTGACACCTCAAAAATGTTGAACACTGCATAGAATGCTATTGTAACAAACACAATACTGTCAAAACGGTCCATAATTCCACCGTGACCCGGAATAAGATTACCAAAATCCTTGATTCCGTAATTACGCTTAATAAGTGATGCTGTAAGGTCACCGCACATACCGACAACTGACAAGATAACTGATGCAATTACAATCGGAATATAGTTGTTAACAGGATTATCAAAAATGAAGTTGTTATAAACTGCATATAATCCTACATTTCCTATGACACAGCCGATTACGCCACCGATTGCACCCTCAATAGTCTTTTTAGGACTGATTTCAGGACAAAGCTTGTGCTTACCCAAAGCACTACCCACAAAGTATGCAAATGTATCTGTCATACAAGCAGAGAAAAGTATTAAAAGGATAAGGAACATTCCGTGTGCATTTGTGTATCCCTTATCAGGATAATACTCTGCAATATCCCTGAAATACATAAGTCTTGTAAATGAAAATGGCACACACAATGATGATACTATAACAAATGCCACCTGTGAAAACTTTGTTTCCTTGTGATTATGAAGCATAAGGAAGCAAAGCAACAGTATATAAACTACAATCAGATATTCAGTTTTTAAATTTAAGCCCTCAATTTTCTGCAAATAATTACCGTATTCATAATAAACAGGAAATAATGCCGAAGCTATCAGGCTTAAAATCATTATTGGCTTGTTTTTAAGTCCACTTGAACGATTTAACTCGTAAGTTGCTGTGAAACACAAAAACATTGCGAAAACAAGGAAAAGCCACGTATTCATAAAAACAAGTGCAGAAATTCCTATAAAAAGCCACAAAAAGCCAAAAGCTATTCTTTTTGCCATAAAATTCCTCTTTCGATTTGGTTTATACCCCACCAAAACGTCTGTTGCGTTTTTCAAAATCTCTCAAAGCTTCACAAAGGTCTTCCTCTGTAAAATCAGGCCACAAAACATTTGAAAACCAGAATTCTGAATATGCTGACTGCCATGTTAAGAAGTTTGATAATCTGTATTCGCCACTTGGTCTGATAATCAAGTCTGGGTCAGGAAGATTCTTTGTATAAAGATTTTCTGAAATCATTTCTTCAGTAATATCCTCAGGTGAAAGCTCACCATTTTTCACTTTTTCCGCAATAGACTGTACACCCTGAGTAATCTCGTGACGGCCACCGTAATTAATTGCAAGATTCAACACGATTCTTGTTTCATACTTGCTTATACCTTCAATATGCTCCATAAGAGCCTGAATATCCTCAGGAATTCCTGTACGGTCACCGATAAAACGAAGAGTGATTCCTTTTTCTTTATTTTCCTCTTTACGCTCATCTGCTTCATTAAGGTATTCACGGAATAACTGCATAATAGCATCAACCTCTTCCTGAGGTCGTTTCCAGTTTTCAGTTGAAAAAGCGTAAAAAGTCATACACTTAATGCCAACATCAGCTGCAAATTCACCGATTTTACGAAATGTCTTTGCACCCTCAATATGGCCTTTATATCTTGGTAAATTTCTCTGCTTTGCCCATCTGCCATTACCGTCCATAATAATGCCGATATGCTGTGGTACAACAGAGAATTCAGGAATATTTTTCTTTGTCATATTCTTAAAATAAGCAAATCAGGGCGGATTTAACCGCCCACAATTTGTTTATATCTCCATAATTTCTTTTTCTTTCTTATCAGCAAGTACGTCGATTTCCTTAATGAAATCATCAGTGATTTTCTGAATTTTTGTTTCTGCATCCTTCTGGTCGTCTTCTGTAATTTCGCTATTCTTTTTCATAGCCTTGATTTTATCAATAGCGTCACGACGGATTGAACGGATAGCAACCTTTGATTCCTCAGCAGTTTTGCTTACATCCTTGCAAAGAGCCTTTCTGCGTTCCTCAGTAAGAGGTGGGAATGTAAGACGGATAACCTTACCGTCATTCATTGGGTTGATACCGATATCAGAAGCCTGAATTGCCTTTGAAATAGGATTGATTGTACTAACGTCCCATGGCTGAATAACAAGAATTCTACCTTCACTTACTGAAACAGCAGCCATCTGCTGAATTGGAGTTGGAACTCCGTAATAGTCAACCTGAATTTTATCAAGAACTGCAGGAGTTGCACGACCTGCTCTCATACCTGCAAAATCCTTTTCAAGAACTGCAACAGTCTTGTTCATTTTTTCTTTCATTGCGTCAAATACTGTATTCATAATATCTCTCCTTATATGTTAAAATCTTATTTTTCGTCAACTACGAGTGTACCTACTGTTTCTCCCTGAACAGCCTTAACCATATTTTCAGGCTGCTGAAGATTGAAAACGAGAAGTGGAATCTTATTATCTCTGCAAAGTGAAGCAGCAGTACTATCCATAACTGCAAGTCCCTTGCTTAAAATATCCTGATGTGTGATTACATCATACTTAATTGCATCATCAAAACGATTTGGGTCCTTATCATAAACACCGTCAACATTAGTTGCCTTGAAGATAATGTCAGCATCAATTTCTGCTGCACGAAGAGCTGCTGCTGTGTCAGTTGAGAAGAACGGGTTACCTGTTCCGCAACCGAAAATTACAACTCTACCCTTTTCAAGATGACGCTTTGCACGATGGCTGATATATGGTTCAGCAATTTTGTTCATTTCAATTGCTGTCTGAACTCTTACAATAACACCTAACTGTTCAAGAGAATCAGCAAGTGCCAATGA
>CAJGCX010000041.1 GCA_904501895.1 Clostridiaceae bacterium
CAGTTAAAGAAGCTCGGTTCATCATGTGACTGGGACAGAGAAAGATTTACTCTTGACGAAGGCTGTAGTAAGGCTGTTAATGAGGTTTTCTGTCGTCTTTATGAAAAGGATTTAATTTATCGTGGTAACCGTATGGTTAACTGGTGTCCTTGCTGTAACACATCAATTTCTGATGCAGAGGTTGAGTATGAAGAGCAGGATGGCTCATTCTGGCACCTTCTTTACACAGTTAAGGAAACAGGTGAACAGCTCGAGCTTGCTACAACTCGTCCTGAAACAATGCTTGGTGATACAGCTGTTGCTATTAACGTTGCTGACGAAAGATATAAGCATCTTCACGGCTGTCACGTAATTCTTCCTTTACTTAACAAGGAAATTCCAATCGTTTGTGACGAACACGCTGATATGACAAAGGGTACAGGTGTTGTTAAAATTACTCCTGCTCACGACCCTAACGACTTTGAGGTTGGACAGAGAAATAACCTTCCTATCGTTCGTACATTTACTTATGACGGTCACCTTACAGGTGCTGAGGATAAGAGAATTGCCGACGAGCTTATCGCAAGTGGTCGTGCAACTGAAAATGAGCCTGAGGTACTTGACTGTGGCAAATACGCAGGTATGACAACTAAGGAAGCAAGAAAGGCTATCCTTGAGGACCTTAAAGCAGGTGGCTACCTTAAAGAGGTTGAACCACGTAAGCACGAGGTTGGTACTTGCTACCGTTGTCACAACACAATTGAGCCAATGGTTTCAAAGCAGTGGTTCGTTCGTATGGTGCCTCTTGCAAAGCCTGCTATTGAAGCAGTTGAGAAGGGCGAAACAAAGTTCATTCCTGAAAGATTTACAAAGAATTACCTTAACTGGATGAACGGTACTCGTGACTGGTGTATTTCACGTCAGCTCTGGTGGGGTCACAGAATTCCTGCTTGGTACTGCGATGACTGTGGTGAAACAGTTGTTACAAAGGACGGAATTTCAGTTTGTCCTAAGTGTGGTAGCGCAAATATCCGTCAGGATGAGGACACACTCGATACTTGGTTCTCATCAGCACTTTGGCCATTCTCAACACTTGGTTGGCCTGAACAGACAGAGGATTTGAAGCACTACTACCCAACAAATACACTTGTAACAGGTTACGATATTATCGGCTTCTGGGTTTCTCGTATGATTTTCTCTGCTCTTGAATACACAGGAAAGGTGCCATTTGACACAGTTCTTATCCACGGTCTTGTTCGTGATGCTCAGGGTAGAAAGATGTCAAAATCTCTCGGTAACGGTATTGACCCACTTGAAATTATTGACCAGTACGGTGCTGATGCTTTAAGATTTACTCTTGCAACAGGTAACAGCCCTGGTAATGATATGCGTTTCTCTGATGAAAAGGTTGAAGCAAGTAGAAACTTTGCTAACAAGATTTGGAATGCAGCTCGTTTCATCCTTATGAATCTTGATGAAAACGAATATGCACCTTATGTTCCAAAGAATCTCTCGATTGAAGATAAATGGATTCTTTCTAAGTACAACGACCTTGTTAAGGATGTTACTGATTCACTTGAAAAGTTTGAACTTGGTCTTGCTGTACAGAAGCTTTACGACTTCATCTGGGACGTATTCTGTGACTGGTATATCGAAATCGCAAAAATCCGTCTTAACGGTGAATGCCCAACTGCAAAGGCTACTGTTAAAGCAGTTCTCGTTTATGTAATGTCAAATACTCTTAAGCTTTTACATCCATTTATGCCATTCATTACAGAGGAAATCTGGCAGACACTTCCTCACGATGGCGATTCAATTATGGTGTCCGTTTGGCCTGTATTTACTGATGAGCTTTCATTCAAGGCTGATGAGGCTGAAATGGAAAGAGTTATGACTGCGATTAAGGCTGTTCGTAACCGTCGTGCAGAAATGAATGTTCCACCATCAAAGAAGGCAAAGATTTTCATCGAAACAGCTTACGAAAACACATTCTCTGAGGGTGCTAACTTCTTCGTAAGACTCGCTTCAGCTTCTGATGTTGAAATCGTTAAGGGCTACGAAAATGATGAGGCAGTTGCAATTATCACAGAGGATGCAAGACTCTTTATCCCACTTGATGAGCTTGTTGACTTCAAGGCAGAGTTAGAACGTCTTGAAAAGGAAAAAGCAGGTGTGCTTAAGGAAATCGCATTCGTTTCAGGAAAGCTTAATAACGAAAAATTCGTTGCAAAAGCACCTGAAGCACTCGTTAACGAGCAGAGAGAAAAGCTTGCAAAGTATAACGAAAAACTCAGTATGCTTGAAGAAAGCATCGCAAAAATCCAGAATAAATAAAATCGATTCTTTTTCCGTTATGCTTCCTTGCTCTCAATTCGCAGTATACCGTATACAGCTTCATTTCGGCAAGATTGCCTAACGAAAAAAATAATTCAATTTTAAGATATGGTTATTTTCCGCAATACCGCGTGTCTATCGGCTCGCGGTATTTTTATACAGCTTCGCCCCCACCCTACACTGAATTTTTCCATTCACAACGCAACGACAAATTATAATTTGAACCAACAAAAAAAGGAGCTTCCGTTTTGGAAACTCCTTAATTTTTTATGTAATTTCTGATTATTCCTTAATCATAAGTGACTTAACAATCTTTGTCATTTCTTCCTCACCGAAGATTACAGGAACAGGGTAGAGTGGGTTACCTTCCTTGAGGGCACGTTCAACGATAACAGGGATATCCTTTTCCTGAATCTGTGTGAAGCCCTTTGGAATGTTCATTCTCTCGTTCATTGCGTAAATTTCAGCGATAAATGCCTTTGCCTTTGATTCATCATCAGTACCGTTGATGCCAACGATATCAGCAAGCTTTGCAAGTGACTTGTAAACAGATGAGCCAAATGCCTCAAGCATAACAGGAAGGATTACAGCATTTGCAAGACCGTGAGGAATACCGTACTGACCACCAAGGTTGTGAGCAACAGCGTGAACATAACCAACGTAAGCACGAGTGAAAGCCATACCTGCATAGTAAGAAGCGAGGAGCATATTGTTTCTTGCTTCAATATCCTTACCGTCGCTGTAAGCAGTTTCAAGGTTTTCAAAAATCATCTTTGTAGCCTTTTCAGCATACTGAGTAGTTGATTTTACGTTTGAATGACCGATATATGCTTCAACAGCGTGTGTAAGAGCATCCATACCTGTTGTTGATGTGATATGTGGTGGAAGACCAACTGTAAGCTCAGGGTCAAAAACTGCATATCTTGGACGAAGGAATGGGTCGTTACAAGCATTCTTTTCGTGTGTTTTTGAGTTAGAAACAACTGCTGCGAGAGTACATTCTGAACCTGTACCTGCAGTTGTAGGAACTGCAAAGAATGGTGGAAGCGGACGAAGAATTTTCATAAGACCACGCATTTTTTCAACAGGCTGATTTGGTTTAACAACTCTTGCTGCTGCAATCTTTGCACAGTCCATTGGTGAACCGCCACCGAAAGCGATAATACCCTGACATCCGTTTTTAAGGTACATATCCTTTGCTTCTTCAATATTTTCGATTGTTGGGTTTGGCTGAGTACCGTCATAAACAACATACTCAACTCCTGCCTTTTCCATTTCTTCATAAAGGCTGTTAAGAAGACCAAGACCTGTAAGACCCTTATCAGTTACGATAAGCACCTTTTTAAGTCCCTTATCCTTAATAAGTGCAGGAAGCTGACGAATACAGCCAGGACCTGTAAGCTTGAATGGCTCACCCCATGGCATAAAGCATTCTGCAATGAACATTACCTTCTGAAAAACTCTGCAATACGCTTTAAAAAATACGTTTGGCATTAAAATCATTCCCTTTCTTTTTATGTAATCCGATAAATCGGTACACTACTAACATTTTAAACTAAACTATTAAAAATTTCAATAGCAGATTTCGTATCTGCATCAATTTGTGCCTTTAATTCATCCTTTGAAGTGAATTTTTTCTCACTACGGATAAAATCTATAAGCTCAACCTTGATTTTCTGATAATAAAGGTCACCCTCAAAGCCTAAAATACAGGTTTCTGAAAGGACCTTGTCACCACCGATTGTAGGATGACAACCAAAATTTGTAACTGACGGATAAATTTTACCGTCAACTGTTGATTGTGAAGCATAAACACCGTGCTTTAAGTTAATAAACCCTGCTGGGAAATGCTGATTGATTGTAGGAAAGCCTAAAATCTTTTTACCGATTTTATTTCCCTCAACAACGAGAAAATCGTAAGAAAATTTTCTTCCGAGCATTTCGTTGGCATTTTTTATATCACCGTTTGCCAATGCTTCACGAATTCTTGTGGCACTAATCATTTCACCCTTGTACTGAATACTCTGTGCCATTTTGTAGATGACACCGTATTTTTCACACAATTCACAAAGGATTTTACTGTTACCGCCACCGTCCTTACCAAAAAGGAAGTTTTCACCACAGACGACAGCACCCACATTATATTTCCCGACGAGAATATCACGCAAAAATTCTTCCGGAGAAAGGTTACGGATTTCCTCAAAGCTTATATGCACAGGCAAAACGCCATTCTGTCGTGCAAAATCCTCTTTATCCTCTTTAGTAATGAGAAGAGGAGGTGCAACACCCTTAAGGATAGATTGAGGATGAGCATCAAACATAAGCATTGCAGGTACAAAGCCATCAAATGCAAATGCCTTTGCCTCATTTAATACGTTTAAGTGGCCTCGGTGCAACCCGTCAAAGGTGCCGAGTGCCAAAGCAAGCTTATTCATTCTTCTACAAGCACCCTCCTTACGTTCAGGTCGCCTTTTTCTGTTTCTATTTCTCCAAGTCCTAAAAGCTTTCTTTCAGGGGAGTACACACGATAAATTCCCACAGGGAAATTTCCGTGTAATCTTTCATAGCCTAATGCTCCACCATTGTGAAAACGGTTAGCCTGAGGCTTTGTAACTGTGATTTCAGGATAGCTCATAAGTGCCTTTTCAACTGATGTAATAACAGTATCAGCCTTTTTTTCACTTACAAGTTTTTCCAATTCTTCAAGTGTAACTGCATTTTCAATGGAAAAACCGTTTGCTTCTGTCCTGCGAAGCTGGGTCATAACTGCACCACAGCCCAATTCCTTGCCAATGTCGTCGCAAAGTGAACGGATATATGTACCTGCTGAACATGTTACATCCATTGAAAATTCTGTTCCGTCAAAATCATAGATTTCTAACTTTTCAATGGTGATTTGTCTTTGCTCACGCTCAATTTCAATCCCCTTACGAGCTAAATCGTAAAGTCGTTCACCGTCTTTTTTAAGAGCTGAGAACATTGGTGGAGTCTGAAGAATATCACCCTTGAATTTTTCACTGACTGTAAGCAATTGTTCAAGAGTCACATTAACAGGATTTTCCGATAAAACCTCACCTGTAATATCAAGTGTGTCAGTTGTAAGACCTAATTTCACCCTTGCAGTATAGCCTTTTTTGTGCTCAGGCAAAAGCTCAATAAAACGAGTGCAATGTCCCAACATAATAACAAGTACACCGGTAGCCATAGGGTCCAGTGTTCCTGTATGTCCTGCTTTTTTGACACCGAGAATTCGGGAGGCTCTTTTAACAGCCATAAACGATGTCATATCACAGGGCTTGTCAAGACAAATTATACCTGTCATTAAAATTCCGCCTTTATAACTTCAAGTAATTTTACTTTAACTTCATTAATTGGGCAATCGAATTCACAGCCTGCAGCTGCGTTATGACCGCCACCACCGAAGTTTGCACAGATTTTTGCTGCATCATAAGGCTCGATTGTTCTCATTGACACCTTATATCTGCCGTTTTCCTGCTCACGGATTGTAACACCGATTTTAACACCCTCGATTTTTCGTGGGATTGATGCGATACCGTCACATTCACCTGAATTTGAGCCACTTTCACGGAACATCTTCTGTGTAATTGTCATAATTGCACATCTTCCGTCAAAATGGGACTCGATTGAAGCCACAGCCATCTGCTCAAGTCTTATATATGAAAGTGTTCTTGTTTCAAACATAAGTCGGTTAATAAGGGTGTAATCAGCACCCTTTTCCATAACCTCTGCAGCAATTCTGTGAACAGTTGGTGATGTGTTTGAAAACATAAAGCAACCTGTGTCAGTTGCAAGTCCCGTATAAACACAGCTTGCAATTTCAGGTGTAATTTCAACACCTAACTGACAGATTACTTCATAAATCACAGCTGCAGCTGCTGCTCTGTCCTCTAAAAGAAGGTTTTGGGCATACTCCTTGTTAGTCATATGGTGGTCAATGCACAAAAACACATTGTCACCGTATTTTGCCTCGAATTCTTCACCTAAAAGCTTTTTGTCAGCAACATCAACTGCGATTATTTTATCAAAAGTGATTTCGCTGTTGTCAATATTTTCCCAAAGATAAGAAAATTTAGGATGAATACTGTCACCACAGCGTACCATTGATTTTTTACCGAGAAGGTCAAGCGCTCCTTTAAGTGCAAATGCACTGCCGAGAGTGTCACCGTCAGGGTTGCGATGTGTAAGAATAAGATAATTATCATATTCCTTTAAGAGTGATGCACACTCTTTCACACTGATTTTATTCATTTCCCATATCCTCATCAGCACTGTCTGTAACTGTGCTTTCGATTTTTCTGAATATTTCCATACCGTGCTGAACAGAGTCATCAGCAATAAATTTAAGCTCAGGAGTTTTTCTCAAGCGCAATTTACTGCCAACCTCACGTCTGATAAGACCTGTTGCAGATGTAAGTCCCTTAACAGCCTCTTTTGCATCCTCAATGCCACTCATTGAGCTGACATATACCTTTGCATAAGATAAGTCAGAGCTTACATCAACACGGACAACAGTAAGAAACTTATCTCTTACTCTTGGGTCTTTTAATTCACGGATAATGGCTACGATTTCACGTTTAATATCTTCCGATACACGTCCTACTCTGTATCCTGCCATTAGTCTCTGTATTCCTCCATAATGAATGCTTCGAAAATGTCGCCTTCCTTAACGTCGTTAAACTTGTTAAGACCGATACCACATTCGTAACCGGAAGCCACTTCCTTAACGTCATCCTTAAATCTCTTAAGTGATGAAATTGAGTCTTCAGCAATAACGATACCGTCACGGACAACTCTAATCTGAGCATTTCTTGTAACCTTACCATTCTGAACGTATGAACCTGCGATTGTACCTGCAGAAGAAAGCTTGAATACGTTACGAACCTCAATACGTCCGAGAAGAACCTCACGGAACTTAGGTGCGAGCATACCCTTCATAGCATCCTCGATTTCTTCGATACAGTCATAGATGATTCTGTACATTCTCATATCAACGCCGTCACGCTCTGCAATTTCAGTAGCAACAGGGTCAGGACGAACGTTGAAGCCTACGATAATAGCATTTGATGCGTTAGCAAGCATAATATCTGATTCACTTACTGCACCAACACCACCGTGGATAACCTTAACTGCAACCTCTTCGTTAGAAAGCTTTTCAAGATTCTGCTTAACAGCTTCAACTGAACCCTGAACGTCAGCCTTAACGATAATGTTGAGTGTCTTGATTTTACCTGCATTGATTGAAGAGAAGAGGTTGTCAAGAGTAACCTTCTGATACTGATTGAACTGTTCTTCCTTCTTTTCCTGTTTTCTCTTTTCAACGAGCTCACGTGCAAGTCTTTCGTCAGAAACTGCATTGAACACGTCACCTGACTGTGGAACTTCATCAAGACCCATAATTTCAACAGGAACTGATGGACCTGCTTCCTTGATTGAACGGTGCTTATCGTCAACCATAACACGAACTCTACCTACTGCTGTACCTGCAACAACAATGTCACCTGAATGGAGTGTACCATTCTGAACAAGAAGTGTTGCAACAGGACCCTTACCCTTATCAAGACGAGCTTCGATAACGATACCCTTTGCAGCTCTGTTAGGGTTTGCCTTAAGCTCTCTCATTTCTGCAGTGAGAAGAACGTTTTCAAGGAGCTTATCGATGTTCATATGTGTCTTTGCAGAAACAGGAACACAGATAATATCGCCACCCCATTCTTCAGGAACAAGACCGTGTTCAGTAAGCTGCTGCATAATCTTGTCAACAGTTGTGCCCGGCTTATCCATCTTGTTAATAGCAACGATAATGTCAACCTCAGCAGCCTTAGCGTGGTTAATAGCCTCAATAGTCTGTGGCATAATACCGTCGTCAGCAGCAACAACAAGGATTGCAACGTCAGTTGCCTTTGCACCACGAGCACGCATTGAAGTAAACGCAGCGTGACCAGGTGTGTCAAGGAATGTGATGTACTGACCGTTAAGGTTTACTCTGTAAGCACCGATGTGCTGAGTAATACCACCTGCTTCGGTAGCAGTAACGTTTGTATTCTTAATAGCATCAAGAAGTGATGTCTTACCATGGTCAACGTGTCCCATAACAACTACAACAGGGTCACGTGTAACAAGATTTTCTGCATCGTCTTCTGAGTCGTCAATAATTCTTTCTTCGATTGTAACAACAACCTCACGGTTAACCTTTGCACCAAGCTCGGTTGCAACAATTTCAGCTGTGTCATAGTCGATAACTTCGTTTACAGAAGCCATCATACCGAGTGTAAAGAGCTTTTTGATAACTTCAGCAGCAGTCATCTTAAGACGAGATGCAAGCTCACCAACTGTGATTTCGTCACCAACTGTGATTACAGGTGGTTTCTTTGCTCTTTCTGCTGCAATTCTCTTAAGTCTTTCTGCTTCAGTTTCCTTCTTGCCACTTCTCATACCCTGCTTACGGTACTGCTGACTCTTCTGCTTAAGCTTCTGCTTCTTAACCATATTGTCGCTCTGGTGTGCGTTAGCAGGAGCAATATTTTCATACTTTTCATTGTACTTTTCAGCATCAAATGTGTTTGCTCTTGTATCAATGTGTCGCATTTCACCCTTTGTACGGGACTGCATTGGCTTATTCTGGTCTTTTTCCTTTTTCTTTGGCTGTTCTGTCTGCTTTGCAGGTGCAGGAGCATTGTCCTTTTTAGCCTCTGCAGGCTTTTTGTTATCCTTAACAGCCTTTGTATCCTTTTTATCATCCTTTGCAGATGCCTTTTCCTTTTTAGCCTCTGACTTTGGCTTTTCCTGTGGCACTGCATTGAAATAATCATCAAAGCTCTTAACTGAATTTTCCTTTGTGATTACATCAAAGATAAAATCAAGCTCTTTTTCATCAAGGGCAGTCTGAGATTTCTTTTCACCCTCAAAGTTTTCAGAAAGCTTTTCTATAATAAATTTACTCTGAATATCAAAGTCTTTAGCAACCTCATGTACCTTGTACTTTTTAATCATTCTCATAACCTCCTATTATCAAACGTGTAAATCCTTCGTCGTCAATTGAAATAACTCCTGCACGGGCATTTATACAAAGGGATAATTCCTTCATTGTAAAATCCGTATCAATATATTTAATATTTCTGTTATCGAAGGAACATTCATCTTTCATCTCGTTTTTCAGTCTTTGTGATGTATCACAGCAGGTGAGCACCAATTTAGCATTTCGCTTTTTTATTGATGTAACCACAGCATCGTGACCCAATGACATTTTTCCTGCCTTACGGCAAAGACCGAAATAACCTCTTAATCTGTCATTAATCATTTTTCTTGATTTGCTCCTCCAGACTGTCATATACACTATCAGGTATAGTCATTTCAAAGGTTCTGTCGATTCTTCGTGATTTTCTTGCTTTACGGAGACATTCAACATCGTAGCAGATATAAGCGCCTCTGCCTGACTTTTTACCTGTAAGGTCAAGGCTTATTTCATCCTCAGGACTCTTAACAATTCTTATAAGCTGATTTTTAGGCTTTTGTTCATTACAGCCGTTACATCTTCGCATGGGAATCTTTTTCTGTTTCACGATTTTCATCTCCGTTCTGAGAAATTAGCCTTCGTAGAAGCCACTTTCAGGCTTAATGTCGATTTTCCAGCCTGTAAGTCTTGCAGCAAGCTTAGCATTCAAGCCCTTGTTACCGATAGCAAGAGATAACTGGTGGTCAGGAACTGTAACCTGACACTTCTTTTCTTCAAGGCTTACAATTTCAACGCTTAATACGTTTGCAGGAGCAAGTGCTGCACCAACAAATTCAGCAGGGTCTTCGCTGTACTTAACAATATCAATCTTTTCTCCACCGAGAATTTCAACAATACCGTTTACACGAGCACCACGAGGACCGATACATGAACCGATTGGGTCAACATTTTCATCAGTACTGCTAACTGCCATCTTTGTTCTTACACCTGCTTCACGGGAAACAGAGTGAATTGCAACGATACCGTCATAAATTTCAGGAACTTCCTGTTCAAAGAGTCTTCTTACAAGACCTGCATGAGTTCTTGAAATCATAATGCTTGGACCTCTTGTTGTTTCCTTAACATCACTGATGTAAACCTTAATAAGCTGACCTTCAGTAAATGTTTCACCAGGAACCTGTTCACCCTTTGGAAGAACAGCTGTGCCCTTACCGATTTCAAGAGTAACGTTACCTGTAACAGGGTCGATTCTGCCAACCTTAGCAGTAACAAGGTCCTTAGTCTTTGACTGGAAGTCCTTGATTACCTGACCTCTTTCAGCATCCTTGATACCCTGACGGATAACGTGCTTTGCTGTCTGAGCAGCAATACGACCAAACTTCATTGTGTCAAGGTCGATTTCAAGCATTTCACCAACCTGAGCATCTGCTCTGTACTCAAGAGCATCCTCAAGAAGAATGTCTGTATCCTCATCCATAATTTCATCAACAATGTTAAGGTTAAGGAAAACTCTGATTTCGTACTTTTCAGGATTGATTGTACAAGCAACTACTTCCTTATTATTATAGTCTTTTCTTGCAGCCTTAACGATTGCTTCGCTGATTTTTTCATAAAGATAATCAGCCTGAATACCTTTTTCCTTTTCCATGAGGGCAACTGCCTCGAAAAATTCCTTATTCATTTTCTATAAAACCTCCAATATTTTTATTCGGATTAATCAATGCTTCCGATTCCTTCGAAATCGTCTGCCTTAATCCATGATGCTTCCTTTTTTAATATGTTCATTTCAGTTTCTTCATCAATGGCAATTGTAACGCTGTCGTTATCGTAGTCAATAAGAATACCTTTGTATTCTCGCTTGCCCTCAAAAGCCTTGATAAGTCTGACCTGAATTTTTTCACCTAAATAACATTCAAAGTGGAAATCTCTGCAAAGCTCACGCTCAATTCCCGGTGACTGCACCTGAAGATTATAAGCCTGTTCAATCGGGTCAGCTTCATCCAAAGGTCCGTCAATAGCGTGGTGCATATCAACGCAATCGTCAATGCAAACGCCATCTTCCTTGTCAATAGTGATTCGAAGATACCATCTGGCACCCTCTTTTACAAATTTTACGTCCCATAAAATGAGACCTAATTTTTCTGCAATAGGCTCGGCAATATCCCAAACCACAGCAGCGGTGTTTTTCTTCATAAAAAACCTCCTGAAATATTAAATTGTCATTTGCAAAAACACCCATATAAATTCAAGAGAGCGGGTCGCCCCACTCTCTGAATCAACGAATATTCTTACGTAACAAATAATACCATATAATATATAAAAAATCAAGCACTTTTTGGAAATTGGTTCTTTTTCCGCAATCCTGCGTGTCTGTCGGTTCGCAGTATAAACAATACAACTTCACCTCCGACACATTGTCTTGCGAAAAAATAACTCAATTTCTGAGTTTTGGATTCTTTTTCCGCAATACTGCGTGTCTGTCGGTTCGCAGTATAAATAATACAGCTTCACCTCCGACACATTGCCTTGCGAAAGAATAACTCAATTTCTATGTTTCGGTTTCTTTTTCCGTTATGCTTCCTTGTTCTCAACTCGATGTATAAATAAAATACCCACCGAGGGAATTCCTTCGATGGGCTTTTTAGTGTTGCTATGTAATTTTTAATTTATTTTACGATGAAACTACATCGTGAAATACAAAATAAGATTTGAGTACAATTGCCTGACAGGATTTGTCATATTCCGTTTCGTAGCAGACAGATTTTATAATATTATAGCCTGTTTCATAGAGAAGAAATGTGGCAAGTCTGTCGTAAACCTTATGAGCAGCACTGCCACCCATGGAATATGGCATATAAATATCGACGCTGATATTTGTGTCAATTTCTCTGTCAGTCGTTGTGATAATTTTACCTGTGTCAAGGGCTTTTGTAAGCTGTGGACCGATTGTGCATCCCTTAGTGGAAAATGCAACGATAGGCTCACTTACAGGTACAGGCTTAATATCGTTTTCATAAGCTGTAACGAATTTTAAATCGGAAAATCTTTCCTCAGCTGAAACTGTGAGTAAAACACCGTCAACTGTTGAACCGCTGTTTGTCATAAATCACCCTCCGTTGTTTTTCTGATAACTGCCCAGACATAAACAATGGTGTCCTGAACCATAATTTTCTCTGCACGGTCAATCATATATTTATTGTTTTCTTTGTCGTGAATTCTGTAGGTGGAGTCAAGCTTTGTAAGGTCGTGATTAGCAGGACCTATATAAAGATAAACATCGTTTCTGTTAACACCGATTGGTGTGTGTTCACCTTGAAGATATAATTTCGTTTTATATCTCAAGGGCTGAATAAATGCTCTGAATGGTGTGCTGTGATAACCGTCAGCACCTGAAATATGAACAGAGCAACCGAATTTATTAATCATTCCTGTTATGTTCATACATCCACCGCCTGAAATACAAAATCCACATCTGTAAGATATTCTGTTGCCTGAAGTAACGCTTCATCCCTGAATTTTACCGCATTTTCAAGAGTTGATGAAGCACTTCTGCTTATTGTAATGTCACCGGCTTTGAAGGATGAAAAATTATCTGATGAATTACCTCTTAAGATACTGTAATTGTAGAGTGCGAGTCCTGCGCATGCGTTAATTATAGCAGGCTCATCCTCAAATTTCACATCCTTAAGCCTTTTTGAAAGATTTGCACAGGCAGAAAGGCAAAAGGGCATAGCCCTTTTAACCTCCTCTTCTGTTAATACGCCTGTGTCCTCAAGAAGCTTTGAAACTGACCAGACATTTATC
>CAJGCX010000042.1 GCA_904501895.1 Clostridiaceae bacterium
CAAAGCTTGGTGACGTTTTAAAGGTTTGTCCTGAAAGAGTTATCAACGTTGGTATCGCAGAACAGGATATGTTCGGTGTTGCAGCAGGTATGGCAAGAGCAGGTATGATTCCTTTCCTTTCAGGCTTCTCTGCTTTCACATCAATGAGAGCTTGTGACCAGCTTCACACAGACATCTGCTATCAGAATGTTAACGCAAAGATTATTGCTACTCATTCAGGTACATCATTCGGTCAGGCAGGTTCAACTCACCATGCTATTACTGACCTTGCAATTACAAGAGCAATGCCAAATCTTACAGTTATCGTTCCTGCTGACGGTTTTGAAACAGCAAACGCAGTTAACGCTGCTTATGATAACTTTGGTCCATATTACATCCGTATCAACCGTGGTTTTGACCGTGTTCTTTATGAAAATCAGGATTACGGCTTTGAGGTTGGTAAGGCTGTTGAAATTTGCCCAGGTACAGATATCACAGTTATCGCTTGTGGTTCTTGTGTATTCCAGGCAAAGCAGGCTGCTGAATTCCTTAAGAACGCTGACGGACTTTCAGTTCGTGTTCTTAATATGCATACAATCAGCCCAATCGACGTTGAGGCTATTCAGAAGGCTATTTCTGATACAAGAAGAATCATCACAGTTGAAGACCATCTCGTAACAGGCGGTCTCGGCTCAGCAGTCAGTGAAGTTATGGCTCAGTACGGTAAGGGCTGTGCATTCAAGATGCTTGGTCATAAGGGCTTTGCTATGATTGGTCTTCAGGAAGATATCATGGCTGATGCAGGTATTGACGCTAACGGTATCATCGCTGCAGTTCGTGAAACAATGAACGCAGACTTTGAAGAAGACGACAACTGGGACGACGAAGTATAATCTACTTCATTGTTCAGAAAGAGAGTTGATAATATGCACGAACAAAATGAACTTTATGCATCAAAAATATTTTTCAATGCTGCATTACCACTTTTAAAGGTTATCGCAACTGATGTTCCTTCACTTAAGGCACAGTTCGATAAAATCACAGCTGTTCTTCAGGTCAGCGCACTTGACCCTGAAGCTCCTGCAGGTAAATATGCTACCCATTTCATCATCACTGAGGGTGAATGGGAAACAAAGCTTGATGCTGTATATGAAACTCCTGACGTTGAGCTTGAGTTTAAGAATATTGAAGCAATGAACGCTTTCTTCAAGGGCAAAATCGGTCCTGCAACACTTCCTAAGATGAAGGGTGTTGTTAAGCGTTTCGGTGCTTTCAAGGCTATGCTTATGACACTTCTTAAGCTTTCTGACCTTACAGGCGCTACTAAGGCACCTGAGGATGAGGAAACACAGACTCTTATGGTTAAGTGCTTCTTCTATCTTCTTTCAAGTGGTATCAGCCAGCTTAACAAGATGGGACATCCTGAAATCAAGGATTGGACAACAAAGAGTCCTGACCGTGTTTACGCTTTCGCAGTTAACGACCATCCTGAGGTTTCTGCTTTCATCCGTATCAAGGCAGGTAAATCAAGAGCCGGTCGTGGCGAATACAAGAGAGCAATGCCTTTCTTCACACTTCGCTTTGACTCACTTAAATCAGCACTCGGTATCCTTTTAAGCACAGACGATATGCTTGAGGCTACAAAGGCAGGCCGTCTTATTATGGACGGTGGCCCTGAATTCGGTGCACAGCTCGGCGGATTTATGCTCGAAGTTGGCGGCTTGGCAAAATAAGATAATACACATAAAGAAAACCACGGTTTCCACCGTGGTTTTTTCATTTAAATTATAATTTATCACATAAAAAGAGGACTGTTTTCACAGTCCTCAATTTTTCTCTTATTCAAATTTACTAAAATCTGCAGGTTCATCGATTGATGCTACAACTGCTGATTTAAGCTTTTCCTGAGTAAACTTTTCAATTCGTTTATCAAGCCACTCAATTATATCTGTGTGCACCTCATCGCGATTGATTTCATTAAAAATCTCGTGTCGTGCATCTGCATAAATTTTCATTGTCACATTCTTATGTCCGGTCTTTTTAAGAGCTCTGAACACCTCTTGAACACCTCTGCCGTAGTCACCAACAGGGTCCATTGCACCTGAAAGAAGGAAAATCGGCATACTCAATGGTACAGAATTGTACCAACGACGTGAGGATACCTCTTTAAGTGTCATAAACAAGGCTCTCATACCACTTACGGTATATTGATAACCGCAAAGCTCATCAGAAATAAACTTATCAACCTCTGCCTCATCACGTGACACCCAGTCACACTCTGTACGCTTCTTTGTCCTTTTATTGTATGAGCCAAAAGCCATTGTATCAAGAATATCTGAACGATACATAGGTCCATTTTGTTTTTCCAATGTTTTCGCAAGATAAATTCCGATTCCAAGCATTGGGTTTTCCCCACTTGTACCTGTATAAACAACACCATCAAGGAAATAACCGAATTTTGCAGTATATTTTCTTGCAATAAGACTACCCATACCGTGACCTATCATAAAAAAAGGCAAATCAGGATATTCACCCTTTGCAATATCTGACACAACCTTTAAGTCGTCAACGAATGTTTCTTCACCATTTTCACCGAAATAGCCAAGCTTTTCTCTGTCCTCAACAGATGCGCCGTGTCCCACATGGTCACTGATAAAAACAGCATAACCTGCCTTACAAAGCTCAAGTGCAAAACGAGAATATCTGTTTGAATATTCAGCCATACCGTGTGAAATCTGCACAATACCCTTTATTGAGCCATAGTCAATAGGTGCTGCGCTCTGTACAAAAATATCACACAAGCCTGAAGCTGATGGAAATGAATATTCCTTAGTTAAAAATTCCAAAAAATCACCTTTTCAGTTTTATTTGAAAAAATCAATTAAGGTATTTTAACACATAAAATGATAAATTTCTACACATATCAGCCGATTTGGGTATATGTAACAAATCCTTGCGCCATTTATTAGTTATTATCAACAAAATCAATTCTGTTGAAACACGGTTGTATTTGTGATATAATAATTGCATTAGTACGAAAAAGGAGAATCTCTATGAGCAAAACAAAAACACAAAATCCATTGTGGCAAACCACACCTGCCGAAAGAAAGAGTTATTATTCATATTTCTTCGGACAGAATATGATTTACACTATGGTAGCAAGCTTTTTACCTACCTTTGTTGCTTTTATGATTGACCCGATTACATGTTCACTTGTTATGGGTATTGTTAAATTATGGGACGCAATCAACGATGCAATTTTCGGTGTTATCTTTGATAAAGTTAAGTTCAAGAGTGGAAAGAAATATGTTCCATGGCTTAAGGCTGCTTGTATTATCACTCCATTGTCAACAATTGCACTTTTCTTTATCCCAACAGATTCAAAGGAGTCAATTCAGGTTTTATGGTTTGCCCTTGCATATATCGTATGGGATACAGCATACACTCTTTGTGACGTTCCTGCTTTCGGTCTCGTTACTGCAATGTCAAACAATATTGAAGAAAGAAACTCTATTCTTTCAGTAAAGGGTCTTACAGCCGGTATTGGTGTTGCCCTTGCATCTGTTATTGTTCCTGCACTCGTAAGTGAAGATGTTGGTGTAAGCTACGGTGTGGCAAGTATCATAATTGCTGTTGTAGCTATGGCAACAATGTTACCTCTCATTTTCATCGGTAAAGAAAGATATCAGACAACAGACGAAGAACAGTTTACTGTAAGAAGAATGATAAAATATGTTGTAAGTAACAAATATCTTCTTATCTATTACCTTGGATACATTTTCTTCTCAGGTGCACAGACTTACAACTCAATGCATCAGATTTTCGCATATTACATTTATGAAAATTCTCTTGCTTCTCTTATTACAGGTACAGTTGCAGCAGCTCCTCAGCTTATTATGGCGTTGCTCGTTCCTAAAATCATCAGAAAGTATGACAAAGCTCTTGTTTTCAAGGTTTCAGCTATTGCTGCTCTTGTACTTTCATTCCCTATTCTTTTCACAAAAGAAAGCTTCATTCTCTTTACAATTACATATATGCTTCGTTCAATTCCACTTGCTGTTGTTGGTATTCTCGCATTCACATTCACTCCTGACTGTGCTGAATACGGTCAGTATAAAACAGGAATCGAAGCAAAGGGCATTTCTTTCGCAATCCAGACTTTCGCAGTTAAGCTTGCAGCAGCTATTTCAGGCTCAGCATGGCTTGCTATCGTAGGACTTTATGGCTTTATTTCATTTGATAACGCTGCTGACTTCGCTGCACTTGAAAAAATCAATGCAATCGCACAGCAGCCTGCTTCAGCATTTGACGGAATTTGGTTTGCTTATAACATTTTCCCAATTTTCGGTCTTGCAATCGCTTGCGCAATCTGGTACTTCTACCGTCTTAACGACAAGGATGTTCAGATTATGGCTGACTGTAATGCAGGTAAAATTTCAAAGGACGAAGCTGAAAAGCTCCTTTCAAAGAAATATTAATTTTTTCTCCATAATAATAAAAACCAAGGTTTTATCGACCTTGGTTTTTATTTTTTGTGGTTATATAAATTGGAGGTTGTCGGGATGATACCCCCTTCCGTCACTCGCTTTGCTCGTGCCACATTCCCCTCAAGGGGGGAAGGCCAACATAGGCTCCCCACTTGATGGGGAGCTGTCACCGCAAGGTGACTGAGGGGCCCGACAAATTATAATTTATCCTATTTCCTACTTTATGTGCCTCATATTATCGACATCGTACCATTTCACTTCAAAGCCTGCACCATGGGAGCAGAAAACAGATGATGATGTATTTTCCATATCTCTTTCTTTATCATATCCTATTGAGGCAATTACCTCTTCTGCATTGTGACAAGGTTTGTATCCATTTTCACGCATTGAAATAACGCCTTTTCCTGAGGTGTAGGAAATCACCTCTTCCGGATAATCCATAAACTCTGAAACAGGACCCTCACCCTTTATAACCGCTTCTGTTTCTGTCATTTCAGGTGGCATAAACTCGCCGTGTAGCCTCTGAATATCTGAAATTGCTCTGCCGAAACAATCAATAGGCACTCTCAAGATAAATGAATAGTATGGCTCAAGCAAGATATTCTCTGCTTTTTCAAGCCCTTGACGGATAGCTCTGTAGGTGGCTTCTCTGAAATCTCCACCTTCTGTATGCTTAAGATGTGAACGACCTGCAGTAAGGATAATTTTAACATCCGTAAGTGGTGAGCCGGTAAGAATTCCAAGATGCTCTTTTTCCTTTATATGTGTCAGGATAAGATTCTGAAAATTCGAATCAAGGACTTCAAGACTACACTCATTTTCAATAATAACACCACTGTTTCTCTCTGCAGGCTCAATACGAAGCTGTGTTTCTGCATAATGTCGCAATGGCTCATAGTGACCATAGCCCATTACTGTTGCTTTTATCGTCTCTTTATAAAGAATTCTGCAAGGACCAAACTCAATATCCATTCCAAATCGTTCTTTTACAAGAGATTGCAGAATTTCAAGCTGAATCCTGCCCATTACACGAATCTGAATCTGCTCTTCATCTGAATAATTAGAAATGTGTACGGACAATTCAGGTAATTCCTGGTCAATTACACGAAGATTTCTGTATGCTGTATGAATATCTGTTCCATCCTTAATAATCACCTGTGCAGAAAGGAGAGGATTGATTTTCATTGATGAATTAAGATTGACACCATTTAGATTTATGGTTTCTCCTGCCGAAACCTCAGAAAGTCCTGACACAGCACATACACTTCCTGCAAAAACCTCTTTTATTGGTTGATGCTTTTCTCCTGAGTAGACTCTTATTGTGTCGATTTTTTCCTCTCCGATATTCATTTTCACAAGTGCCTTACCACCTGTAATTTTAAGAAAGCTTAAACGATTGCCTTGGTTATCATAGAGGATTTTGTAAACCCTTGCACTGAATTCTTCAGGATATTCCTTATATAATGTGTATTTTTCAATTCCCTCCAAAAGACTATCGACACCAACATCCTGCAAGGCAGACCCGAAATAGCAAGGAAAAACCTTTCTTTCTGCAACTGCCCTTGCAACCTGATTTTGCACAAATTCTTCATCAACACTACCCTCAAGAAAATGCTCCAATAATTCTTCACTTATCATTGATATTTCTTCATCAAGTGAAACCTTATCCTGTGTAAAATCAACACATTCACTGCCAAATCTTTTCTTTAGGTCGTTTAATATATTGGTTTTTTCAAAACCGTCTCTGTCAGTCTTGTTCACAAAAATAAAAACAGGAATATTATATTCGTAAAGCAACTGCCATATAGTTTCCGTGTGACTTTGTATTCCCACAGTACCGTCAATAACGAGAACAGCATAATCAAGAACGCTGAGTGTCCTTTCCATTTCTGCGGAAAAGTCAATGTGGCCTGGAGTATCAATAAGTGTAAACTGCTTTTCACCAATTGTGAAAGGATTTTGCTTTGAAAAAATAGTAATACCACGATTTCGTTCAAGCTCATGTGAGTCAAAATGGGAATCCTTTTTGTCAACACGACCAAGCCGACGAATTACGCCACATCTGTAAAGAATGGCTTCCGTCAGCGTAGTTTTTCCTGCATCAACATGAGCAAGTATTCCGGTTACACTTTCCTTTGAACGCATAGCACTACCTCATATAATTTTTCTTTATTATATCAAAATATGATTTTCATATCAACATATAAATACTACTCTCCGTCTTGCTTTTTCCCATTTATCATAGTATAATAAAATCATATATTTTGGTAAATAAGGGAGAAAAAAGGTTATGAAAAAGTTTTTATGTATCCTTATGGTTTTTGTTATGCTTTTTCAGTGCTCATCAATGTCCTATGCATTGTTAGGTGAGATTGGAGATGCTATTGATGATTTCAATAGCGATGCTGACAGAGCTGTCTGGGATAAAGTTTGGGAAACCAAAAGCGATTCAATCAAGGCAGCCGTTACAATGTTTGTAGGCAGTGATGAAAACGACAGAATAATTGCATGGTATTCTGATGCAGAAACAGGATATGTTGAATTAAAGGGCCTTGCAAGTTCAGAAAAAATTGACGCAGAAGCAAAGCAAACAGTTGAGGGTGACTATCGTTTGAGTGCATCACTCAACGACCTTATGCCTGGTGTTTATACATACAGATGTGTAAGCGGCGATTATGAATCAGAGTATTACACCTTTAAGGTTGAGGACAATGATAGCAGCACTGTCCTTTATGTTTCTGACATTCACGTTACTGAAGATAACGAGGAAAGCCCTAACGAGCTCAGCGATACATCATATCTCTGGAACGAAGTAATTGAAAACGCTACAAACAAAGCTATTTCTGAGGGCAATACCCTTGATGCAATTGTTTCAGCGGGTGACCAGGCTTCAGAGGGTCTTCGTAATGAGTATATGGGTCTTAGCTCACCTGCACTTTTAAAATCAATTCCACTTTCAATTTCTGTTGGTAATCATGACAGAAAGAGCGTTGGTTATAAATACTATACTGCATATCCTAATGAAGATGAGCAGACATTCAAGTCATACATTGGTACTGACTATTGGTTCAGACAGGGTAATGCACTTTTCCTTATTCTTGACTCTTGTAATGTATCTATGAAGGAGCATTACAACTTTATGAAGGAAGCAAAGGAAGCAAATAAAGATGCTATCTGGACAGTTGCTGTTATGCACCACGATATGTTTGGTGGCAGAGAGCCTTGGCTTGACAGTGAAAACGCTATGCTTCAGCTTTTATGGACACCATTCTTCGATGAATTCGGTGTTGATATGGTGCTCTACGGACACAGCCATTTCTACAGCGTTTCAAATGTAATTTACGATAGAGAAACTGTTGAGGAAACAGGTCATAATGCTCAGCTTACTGACCCTAAAGGCACAGTTTATGTTTCATCAGGTTCAATTACCCGTCACGCTGACCTTCTTGATGACGAGGGTAAAACACCACCTATCGGTGAACATGCAGGATATACTCGTCTTGAAGAAGCAGAAACAATTTATAGCCTTATGGAATTCACAGATGACACACTTACATTCAAGTCATATTCATCTGAAGAAAATGAGGAATTCAACCGTATTACAATTACAAAGACAACAAAAGACGGTGGCCACAGCTATAAAAACCCTTCTTGGTACCTTAAGCCAATTGCATTCTTTGTTGGCAGAATTGTTAACATCATCAACAATGTTGATATGTATAACAGATATAAGGAACAGGGCTACGACGTTTCCCTTAAGGAAGGTCTTATCGGTAGCTGATTTTCATACAATCAAATAGTATAAAAAACCTCCTTGCACAGTTACAAGGAGGTTTTGTTATGGTAATTTATAATTCAATTACACAATATGTCTGTTTCCATATATCGTATGCCCATATTGTAGAGCATTTTGGCATCTTCTACTGTATTAACCGTCCACAAGGAAATACCTACTCCTGCATCAACTGCAAACTGAATAGACTCCTCATTATTTACGCTGAAATTAGCAGAAAGCCACACATTATCGCCTATTTCTTTTGCTTCGGCAATATTCTCAGGTGTGATTTCATCCACAAGGTACCAAAGCTCAATTTTCGGCTCAAGCTTATGGATAGCCTTTAAATGCTCAATATCAAATGAGATTACAATTGCTTCTTCTGTAAGGTTCTTTGCCTTAATTGAGTCAACAATTGTGTGAAGATAGTCGCAATCCTCTTCCTTAATTTCGATTTGTGGTCGCGTATTTGTGCCAACAAAAATATCAAGATATTCATCAAGTGTAGGAATTCGCATATCCTCATATTTCCAGAAATTTGCGCCACCCTTATAGCTGAATTCCTTCAATTCCTCAAGGGTGTAATCTTCAACATCACCTAACTGACAAAATCTTCCGTTAATATCCTCATTGTGAATAAGCACCCATTGATTATCCTTAGTAAGATGAATATCACATTCAGCAGAGTAATAATTGTGATTTACTGCCTCTTCAAATGATGGAATTGAATTTTCAGGTGCTAAAGCGTGTACACCACGATGAGCAGTAAAATATATTGGGTCATTTTCTTCCTCAATACCATATTCTGAAAGCAAGATTAACTCCTCAGGCTGATTTGCCAATTTTGCAATATGATACGGTGGCAGGGCACTACAAAAGTATATAGGCACAAGCACAAGAGTAATAATTTTATTGATAAATCCTATCATTATAGTCACTCCTTTTTACACATTCATTTTATCATTATTTGTTGTCCAAAACAATAGCATATCCATAAAAAAAGGACCTGCATTTCTGCAAGTCCTTTAATATTAAATTCTGATTATTTCACTGCATCGATTACAGGCTTAATTGACATTTCACTAAATGCCTTATCGCCGTAGATATAATAGAGAACATCACTTACAGTTCTTGTGATAATGTAAAGTGCACGGTTGATACCTTCTGTTGTCTTTGCTGAATCACCACTTGTAATCTTGTTGTAAATATCATAGAAGCGGTCGTTAGCAGCCTGGAATTCTTCCTTATCAATCTTCTTGTTTTCAAGCATCTTGTCAACCTGTGCAATTGCTTCCTTAAGTTCTTTTGCATCTGCAGCAGAAAGAGTAGATGTGTCATAATCTCTCATTGTATCAACATCTTCTCTTAATTTCTTTGTTTCTCTGCTATAGTTGAACTGAGGGAACTTGTCAGGATATGAATGAACACTTGTGAAGCTTTCATCAGTAGCAAGATGAATGATAAGTGTCATAATAACGTCATTTGATGCTGTTGTAGCGTGATTCTGTCCGCTGAAATAGAATGTTGTTTCAGGAAGAAGACCTGAGCAGATGTCCATAATGCCTTCAGGGTCAGTATGGTTATGATTCTTAGGGTCAGTACAGTTATTTCTCTTAGCAACATAATCTGCAGGAAGCTTTGTACCTACGTTTACACTGTATGCACCAATTGATGTTGAATCAACCTGGATAATACCGTCGCAATTTCTCTTGTCGTGAGTAACTGCAATCTGATAAAGTTCAACGTTTGTATCAACGATGTCAAATACCTCAACACCGTCTGCCTTTGCTTCAAGAATGTATTTTTCAACGTTAAGCTGTGCATCATAGTACCAGTCAGTCTGTCTGCGGATTTCTGCCAAATCGTCACCCATAAGGTACTTTTCACGACATGCAGGATAGTCCCCTGTTGATATAAGGCCCCACATAAGAGTTGAATATACTAAATAGTCATTGACAAGTGTCTCTGCGATGCAGTCAAGAAGAACATCAATATCAGTCTTTGGCATAAGTCTCATAGCGATATTGATAATGTAGCCAAGATAGTTTTCGTAACCGATAACTGATGGCATTGCTGTTGTGTAAAGAGCAGCACTGTTCTTATTAAAGCCATATCTGTAGCAGTCACTAAGAAGTGCAGCACCATCAAGAGCAGGAACAACATAGATAATTCTGTTAATATCTCTTGAAACAGAAATATTCTGCTCATCATAGTATTTAAGGAGTGCAGTTGAGATTGAACCACCCTGGCTTACAGGAACGATATTAACCTTATCTGAACCAGTATCCTTCTTAACAAACTGAATATAGTCATAAAGGCCCTTTGCAGTCTGAATCATATTGCCTGTTGAAACGTAGTTGTAAACATACATATTTTCTTTGCCGGCAATTTCGAAGTATTCTTCAATTGGGAACTGATTTAAAACATACTCTAATTCTGCATCAGTAACTTCTGCCATACTTCCTGGATAAAGAACTGCACGAGTATCGTCAATCATATTACCGTTAGCATCTGAACGCTGTTTACCCATAAGAATGTCACCAAGGATTTTTGAAACCGTTTTAGCTGCCAAAGCGTCCTTGTCTTCCTGTGTGATAAACATCTTTGCAACAGGAAGAAGTGCCTCTGTTACGATTTCTGTGATTTCCTCTTCACCAAGTGAAACATAGAAAGGTCCTGGAACAGGATTACCGTTAGCGTCACATTCTATTTCGCCATTTATATAGTGATAAGTTTCACTCTGGAAATTTCCCGGAATGATAATTGTAGGAACATATTCTTTCTTTGATGAGTAGCCAAGAATTGACATACATGACAAAGTAAGAACGACTGCAAGCATTACTGCAAGAGCTTTTTTCATCTTTTTCATAGTATTACCCCTTTTAAAATTGATAGATAGATTATAACAGTTAATCAACACTTTGTAAATAAATTCCACATATTCAAAATACACAAAAAGGACTTGTGCTTTTTCATCACATTGCACAAGTCCAAAGTTTTAATGAACATATTATGTTTTAATTGTAAAGCAAATCACCATTTGCGTATAAATCAAGTGCAATTACATCAAACCCATCAACTGCACCATCCTGATTCATATCACCTGCATAAAACTTTGCAGTACCGTCATCAACCTTATATGTTGTTGCACAAGCTTGAGTCATTGCTGTGTAGTCATCGACATCTACGTCGTCTGATGCATCAATATCGCCACGCATAGCAACAAGGTATACCTTAGTTGTTGTGCTGTCTGAAACTGTCAGTGTTGATGTTGTTGTACCACTACCGTTTCGTGTACGTGAAAATCCGCTTGCAGAATTGTTCACAACATAAGTATAGTAATTTGTGACATCCTTACCAACCATAATGACATTTCTTACAGTATCAAACTGAACATCGGGTGCACCATATCTCAATATACCAACACCATAAGAATCATTTGAAAGAGTTGGATACGTAAGGACTGTATTTGCATCTGAGAAAATCTGACCTGTCGCAATGTGAACAGTTGAATCAGCAACAGTATTGTTATTGTTACTAGTGAAATATGCTGCTTTTGTGTTACTTCCTATAATGAAATAACTGTAATAAATGTTACTTTTCTGGTCATCCCATGTAACATCAAGGGTATACCACTCACCGTCCTCCATCTGCACCATATTCCACTTATGAGCACCACCGTTACCTGTACCTACAACGGTAAGACAAGGAAGACCCTCACGGTCACAAAGAAGCTTAAACGCCTCGGCATAACCCTCGCAAACGCAAACACCATTAATCAATGCACCATACACATCAAAAATATTTGATTCTGAAATAGTATCATCATACACAATATTGTTTGCAAGATAGTCGTGAATTGATTTGTATTTTTCGTGACGACTTATACCGTAAACAGGAATTGTCTTATAAAAATCCTCGACAGCATCACGCTTCGCTATAACATCATCAAAGCTTGAGAAATGTTCTTCATTAAAATTCATATTTATTGTCAGAGATGTAATCACATAAGCATACTGACCACTAACAAATTTTCTTGACATACCATAAGAAATACCAAAGCCTGATGCCCAGAAAAACATAGGATTATCTTCATTAAGTGCAGTTATCGCCATCATAATATCCTGCATAGCACTATTTGCAGCATTATCCTTTGTACTGCCTGTAATTGTAATCCCTGTCAAATTGATTGCGATTGATGCCACAGGACCTGCTGCCCAAATCTGGTCATAAAGTCCCTTCTGATTTGCAGTCAACTGATTATAGAAATATTTTGTTGTATCAACCTGACTACCACCGCTATAAAACTTGTTCATATTAATATTAAGTGGTAAATCAAGCTCAGTTTCAGGTGAAAATTCAATCATAGAAACAGGCTCAACTACTGTCAGTTCAACCTCTTCTGCCGAAACTGAAACAGGCAGAGCTGTCATAAAAAGACAAAGCGCCATTATGACAGACAGCACTTTACCTACTGATTTTCTCATAATAACACCTCGTTAATCTTTGATTTTATTTTTTGTCAAGGAAGCTTGAAAGCTCTTCCATAAATGCGTTTACATCCTTAAACTGCTTATAAACTGAAGCAAAACGAACATAAGCCACCTGGTCAATACCCTTAAGCTTATCCATTACAAGCTCACCGATATGAACACTTGTAACCTCACGGTCAAGTGAATTCTGAAGAGTTGTTTCGATTTCGTCAACAGCTCTTTCAATTGTTTCCATTGAAACAGGACGCTTTTCACAAGCAGTAAGCATACCCTTAATAAGCTTACTACGGTCAAATACTTCCCTATTCTTATCCTTCTTAACAACGAC
>CAJGCX010000043.1 GCA_904501895.1 Clostridiaceae bacterium
AAGAATAGTAGGCATATCATTCTCATCCAACAATGAGCATATTACCTCAACCGCATTCTTTCTTTCGAGCTTTGCAAGTCCCATATGGCACACAAGAAGGCACACATCCACACCCTCGAGCTCTACAATACAACGTATAACACAGCGGGATTCGTAGTAGGCAGGCTCACTTTTATCCTCGGGATCAGGAATAAGCACCGTTTCAACAGATTTAATAGGCACCTGACTCAGCACAGCATTTCCAAAGGGATTTTCCCCATCGATTCTTGCAGCCTCTCCGAAATAGCCGTTCCAACCAAGCTTTTGGGTAAAAAAGCCGATCTGGTCGGTATATTCTTCATCCTCTCCCTCGCCCATAACCTCATTAAGACCGAGGACATCGGGAGAAAGCTCCTTAAAGCGCTCCGCAAAATACTCCAGGTCGATTACCTGTCGGATATAATCCGTAGCATGCTGAATATTAAAGGACATAAATTTCATATAAAAACCTCACAAAAATCATATAAGGGGAAAAGCAGAAACCCGCTTTTCCCCATGTGATAGGATGAAATTATAAAATTTCTACAGTACCATCCTCGTATACTTTAATCTTGTCACCAGTCTTAACTGTGTTGAGGAACTCCTCACCAAGACAGTCAACTGTGGGCATAGGAGTATCTGTCCATACAGAACCGAGAACTACACCTGCAGCAGCAAGTGAGTCAATATGCTCAGAGAAGAGCATACAAGCAGGGCTTCTCTCCATAACCTTTGCGCAATAAAGAACCATACCACCGGTTGTTGAGCCGATTGTCTGAGGAAGACAAAGAGCTGTACCTACCATAGGCTTTTCGAAGATATCCTTATTGTTCTGGTCACCGCATTTTGCCTGCTTATCACCAAACTGGAGGGCATTCTGGAAAGATGCAAGTGTATTAAAGCCACCGTGAGATACAAGAGCTGTTGCTTCTGCTGTGCCGGGCACTACCGGACGACCTTTAAAAGTTTTCATCTTATTTTACCTCCTTTGTGATGATATCAAGAATCTCTGCACTTGTGTAATAGCGAGATGTTGTATATGTTCTGAGCTTATTGGAGTTTGTGATAACAGGAGTCTTCTTTGCAAGAGGATTGTTCATATACATAAGAGGACAAATGTAGCTGAGAACTACACCTGTTGACTGAAGCTTTGCATACAAGTCTGTTTTCTTGAACTCGTCACAAACTGCAGGAGGAGCTGTAAATACAGTTGGGATTAAAACCTTTTTAAGTCCGTTCTTCTGAAGTGCGTTATAAACATCGTTAGTCCACTGCTTAAGCTGTGCCATTGTCATATGAGGACAACCGAGGAAGCAAAGCTTAGGAGTTGCATCAGGATTTTTCCACATAACAGGATATGAATTCTTAACTCTTTCAAGCTCTGCATCATCAATAACGTAAACCTGTGCATTTTCAGCAATGAGTGACTCACCCATTTCAACTGCTTCAGGAGTAAGACCTGAGATATGATAAAGACCAACAGCACCATTTGAAGCACAAGCAGCACCAAAGTCCTTAAGGTATGCCTTATTATCGTCGTTAAGCTCTGTACCGAGCCATTCGTTCATACCCTTAACGTATGGAACATCTTCCATAACCTTCATACCGATTGCAGAACCGAGAATCTGTGCTTCAGGCATTTTCTCACACTTAACTTCGATAATCCAAGTTGCTTTTCTGCCTTCGTCAGTAAGAAGACCGAAATCAGGAACAAAGCCTGCGATTGAGCCCATCATTTCGATAAGACCTGAGTTACGGTTACAACGAGCACCGATAACAGAGTTTGCATAAGCTACGGCACTTGATTCAGCCCAAGAGAGGATGTCACCCTTTTTAGGAGTATTACCAACCTCGTCAAGGTAACAAGCACAAGTATATGCATCATCATTTAAAAGGCCCATTTTACGAAGCTGTTCGTTATATGAATCCTGCTTTGAATACATAAATTTCTTGAATACGAAATTCTTAAGAAAATCTGAAGGAACATTTGGGTCAAAAGGTTTTGGGTCAACCGAAAACTTCTGCTTTGATTTCACACCAGCATCAAGGAGCTGTTCCATCAAATCAAATACAGGAGTCATCATCTTGAGACCAAAGCTTGTAACAAGATGTCCCTTATCACTTGTTACGGGAACCATTTTTTCTGCACCAAATGTTTCACCATACATAACAAGTGTTTTCATAACTTTAGCCATTACTTCGCCTTGCTTGCCGTCCAACATTGCCTGTTGTTCAGCTGTCAATTGCATTGCCATTGTTATTACACCTCTTTAATAAAATATTAACAGATATAGTTTACTATCAATTATTTCTTGTGTCAATGAAATTCGTTAAAATTTTGACTATTATTTTAATCCTGCCACCATTTGTAAAATATATCTTGCATCAACAGCAGTGATTTTATCATCTGCATTCACATCTGCAATTTTCAATTCAACTGTATCAATACTTCTAAGTCCTGCGACAAGCTGTAAGATAACCCTTGCATCTGAGGCTGTTATTTTACTGTCACTATTCACATCACCAATTAAAATCTTAATATTATCGACAATGCGTGTTTCAACATAACTACAGTTTTTGCAGTTACGCTTTTCCTCACCATTATGATACTCAGTTTCCTGTGTTATTGTTTCCCACTCACCGAAATTGTGTTTCCCTGTTGCAGGAATAATTTGTACTTCTTCTTTACCACAGCTGCATTCTCTTATTTTATTACCATCAGCAATACAAGTTGGTTTATTAACTACTTTCCACTCACTAAATGTACAAACATGTGTTTCTTCCTTGTAGTTTATTTTTGCATCTGACAAGTATTCGTTACCAGCAGAAGAAGTTTCTATATTTTCCCACTGTAATTTTGTGCCTTCATAATAAATATTTTCTAAATTATGACAGTACAAAAATGAATTATCTTCGATTTTATTAACTGATATAGGAATAGAAATACTTACTAATGATGTACATGCGGCGAAAACGTAAGAGCCAATATTTTCAATATCACCTGTAATAATAACCTGTTTAATATATTCTGCTTTTCCGTCAAATCCATTTGGATTGTTTAAGCTTTTCATTTTACCATAGCCATTTACAGTTAAAACACCTGTAGCCTCATCAAACGACCAAGTGATATTCGTTTCATTAACACCTAAGCTTCCCGTGTCAGAAGCATAAACATCAATCATCAAAAATGAAGAAACAAAGATAAATATAGACAATGTCAAAGATAAAAATTTCTTAAATCTGTTCAAGTAATCACATCCAACTACATTTTTAGATATTTTATCACATATATATTTTTTATTCAACAAAAAATGACGGAGATAACCCCGCCATTCTATAAATCTTATCTTTTTCTTCTGTTGTTATTTTTCATACAGTGCTTATCAAAATTCGGATTAAAAGCATAGAAATTTTTACTGTCTAACTTATCGGTCATCAGCTGTAAGCCCTCACCGAATCTCTGATAATGGACAATTTCTCTTTCACGCAAAAATTTAATCGGATCGCGGACATCAGGGTCGTCTATAAGTCGTAAAAGGTTGTCATAGGTTGTTCTTGCCTTTTGCTCCGCTGCCAAATCCTCGTGAAGGTCTGTAATTACGTCACCCTTTGACTGAAGATATGTGGCCGTAAAGGGCATACCACTTGCTGCAATAGGATATATACCTGTTGTATGGTCAACAAAATACGCATCAAAGCCTGATTTTTTAATTTCATCAATCGTTAAATTCCTTGTAAGCTGATATACAATTGCACCAATCATTTCAAGATGCGATAATTCTTCCGTACCGATATCAGTAAGAAGACCTTTTAATTCAGGCAACGGCATATCATAACGCTGTGAGAGGTATCGGACAGATGCACCCAATTCTCCGTCAGGACCTCCGAACTGTGAAATAATGAGCTTTGCTAATTTAGGATTAGGATTTTTGATTTTTACAGGATATTGTAATTTCTTTTCATATTGAAACATCAGCAATCACACTCCATATATTCCCATGGCCAAGGTCCCCTTACCCATACATAACCACTACCTGATTCGTGAGTCAATGGACCAAAACATTCTTCATATTCTTTTCTTAACTCCAGTGCTCTTTCCGTATATTTTTTGTGCATTTCAATTGCCTTTTCATCACAAGGATGAGTATCTAAATACAAGTGTAATTCCCATGCAGCAAAGCTTACTGCAGAAATTTCTCTTAATAATTTACATTTATTCACAGCACTTACCTCCAAAGAACTTTTTGTCTAGCTCAGGAAAAAGTGTTCCGTTTGATAAGGCTTCACAGCTTGTATATGTTACAAGGTCTGTCTGGAATGGAACATAGGCCATAGTAACTACAGTATCTGAAGGTACCTTCGGCATTTCTTTACAATTATATTGACATTTATTTTCTTCCATTTGCATTTCTCCTTTGTTTATTTGAGTCGATGCTCACAACATTATATTCATTTATATAATAAAATGTTATTTATATTGAAATATAGTAAAATTAGTGATAAAATATAATACAAAAAGTGTAAATAGAATTATAATTCATATAAATACACTTCTATATAAAAAAGGAAACAAAAGCAACTTTTAGGTAAACAGTACACAATAAAATGTAACATCTTTAAAGGAGTATTGATATGCTTTTATCGTTTATAATACCTGTTTATAATACCGAAGATTATGTCGCAGAATGCCTTGACTCTTTATTGAATCAAAATATACCTCAAGATGAATATGAAATCATTTGTGTTAATGACGGTTCAAAAGATGCAAGCCTTGAAATACTTAACCAATACGCTTATACACATCCTAATATAAGTGTTATTAATCAAGAAAACAGTGGTGTTTCCGTCGCAAGAAATACTGGTTTAGAACATGCTCACGGCGACTACATATGGTTCTTTGATGCAGATGATTTAATTAAAGAAAATTGTTTGTTTGAAATAAAAGAAATTCTTTTAAATAACGAATGTGACCGTATTATTATCAAGTCAAAAAACTTTAGATCTAATTCGGAATTGTTTTCAGATGAAACGAATCCAACTTGTTCCTGGAAGGATAGTGTGGTTTGGCGTAGCATTTTTAAAAAGAACTTTTTAAACGATAATAATCTTCGTTTTCACCCAGGGTTAATATTTGGCGAAGATGCATTGTATATCTTTGAATGCTTATACTGTACACCAAAGGCTTTTGAAACCAATTCCCTCGTGCACTATCACAGAATCGTAGAGGGCTCTGCTTCAAACAATATGACACCTGAATTCAGAAAAAAACGAATTCAATCCACACTAACCGAAGCAAAAATAGTACAGAAATATTACGAACGAAACGATAATATATATCCTACTGAAACTGCTAACAGACTTATGATTTATCTTTGGGGTGGATTATACGAGTTAACGAAAATGCAGCGTAAACAATTCAAACCAATATTAGATGATTTGAAAAGTTGTGGTTTATACCCTTACAAAACACCTCTAGCTTGCACAGCAACAAAATCATGTCAACACAATCGTACCGATTTGTTGGGTAAAATTTTTGATTTTGTTTATGTACATCAACATCGCACATGGGGATTTTTATCAATGCGTATAATTAATTTTTTATTAAAACTTATTAATAAAAGTCTTTAATTATATAAAATTTTAAATGTCTGTATATTATCTAGAAATAAAAAGGTTTTAAAAGTATATTTTATTTAATAGATTTATTTAAGAGGACAAATAAAACACAAAAGCAAGTGGTACTTGATCATTCAATCCACTTGCTTTTATATTTAGGATATTTATGTGTTGAAATACAGTAAAATTGATGATAAAATATAGTAGAAAAAATGGGAGGTTGTTTGTATGAAGATTAAACTGACTGATTACTTAGAAAAAGCAGTTACAGCTGAGGCTGTAGTAAGAAGAATCGCTTTTTATTTACTTATGATATGTGTTTTCTTATGCTTGATTTTCTTTAAATTGAATGAAATAAATCAAACTATTCTGGACGTAAATGAGCCAATCTTATCAAGTGTGAGAACTGAAGAAAACGAAAGTGTTCAAGGCGTTTTCGTGGAAGATAACGATAATATCATTGGTGATGTCTTACCTTTGTATAATGATTTAACAGAAACAGAAACTAAGGAATCGGCGCCAGAATCCACAACAAAGAATTTGAATAATACAACAGACAAGCATACGGACGAAACTACAAATTCACACGACAACTCCAAAAAATCTGACTTTGTTATCAATGTAAATAGCAAGAAAATCCATTATGCTGATTGCACATTTGTAAGCAGAATGAAGGAAGAAAACAGAAAATCTATTCAATTAAGTGATAAGGAATTAAATGAATATATAAATAATGGCTACAAATTATGTAGCACATGTGGAGGTTAAAATAATGAACATCAAGGAAGTTTTATCAAAGGTTGACCATACTTTATTATCACAAAATGCTACTTGGGAAGAAATCAAAGCAATTTGTGATGACGGAATGAAATATGAAACTGCCTCTGTTTGTATTCCTGCTTCATTCGTTAAGCAAGCAAAGGAATACGTTGGTGAAAAACTTCCAATTTGTACTGTTGTTGGTTTTCCAAACGGATATTCAACAACTGCAACAAAGATTTTTGAAACTGCAGACGCAGTTAAAAACGGTGCAGATGAAATTGATATGGTTATAAATGTTGGTTGGTTAAAGGATAAGAAATATGATGAAATCCTTAATGAAATCAATGAAATTAAAGTTGCTTGTAATGGCAAGATTTTAAAGGTTATTATTGAAACATGTCTTCTTACTGATGAAGAAAAAATTAAAATGTGTGAAATTGTGTCTACGTCAGATGCTGATTTCATTAAAACATCTACAGGCTTTTCTACAGGTGGTGCTACAAAGGCTGATATTGAGCTTTTTGCTAAACATACTGCTAACGGCAAGAAAATCAAGGCTGCAGGTGGAATTGCTTCAATAGAAGATGCTGAGGATTTTATAAATCTCGGTGCATCAAGATTAGGAACAAGCAGAATTGTTAAAATCGTTAAAAATGAACAAGGCAGTGGATATTAATGAAATATAAAAGAATATTTTTAATTGTTCTTGATAGCTTTGGAATTGGCAATGCTCCCGATGCTGAAAAATTCGGTGATTCAGGTGCAAACACACTTAAAAGCATTTCAAAATCAGATGAATTCAGAATAAACAATTTATCAAAATTAGGTCTTTGTAACATTGATGGTGTTGATTTGAAAAACAATGACTCACCTATTGGCAAATATGGTGCAATTCAGGAATTGTCAAACGGTAAGGACACCACAATCGGTCATTTTGAAATTGCGGGAATTGTCTCAGAAAAACCAATGCCAACCTACCCTGACGGATTCCCCGAGGATATTATCAAGGAATTTGAAAAGCAAACAGGCTGTGGAACACTTTGTAATAAGCCATATTCAGGCACACAGGTTATTGCAGATTTCGGTGAAGAGCACATTAAAACAGGAAAACTGATTGTTTATACATCTGCTGACAGCGTTTTTCAGATTGCTGCACACACAGATGTTGTACCACTTGAAAAGCTGTATGAATATTGCAGAATTGCAAGAAAAATATTAGTAGGAGAACACGCTGTTGGTCGTGTTATTGCAAGACCGTTTACAGGTAAATTCCCATTTACAAGAACAGCAGACAGACACGATTTTTCAGTAGAGCCACCCGAAAGCACAATGCTTGATATATTAAAAGACAATAACTATGATGTAATTTCAGTTGGTAAAATTGCAGATATATTCGCTGATTGTGGAATTACAGAAAAGCATTACACTCACTCAAACAATGAGGGTATGTCAATTACTCTTGAAACGTCAAATAAAGATTTTACGGGCTTGTGTTTTACAAATCTTGTTGATTTTGATATGAAGTACGGTCACAGACGAGATGTTGACGGTTATGCAAATGCTATCAGCGAATTTGATAATTGGTTAAATGAATTTATACCTAATATGAAAAATGATGATTTGTTGATTATTACTGCTGACCACGGTTGTGACCCTGCATTTAAAGGCACAGACCACACAAGAGAACAAGTGCCGATACTCATTTATTCAAAAGATATCATTCCTGAAAATCTTGGCACTATTAAGGGATATAACTATATCAGCAATATTGTTCTTGATAATTTTAACTTAAGGTGATTTGATGGATAAAAAAGACCTTTTTAAGCTCGCAATTAAGGCTATGAAAAACTCCTACGCACCATATTCGGAATACAATGTTGGTGCTGCCTTACTTTGCAAAAATGGAAATATATTTAAAGGATGTAACATTGAAAATGCGTCGTATTCAGTAACAAATTGTGCTGAAAGAACTGCACTTTTCTCTGCCATTGCAAATGGTGAAAGAGAGTTCTCTGCAATTTGTGTGGTCGGTGGTAAAAACGGTGAAATTACTGACTATGCTTTTCCTTGTGGAGTCTGCAGACAGGCATTATCTGAATTCTGTGACAGTGATTTTAAAATATTTGTGGGTAAAAATGAAGATGATATAAAGGAATTTACTTTAGAAAACCTTCTCCCCTGTTCATTTGACAAATCAAAATTAGGTGAATAATATGAGAATTTACGATATAATTGCTAAAAAGCGTGACGGACAAAAGCTTACAAAAGAGGAAATTGACTTCTTTGTGCAGGAATACACAAAGGATAATATTGAGGATTATCAAGCATCAGCATTATTAATGGCAACATTTATTAACGGCATGGATGAGGAAGAAACTGTTAATCTTACTGAAAGTATGGCTCGTTCAGGTGATATGCTCGATTTATCACCAATTGACGGAATTACTGCAGACAAGCACTCCACAGGTGGTGTTGGTGATAAAACATCACTTGTTGTTGCACCAATATGTGCTTCACTTGGCGTAAAAATGGCAAAAATGAGTGGTCGTGGACTCGGTCATACAGGTGGTACAATTGACAAGCTTGAAAGCATTGAAGGATATAATACATCAATTGATACTGATGCATTTTTCAAGCAGGTAAACGAAATCGGAATTGCACTCATTGGTCAGACAGGGAATTTAGCACCTGCTGACAAAAAGATTTACGCTTTAAGAGACGTTACAGCAACTGTGGGTAACATTTCACTTATTGCATCAAGCATTATGAGTAAGAAAATTGCTGCAGGAGCTAAAAATATTGTTCTTGATGTTAAGTGTGGTAGTGGTGCTTTTATGAAGGATGAGGAAAGTGCTACCCAGCTTGCTGAAACAATGGTTAAAATCGGTAAGAAATGTGGTCGTAATATGGCTGCAGTTATTACAAATATGGATATTCCACTTGGGGCAAATGTTGGTAATGCACTTGAAATTAAAGAGGTTGTTGACATTCTCAATAACAAGGGTGATGAGCAGTTAAGGGAATTATGTCTTGTTCTTTCTGCAACTATTTTGAGTATCTCTTATAATTGGAATTATAAAGAGGCTTATAAGAAGGCTGAAAACGCTTTGGTTGACGGCTCTGCATTGAATAAACTTAAAGAATTAGTTTCTGCACAAGGTGGAAATGCAGATATGATTGACAATCCTGACCTTTTACCTGAGTGTAAAAAATCACTTGAGATTCTTGCTCACGAAAACGGATATATCCAAAGCATTGATTCAAAAATTGTCGGTGATAGTGCAGTTTTACTCGGTGCAGGTCGTGAAAAGAAAAGTGACACGATTGACTACGGTGCAGGAATTGTGCTTTATAAAAAGACTTGTGACGAAGTAAAAATCGGTGACACAATCGCAATTCTTTATGCTGAAGACGACAAACGACTTAAAAATGCAGAAAAGCTTTTCAACACCTCATTTAAAATCGGTAAAGAAAAGCCTGAAATGAAACCATTGATTTATAAAACGATAATGTAATTAATAGCGGCGGGAGCAAGCCCCCGCCCTACACTAATTTATGAAAAAAATTAAGGAAAGATATGAGTTTTCATATCTTTCCTTTTGTTATATATGGTCGGATTTTATATGCTGAAAGTGAAGATAAAACAACGCAGACTATTTCTTTTGGTAAAAATGGCAGGAATACTGTCTGAATAAACCAAACCCAAGAATAATTGTTATTATTATGTACATTTGTGATGAGTGCAAAATAAAAAATGCCGATTATGTAGATTATTGTAATACCAAGCAGAGAAATTGCTACATATTGCCACAATTTGCGACTTTTGAGTTTTTCAGCAATGGCACTAATTGATACTGTTGCAATCAAAAAGCCAACTATGAAGCCAAAGTTAGGCGTTAGAATATATCCTAATCCCCCACCACCTGAAAAAATCGGTAATCCGATAAGACCAAGTGCTATATAAGTAAGTGTTGCTAGGGTTGATGCTTTTAATGGCAACACAAGTCCTGTAAGTAAAACGAAAAACGTCTGCAATGTAACTGGCATCATATTAGGCATTGGAATCCGTATAAACGAGCCTATGCAAATTAGTGTGCAGAATAAAGCTGATAATGTTAATGTTACGATTAAATTTCTTCTTTTCATACAAGCCTCACACTAACATCACCTGACGAAATTTCTTCGATTTCATCATTTTCATTTCTTACAAGCAAGTGACAATCATCTGTAATATCAATAACAGTTGCAGGTCGTGATGTATCACCTGAAATAATATTGATTTCCTTGCCTATTAAATATGAATATTCTTTATATCTTTTTACAAAATCCGTGTCAATTCCATTATACATTTTGAAAAAGTTATTGACCACATCTGCAACGATTTTTTCCTTGATGTTTTCTTCGGTATTTCCCGGGAAAATCGCAGTTGCAATATCCTTTATATCATCAGGAAAACCATTTTCAGGTGCTATAACATTTATACCGATACCCACAACAGCGTAATCGAGCATTTTATCCTTATTTATTGCACCCTCGGTAAGTATTCCACAGACCTTTTTACCGTCAATATAGACATCGTTTACCCACTTGATTTTAACATCGTTTTTATTGTATTTCATTACAGTTTCAGCAACTGAAACAGCAGCCATAACTGTCAGAAAAAGTGATTTTTCGGCAGAAAATTCTGGATATAAAAGTAAAGAAAAGTAGATTCCTGTACCATTTGGAGAATAAAAAGTACGACCCATTCTTCCCCTGCCACCTGTCTGACTGAGGGCTATAACGAGTTTGTTTTCCTTTTCATTTCTTAAACCGATTTTCTTTAAATAATTATTTGTAGAATCAAGTTCATTAAAAATTTCTATATTCAGTTTTTGGTTTAAATATTGCTCTAATATTTTCTTATCCAAAATAATCACCAACGATATTATATATTGAAACATAGAATTATGCAAGAAAAAAGGACTCAAACGAGTCCTAATTTTTATATATGCCAGATTTCTTCTGCATATTGTTTGATTGTTCTGTCCGATGAGAATTTTCCTGCATTACACATATTAAGCCAACACTTTTTGTAGAATTCTTTCTTATTCATGTAATCAGTATTTACTCGTTTCTTTGCTTCAACATAATCGTTGAAATCAAGAAGAAGATAGTAATGGTCAGGCTTGTGCCAGCTTGCACCCTTAAGAATTGAGTCGTAAAGCTCTTTAAAGATTTTTGTTTTGTTATCTTTTAATGTGCCGTCAACAAGGGCATCAAGAACTCGTTTAATCTTTTCATCAGTTTCGTAAAGTTCTTTTGAAGAATATGTTTCCTTTATGTCTTCTATATCCTCAACACGAGCACCGAAAATGTAGTTATTCTCTTCCCCTGCTTCTTCAACGATTTCAATATTGGCACCGTCGAAAGTTCCAAGAGTTACTGCACCGTTGAGCATAAGTTTCATATTTCCTGTACCTGAAGCCTCTGTACCTGCTGTTGAAATCTGTTCACTGACGTCACAGGCTGCAACAAGCTTTTCAGCATAAGAAACATTGTAATTCTTAACGAATACAACCTTGATATATTTTGAAACTTCCTTATCATTTTCAATAAGCTTTGCGATTTCATTGATAAGTTTGATAATACCCTTTGCACGAGCATATCCCGGCGCAGACTTTGCACCAAAAATAAATGTTGTTGGTGTGAAATCCTTCAATGTACCTTCCTTGATTTCAAAGTAAAGTTCAAGAATTGCAAGTGCATTAAGTAACTGTCGTTTGTACTCGTGAAGTCGTTTAATCTGAATATCAAAAATTGAATTTTCATCAATTTCTACACCATCGTTAGCTTTAATGTACTCAACTAACTGCTTTTTCTTTGCTTCTTTAATAGAAATAAATCTGTTGAGTACATTTTCATCATCGGCATACTTTTCAAGGTCATTTAACTTGTCAAGATTTGTAACCCATTCATCACTACCTAAAAGCTCGGTAATGAGTGCTGATAATTCCTTGTTACAAAGCAACAGCCATCTTCTTTGTGTTATACCGTTTGTTTTATTCTGGAATTTTTCAGGGTAAAGCTCATACCAATCCTTTAAAACATCTACTTTAAGAATGTCAGTATGAATTCGTGCAACACCGTTTACATATTTTGAACAGAAAATTGCAAGATAAGCCATATGGACACGCTTATCCTGAATAATCTGCATTGTCTTTGCAGTTTCCTTGTCAACATTTGCATTTTTAAGCTCTTTTTTAAGCAAATCATCAAGCTGTTTAATAATGTCAACAACCTGTGGAATTGT
>CAJGCX010000044.1 GCA_904501895.1 Clostridiaceae bacterium
CTACAACTGTTTTAGTCTGATTTGCGATACCATTCTTATCTGCGATTTCCCTTGCTTTTTTGTACAAGTCCTTATTGTAAATTGTGCCTCTGTCCATAAATGACACAACTGCACCGTTACCAACTCTGCAAACCTTCTTGTTTTCAGGAGTGTCAGGAATATCAGACGCTGTTGTTGTTTCAATTACAATAGCATAATCAGGCTTTACAGTATATGCTGAGCCAATAGCACCACGAGTGCCTACCTCTTCCTGAACGGTGAAAACACAGGTGTAGTCAATTTTTGACTTTTCCTGTAAGAACTCGAGCATAATGGCGCAGCCAAGACGGTCATCAATTGCCTTTGACTTTATCATATCATTACCGAATTCAACAAAATCCGATTTGAAATAACCATAATCACCAAGGCTTAGATATTTTTCTGCTACTTCATTATTTTCAAATCCGAAGTCAACATAAACATCAGTAATTTCAGGGATTTTTTTACCCTCATCACCTGAGCATTGGTGAATTGCCTTTCCACCGACCACACCGATTTTGCCATTTACAGTTATCTTCTTACCAAATAATGCAGAATTATCAATTCCACCAACATTTGCAACATTCACAAAACCGTTTTCGTGGATATATGTTACTATAAAGCCAACCTCATCCATATGAGCAAAGAGTGCAACCTTGTTTTTTGGTGCAAATTCACCCTTTTTATTTACAATAAGGTTGCCCATAGGGTCAACTGTGTATTCACAATCATCAGGAAGCTGTGAAATTATGAAATCACGCACATTTTTCTCATCACCTGATGTGCCATTAAGCTCACAAAGGGTTTTCAAAAGCTCAAAATTCATATTCTCACACCCTTTCCATAAACTCTGCAATAAGCTTTGCACAAGCTTCTATGTCACGAATATCAACTGTTTCAACAGGAGTATGCATATATCTTAAAGGAAGCGACACTAATACTGATGGGATTCCACCCTTTGAGATTGTTATATGGTCAGCATTTGTACCTGTACGACCATTCATAATTTCCTTCTGATAAGGAATATTCTTTTCCTTTGCAATTTCAACTAATTTTTCAGTATATTCTCTGTCGAGAATCGGTGCATAGCCTATCATTGCACCGCCATTCATTTTTCCACATTCTCTATCCTTTGAATCAGGAGTTGTTGCAAAACTTACATCAACTGAAGCGGACAAATCAGCATCCACATTAAATGAAGCACAAGTAGCTCCTGCGCCACCTGTTTCCTCCTGTGCAGAGCAAACGAGTGTGACTTCATTTTCTGTTTTTGTATATTCAAGTGCCTTTAAAAGTACAGCGATTCCACCACGATCATCAACATAAGGAGTAGAAACAACATTATCATTAAGAATGGAGAAATTATTTCTGAATGACACCTTGTCACCGACAGAAATCACCTTTTCAGCCTCTTCCTTGTTCATACCGATATCAACAACTGCTGTACCATCAGCAGATACCTTGTTGTCACCGTCTGACAAATGAGGTGGCACTGTGCAAACGACACCGTAGATATCCTTTTCACCGTGAAGAGTCAATTCAAGACCCTCAACAGTGCGCATATCAACACCACCAACCTTTTGCACACGAACAAAGCCATCACTTGTAATTTCAGTTACAACAAAACCGATTGTGTCAAGATGTGCATCAAGAAGAATGTGCTTTCCTTTTCCGTTTTTGTGAACAAGAATATTTCCTGTATCATCGCTGGAAACATCACCATAAAGTGAAAAAAGCCCCTTTAAAGACTCAAAGGAGCTTGATTCTTCTCCTGCAACGCCTGCAGGAGAAGTCAATTTTTCTAAAAGTTCAATAGTTGTCATTTAAACCAACCTTAATTATTATGAAATTACCCTCCCTCCATGAGGGAGCGGATTATTTGTCACACTAAAATTATATTTCAATTCCGCCGACAGGTCTGATTATCAACACATAGCAAGAGCCTTCGCCGAAGATACCTTCCATTGCATTCTTATAATCTGCAAGGATATCGTTTGGAACGAATGCCTGAATTGTACCTGCAAATCCACCACCGTGAACACGCCAAGCACCCTTGCCCTTAAGAATGCTTTCACTAATTGCGAGTGCCAATGACACAGGCTGTTCAGAAGGCTTTTTAACTGAGAATACATTCTGATTATACTTATATGAAGAATCGCCACTTTCAAGAATATATGACTTGAATGCTTCAAAATCACCATTTTTAAGAGCGTCAACCTCTTTTAATACACGAGCATTATCTGCAAAGAAGTGCATTGCGCGGATAACTGCTCTGTCACCAACCTTCTCACGGATTGCAGGAATATTCTTCTTGAATTCTTCCTCATCAACCTCACGAAGAACATTTTTACCGAAGCAACCTGCAACTGCTTCCATTTCACTACGGATTGCAGCGTAATCGTCTGTCAAATCTGAATGGCTACCCTTTGTATCAACAATGCAAAGTGAGTGACCTGATGATGCAAAATCAAACTTAACTTCATTAACAATTGGCTCTGCAGGATTATTGAAATCGATTGTAACGAATCCACCTACTGAACAAGCCATCTGGTCCATAAGTCCGCAAGGCTTATCAAAGTAAACATTTTCTGCATACTGTGCAATTTTTGCAATTGTGATTGCATCAACCTGACCATCGTTATAAAGGTAGTTGAGCATTGTACCAACAAGCACCTCATAAGCTGCAGATGATGAAAGACCTGAGCCTGAAAGAACGCTTGACATTGTAACAGCATCAAAACCACCGATTTTATAGCCATACTTCAAGAAGCCTGCACACATACCTCTTACAAGTGCAGGTGAATGACCCTTTTCATCCTCTTTGATTTCAAGGTCAGTAATGTCACAAACGTCCATATTATAACCACGTGATTTTACACGAACGATATTTTCATCATTTTTTGATGCAACTGCAATAGCATCAAGATTGATACCTGCTGCAAGAACACGACCGTGGTTGTGGTCAGTATGGTTACCACCAACCTCAGTTCTACCAGGTGCAGAGAAGAGTCTTACATCTCTGTCCTCGCTGAAAATTTCTGCAAAATCATTTGCAAGGCTTACATATCTTTCATACTGTGCTTTTACAGCCTCATCTGTAACATAAACTCTCTTAAAGCGAGCATCATACTCACCATTCATAATTGCACTTTTAAGCATCTGAACCTTTGACATTTTTATTATCTCCTTTTCTTTCCTCTAATGCAAAATTAACAATCAGGGCTGCAACACCCGATAAAATTAACAAGAATATAATTGGCCCCATAAACTTCCATGTAAACGGCTGACTAATATTGCCACCCATTACAGAATAAACCCATATTTTAGGGAAAAAGCCTAAAAGGGAAGCCACTACAAAGCCGTCAATCGGAAATTTCATTCCACCATAAGCCTTACTTACCATATTCATAGGTACTGACGGAATAAGTCGTAGTGCTACGAGAACACCTAACTTTGCCTTTCCGTGATGGCTCATCATTTCACGGACATTATCGTACTTTTCAAGCTTTTTAATAGCAACGCCACCATTGGTAACCTTTCCCCAATAGTATGTTATTAAAAGAACTATTGTGACACCTATTGTATTTATAATTATAGCGTTGACGGGTCTGAACATAACACCGGTCATCATCAATATAAAGGGAAATGGTATCGGCAAAACTCCTCGAAGGACATACACTCCTAATATGGCAATAACAATAAGGTATTTATTATCAAGGGACATAATAAAATCCTGTAGCATATCAAGGCTATGTAAAAATTCTGCCCATCCACCTTCTGCTACCTTAGTACCCATAACAACTGTAATAACAGCAATTACTATGGCAGCAACAAAAAGACCGATTGATGTTAAATTCAACGCTTTCTTTCTGTTAAGATTTTTCTTTTCCATCAAATTCTCCGTTCAGAAAATTTCCATACACTGTAATTTTATAATATTTCTTAAAAAAGGTCAATGTTTTTGTTGTTATATTATATTAAAATATGTTAGAATAATATGTAATATTAAGTAGATAATCAAAGGTTGTGATTTTTTGAAAATAGTTGTTCTTGATTCATACGCATTAAACCCCGGTGACCTTAGCTGGGACTGGCTTAAAGCCTTAGGTGATTGTGAAATTCACCACCGCACTCCACAGGATAAAATTCTCCAGAGATGTAAAGGTGCTGAAATTATTCTCACAAACAAAACACCCCTTACAAAGGAAACTCTGTCACAGCTTCCTGACCTTAAATACATTGCACTCCTTTCAACAGGCTACAATATTGTCGATTGGGAATATGCAAGGGAAATCGGTGTGCCTGTTTCAAACATTCCTGCATACTCAACAAATGCAGTTGCACAGCTTACATTTTCATTGATTCTTGAAATTACAAATGCAGTAGGCTTACATAGTGAAAGCGTAAAAAATGGTGATTGGACTGCTTGCCCTGATTTCTGTTATTGGAAAACACCATTGACAGAATTATGTGGCAAAACACTTGGTATTGTAGGCTTTGGTCAAATTGGTCAGGCTGTTGCAGATATTGCAGAAGCATTTAAAATGAATGTAATTGCAGTTTCAGGTCACGAAACAGACCAGAGTCACAGAAAGAATTTCCGTTGGGTTGATATGGATACACTCGCAAAGACAAGTGATATTATTTCATTCCATTGTCCTCTTACTGAAAAGACAACAGGACTTGTAAACAAGGAATTTATCGACAAATGCAAGGATGGTGCAATTATCATAAACACAAGTCGTGGACCTGTTGTAAACGATAAGGATTTAACAGATGCCTTGAATAACGGTAAACTCCGTGGTGCAGGACTAGATGTACTCACAGTTGAGCCACCAAAGGCTGATAATCCACTTCTTTCTGCAAAGAATTGCTTCATCACTCCTCATATTGCATGGGCAGGATTTGAAACACGTGAAAGACTTATGAGTATTCTCAAAGAAAATATTTCAGCATATTTAAACGGTACCCCACAGAATGTGGTAAATAAATAAAAACAAGGGAAGGACAAATTACATTGTCTTTCCCTTTTTCGTTGCATTTAATTATTATCAAGATTCTTCTGTGACTGCATTTTAAGGTATGCATTGATAAATCCGTCAAGGTCACCGTCCATAACAGCATTTATATTACCATTTTCAAAGGATGTTCTATGGTCCTTTGCAAGTGTGTATGGCATAAACACATAAGAACGAATCTGGCTACCCCAAGCAATTTCCTTGTGGTCACCCTTAATATCCTCAATTTTTGCAAGGTGCTCACGCTCTTTAATCTCAATAAGCTTTGATTTGAGCATTGTCATTGCAACCTCACGATTCTGGTGCTGGCTTCGTTCAACCTGACAAGAAACAACAATACCTGTTGGCTTATGAGTAAGACGAACTGCAGATGATGTCTTGTTAACCTTCTGTCCACCTGCACCGCTTGCACGATAAACAGCCATTTCAATATCGTCAGGATTGATTTCAACATTTGTATCCTCGTCGATTTCAGGCATTACTTCAAGAGAAGCAAATGATGTGTGACGTCGTCCTGAAGCATCAAATGGTGAAACACGGACAAGACGGTGAATACCTGCCTCACTCTTCATAAATCCGTAAGCATTTTCACCCTCAATAAGGATACAAGCAGATTTAAGTCCTGCTTCATCTCCATCAAGGTAATCAAGTGTTGAAACCTTATATCCGTGGCGTTCACCCCAACGGTTATACATTCTGAAAAGCATCTGTGCCCAGTCCTGAGCCTCAGTACCGCCAGCGCCTGCATGGAATGTAAGAATAGCATTTTTAGAGTCATATTCACCTGTAAGAAGTGTTGAAAGAGTCATTGAATCAAGGTCTTTTTCAAACTTATCAACACCCTGTGTGCACTCTTCAACAAGGCTTTCATCCTCTTCCTCATCAGCAAGCTCAATCATAACAAGAGCATCATCATAGTCTGATTTAAGTCTTTCATATCCTGAAACCTTATTCTTCAAAACGCTTGTACGCTGAAGCACCTTCTGTGAATTCTGAATATCATCCCAGAAGCCCTCCTGAGCCTGTTGTTCCTCAAGAACTTCAATTTCCTTTTTCATTTTTTCAAGACCTAATGCATCAGCAAGGTTAGAAAGCTCTTCCTCGTGAGCAACAAGTCGCAATTTTAATTCTTCAAACTGGAGCATAAATAATCCTCTCTTATATGTTTATTCTTTAATATATTTTGTCACTTGTCCGCTGAAAAAACATAAAATGTAATAAAACCGTTTTATGCGATATGGGGTAAGCACTGCTTTTTAAAACAGCCCTTATCAGAAGCGGATTGAATATAGATTCTATAGCACTATTTTGTTGAGGATTCTTCCTTAACAGTAGTGCTTTCTTTTTCGGTAGTAGATTCTGAAGCTGCCTCTGTTGTTTCAGGTGCTTTTGTAGTTGATTCTGTTGTTGTTTCATCATCAAGCACATTAACATCCTCAAGCTTATTGTTATTTGCATTATATTGTGTTGTCGCAGTTTCAGGAGCGGTTGTATTCTGAATTGCAGAAATGAAGAGATTATTTTCATTCTCTCTTAAAGTAACTCTGATATATTTATCAGGTGATGGTGCTACCATTTCACCGTTTTCACTTTGCTCCCACGCATTACCTGCAATGCACGCAACCGTAAGCACAACTGTATCAGTTGTCTTTGAAACATCTACAACATTAGGAGTGTAAATAGGAGTAACGCCTGTCAGAGGTACTGTATATGTTTCGGAAACATTATCGTAAACAAAGTCAATACCATAACCCTCAATTGTCCCGTGCACAGGGGTAACCTCTGTGCCGAAAAGCTCGGTAAACTCTGCTTCAACGGCTGATTTTGGAATTGCAAGACCATTTTCGTTGCTTTCAAAATTGTCAGGCGCATTGTCGTTCTTAAGAAGTGACCAGATGGAGATTTCCATAAGCTGACTCATCTGTGCCTTTGTAACGTCATCAAAGCTGTCAGGGTCAATAAGCACAACCGGAGTAAGGATTTTTTCATATTCCTCATAGCGTCTTGACTTGTCAATTGCCATATCAATACCCTTGACACCTGCAACAATAACAGTAACAAGACCGATTGCGGCAAGAATTACCACAATTAAGCCCACAGGAAATGCCATTTTCTGTTTCTTTGTGCTGTTATTTGTCATTTACCTCACCTTACCTGACCGTTACCGTAAATTTTATACTTAAATGAGTTTAACTGCTCAAGACCCAAAGGACCTCTTGCGTGTAATTTCTGTGTTGAAATGCCGATTTCAGCACCGAAGCCGAATTCACCACCATCAGTAAACGCTGTGCTTACATTGTGATAAACAGCCGCTGAATCAACCTCATTGAGGAATTTTTCAGCATTTTCAAGGCTTTCGGTTACAATACTTTCACTGTGGTGTGTTGAATATTTTCTTATATGCTCAATTGCCTCATCAATTGAAGAAACAATTTTAACTGATAATTTATAATCAAGATATTCTCTTGCCCAATCATCCTCTGTTGCCTTTTCAATATCAGGACAAATCTCACAAGCAACCTCATCACCGTAGAGAATTACATTTTTCTCATCAAGCTTTGCCTTAATTGCAATAAGTGCAAATTCAGCAATATTCTTATGAATAAGAAGGCTTTCTGCAGTATTGCAAACTGAAATTCTTCTTGTTTTTGCATTGTTGATAATCTCAACAGCCATATCAATATCAGCAAATTCGTCAACATATACGTGACAATTTCCTGCACCTGTTTCAATTACAGGGACTGTTGAATTCTGCACAACTGCTTTAATAAGATTTGCACTTCCACGAGGAATAAGCACATCTACATACTCATTCAATCTCATAAGTGCAGTTGAGCTTTCTCTTGAAGTGTCACGAACAAGCTCAACAATATCAGGGTTAAAGCCTGCCTTTTCTATTGCCTCACGCATAATATCCATAATGGCAGAGTTTGAGTTAAAAGCCTCTTTACCACCACGAAGAATTGCTGTGTTGCCTGTTTTTATACAAAGAGCAGCAGCATCACTTGTCACATTTGGTCTTGCTTCATAAATAATTCCCACAACACCAAGTGGTGAGCTGACACGCTGAATTTTCATTCCGTTTGGTCTTTCTGTTTCCCAAAGAATCTTACCGACAGGGTCAGGAAGTGAAACGACATCCTCAACACCCTTTGCCATACCCTCAACACGGTCATTATTCAGCATAAGACGGTCAAGAAGCGCCTCCGACAATCCGTTATTTCTGCCATTCTGAAGGTCGATTTCATTTGCCTTCACGATTTTATCGCAGTTTTCACGAAGTGCAGCTGCAATAGCCTTAAGTATTCTGTTTTTATCCTCAGTTGATGCAACAGCAATCTGTGCTGAAGCATTTTTTACTCTTTTACCGATTTCTGTGAGCATATTATCACTTACCTTTAAAGAATGTACCAACCTGCTTACCGTCAAGTGCTTTGTAAATTTCAGTAGGATTTTCACCATTCATAACAATTGTGTCAATTCCTGCAGCCATTGTGATTTCAGCAGCGTGAAGCTTTGTCACCATACCACCTGTACCAAGGCTTGAGCCCTTACCACCTGCGATTTTATATAAATCCTCATCAATTTCAGTTACAAGAGGAATAAGCTTCGCATCCTCGTTTTCATTAGGATTTGAGTCGTAAAGACCGTCAATATCTGAAAGAATAATAAGAGCATCTGCATTAATAAGCTTTGCAACAATTGCAGAAAGTGAGTCGTTATCACCATAAACGATTTCTTCAACTGCAACGCTGTCATTTTCATTGATAACAGGAATCGCACCGAAATCAAAAAGCTTGTTGAATGTGTTTATAAGATTTGTACGACGCTCATCATTCTCAACGTCACTTTTAGTTATGAGAAGCTGACCAACAGTATGACCGTATTCACCAAAAAGCTTGTCATACATAAACATCAATTCACATTGACCGATAGTTGCAGCAGCCTGCTTGCCTGCAGTATCGGCAGGTTTTTCCTTAAGGCCTAACTTACCGACACCAACACCGATTGCACCACTTGTAACAAGAGCAACCTCAATACCTGAATTGACAATATCAGAAAGCACACTCACTAACTTGTGCATTCTTCTTATATTTGTTTTACCTGTGCTGTATGTGAGAGTTGATGTGCCAACCTTAACAACAATTCTCTTAACATCCTTTAATACTGCCATAATCACGCCTTCTCACTTTAGAAAAGTTTAATCATAATATTTTAGCATATATTTTTAAGATTAACAACCATTTATTGTAAATTAGCATAACAAAAACCTCGCAACCCTAAGGTTACGAGGTTTAAAAAAACTATTTTACCAAGCTTTAAAGCCTAATGAATTCAATGTAACACCTGTACCTGTTTTAGAAAGAAGCATTTCGCTCTGCATCAAAAGAATAGATACTGATGCATCTGTTATTGCCTTTGCATTATTTAAACTTGCTAAATTATGATTTGTAATATACACCTCTTCGTTTTCGCCTGAATAAGTCGCAGTATATATATAACCTGCTGTGATAAGTTTACTTGAACCATCGTAAAATTTAGTTGATGTCATTACTTCCTGTGTTGCTTCACCATATTTATAATCCATAAACACGAATGTTTCGCCATCATCCATTTCTATATTGCACATAAAGCTAAAGAAATCTTCATTTGAATAGTAATATATAAGTGTATCAGTTCCGTAAATTCTTTCATAAATCGCGTAGGTTCCTGGGTCGTCCCTAAGCTCACTACCATGAGTCATTATATAATTCTTAAGTTTCTGGTCTGCTCTGTTTGATGGTGGTGTGACTGGCTCTGTAATATCTACAGTTACCTTAATTTCAACACGCTCGTCATAGCCTTTTGCGTAAACTTCAATTGTTGTTTTGCCATCTGATTCCGGATAGATTGTGAGCGGAATAACGTCGCCATCCCATTCTCCCCAATCGCAAGATACTACGTTTGTATCTTCAATTTCGTAAACAACAGTACCGTCACCAATCATTGTAACATATACAACTACAGGAGAATCCTTAACATATACTTCTGTTTCACTTACTGAAACCTTTGATTCTTCAGGAGCTTCTGGTCTTTCAGGTGCTGGAATGATTTCTGCAACTACCTGTAAGATGATACGAGCATCAACCGCTGTAACATTACCATCATTATTCAAGTCGCCATTGGTTTTAATGATTTCTGTTTCTTCTTTGCTTCCTGCAACAACCTGTAAAATTATTCTCGCATCAACTGCAGTGATTAAACCGTCACCGTTTACGTCACCAAAAACGTCGTCTGCTGCAAAAGCAGGAATGCACATTGTTAATAACATTGACAATGCTAAAATTGTTGAAATAAGTTTTTTCATTTCATTTTCCTCCACAAATAAAATTTAAGGTACAAACAATATACCACTTGAACAAAAATTTGTCAATTATATTCATCGGGTCGTCGAGAACACCGACCCCTACACTTTGCATTCTGCACTTAATTCGTGAAGTTTTTGTTACACAAAAGTGAAGTTCTTAACAGAGTGAATTTTTTCTTTGAAAAGTGAAGTTAAGTTTGCCACTGCACCGTCAGGTGCAACTTCACTACGGAGTAACTTCACTGTATTTATACAACTTCACTTGCCATAAGGCAAACTTAGTTAAATCCACTTTGTCTTTTGTAACATCTTTTATTCTTCTACATACAATGGTACTGTCAGATGATAATTTTATGGGAGGAATATATATGTCAGAAAACAAAAACTGTACACCCAACAAGATAAAAGAAGCTGTTTGCATTGATACAAACAGAGTCTATGACTCCTGCGCAGACAAGGATTGCCTTGAGGACTTACAGGTTTATTTCACAGGGTCAGCACAATGCATAATTGACAGAGCAACAAACGTCCGTTGTCGTGGTGCAGAAGTACTTAACGCCTTTATTGAAGTGGAAAAGGTGCCTTTTAACAGAGGCTACTATTCCGTTGATATTACTTATTATTTCAAAATCTTCCTTGACGTTTTTTCAGGCCACACAAATCCACCCTGCACAGTTGAAGGCCTTGCCTCTTTCTCCAAAAAATGTATTCTTTATGGCTCAGAAGGTAATGTGAAGGTGTTTTCTTCAGAATTTGCTTGTAATGATGTTGATGAACAGCTTGATATGGTCAGCACAAATCCAAAGGCAAAGGTGCAGACTGTTGACCCAATCTGCCTTGATGCAAAGCTCCGAAATGCCAATGAATGTAAAGCCTGTTACTCCTGCTGTTGCTGTCAGCCATCAAGACTTCCACGATGCGTTTGCCGATGCTTTGAGGGAGATTTTGATTGCTACGATGATGAGCCAAAAAAGGCAGTTACTGTCACTCTTGGAATTTTCACAATTGTTCAACTTGAAAGAGATGTACAAATGCTTATCCCTGCTTATGACTTCTGTGTCCCAAATAAGGAATGCGCCTGCGACAACGAAAATCCTTGTGATGCATTCAGACGAATTCAATTCCCAATTGACGAATTTTTCCCGCCAAAAGAAGGTTGCCTGAAGGATAGCTTCCGTCCAAATTGCGCCTGTGGAGAGTAAATGTAAATTATAATTTGTCGCTCTCTTTGAATGGCGTGTTTACGCCTCCCTCTGACGAGGTAGGTGGCAAAATCTTTGATTTTGACGGAGGGAGAGATAGTTAATATGTAATCTGACTACCCCTCAGTCACTTCGTGACAGCTCCCCTGACAAGGGGAGCCGAGAACGAACACCCATTAATTCTCCGACAAACTCCAATTTATATAATAAAATATCTGTAGCATGTCCACATAAAAAGCCCCCACGTTTTGTGGAGGCTTAATTTACGTTTATTTAGTGATTAGTCGTTGTTTCTTCTCTTATTGAAACGACGGTTGTTATCACGCTTTTTTGGTTCTTCATCAATGTCATTTTCAGGAACAAGTCCCTTAACCTCGATGAGAGCGTCACGACGAGAGAGGTTAAGTCTGCCCTGGTCGTCGATTTCAAGTACCTTTACAAGCACTGTGTCACCAACGTTAACAACATCTTCAACCTTTTCTGTACGCTTAACATCAAGACGGCTGATATGACAAAGACCTTCTTTACCAGGAGCGATTTCAACGAATGCACCGAAGCTCATAAGTCTTGTTACAACACCGTTGTAGATTGCGCCGATTTCAGGGTCCTTTGCGATAAGCTCAACAATTGAAAGAGCACGCTTTGCGTTATCAATATCAATACCTGAGATGAATACACGTCCATCTTCTTCGATATCAATCTTAACTTCACATTCAGCCTGAATCTTCTGAATAACCTTACCCTGCTTACCGATAACATCACCGATTTTTTCAGGGTCAATCTTTGTTGAAAGCATCTTTGGAGCATACTTTGAAAGCTCTGCTCGAGGTTCTGAAATACAAGGAATCATAATTTCATCAAGGATATAATCTCTTGCCTTGTGTGTCTTTGCAAATGCTTCCTTAATGATTTCAGCTGTAAGACCGTGCACCTTAAGGTCCATCTGGATAGCTGTGATACCCTTCTTTGTACCTGCTACCTTAAAGTCCATATCGCCATAGAAGTCTTCAAGACCCTGGATATCAACCATTGTCATAAAGTC